>CAZVTS010000051.1:0-21240 GCA_964630175.1 uncultured bacterium
CAGATGGCGCGCGCCACCGGCATGCACCTCATCCTCGCCACCCAGCGGCCGTCGGTGGACATCCTCACCAGCCTGATCAAGGTCAACGTGCCGGCGCGCATGGCGTTCGCCGTGTCCAGCAGCCACGACTCGCGCACCATCCTCGACTCCATGGGCGCGGAGCGGCTCACCGGCCGGGGCGACATGCTGTTCTACCAGCCGGGTCTGCCCAAGGCGGTGCGCCTCCAGGGTCCGTTCGTGAGCGAACGCGAGACCACCCGCCTGGCCGACTTCCTGCGCAGGCAGTACTTCGACGACGACTTCGCCGAGGCGTACGGGGCGGACTTCGAACCGCCCTCACCCGACGAGTCCGAAGCCTCCGGACTCATCGACTGGAACGACGACAAGCTGCGGCTGGCAGCGGAGCTGGTGATTAACGAGGGTCAGGCCAGCGTGTCCAGGCTGCAGCGCCGCCTCTCCGTGGGGCACGCCCGCGCCGGCAAGCTCATGGATTCGCTCGAGGGCCTGGGCGTGGTGGGGCCGCACCAGGGCAGCAAGCCGCGCGAGGTGCTGGTGCCGTTCGAGGAGCTGCCGAACATCTTCGGCAAGTAGGCCCGGCAGGGCCGGCGTAGCGGGCGTCGGGCGCGGCCGGTGCACCCGCCGGGGTTACAGCACCGTCACCTGCTTCTCGCGGCTCACTTCCGATGAGAGCGTCCCGTTGGTCGCCACGCCGTAGGCCATGGCGGGGCTGTTGAACGCCACCACCAGCTGGCCGGCCGCCGTAACCGCGATGAGCCCGCCGTTGCCGCCCATGCGGGCCACGTCGTCCAGCGCCCTCTGAGCCGCGGTGGCCAGGTCCACGCCGGCTTCGAGCCTGGCCGCCATGCGCGCTGCCGTGGTGGCCTCCATGAAGGCTTCGCCCTTGCCCGTGCAGGAGATGGCCACGAGCTCGTCCGCGTATGTTCCCAGGCCGGGGATGGGCGCGTCGCCCACCCGGCCGCTCCACTGGCCGGTGCGGCCGCCCGTGCTGGTGGCAGCCGCCAGGTTGCCCTCGTCGTCCAGGGCGACGGCGCCCACCGTGTTGGAGCCGCCGGGCGAGGAGAACGGCTGCTCGAGGTCGGCGCCGTTACCCGCCAGCCACCGCTCGAGAGCCGTGCGACTCTTGGCAGTGATCAGATCGCTGTTCGGCACCGGCTGCTCAACCAGAGCCTCCGCGCCCGGGCCCACCAGCAGCACGTGCGGGGTGTTGCGGCGCACCGCGTCTGCCAGCAGGATGGGGTTGGGCGTGTTGGTAACGCCTGCCACGGCGCCCGCGCGGGCGCCGGGTTCTGCGTCCGACACCATCACGCAGGCGTCCAGTTCCGCCACGCCGTCGCGCGTGAGGTCTCCGCCCACGCCCGCGTTGAACGCCGAAGCGTTCGACTCCATGCTGGTAACGGCTGCCAGCACCGCGGCCAGCGCCCGCGAGCCTGCGGTCGGCTCGGAGCCGGTGAGGGCCTCGTAACCCGCTGCCAGGGCGGGCTTCAGCCCCTCCTCGTAGTTGGCCTGGAAACGTTCGGCTATGCTGCCGGCACCGCCATGAATGAGTAGGATCGCCATGCCAGAGCTTACCTTCAGGTAACTCCGCGGTGTTCGGTACACTTGAGCCGATGCGCCTTGTGTTCTTCTACCTGATCCTTCTGGTGGCGCAAGGGTTCATCTCCGCCCTGCTGGCCCCCCTGCCCGCGCCGGACCTGTTCCTGCTCGCGGTCCTCACGCTCCTGTGGCGCGTGAAGCCGTGGCAACTGGTGCTGCTCGGGTACGGCGTGGGCTTTATCCAGGACCTGGTCGGCGGCGGCGTGCTCGGCAGTCACGCGCTGGCGCTGGCGGCTGCCGCCCTGGTGGCCTCGCTGGTGC
The DNA here is from genome assembly GCA_964630175.1 of uncultured bacterium. Classification (GTDB taxonomy): domain Bacteria; phylum Deinococcota; class Deinococci; order Deinococcales; family Trueperaceae; genus JAAYYF01. The sequence continues at coordinate 1,876 of CAZVTS010000051.1, forward strand.
GCGCGCAGCTATCCAACACCGGCGTTCTCGAACGCGCCCTGGTGGTCTTCGTGGCCGGGCTGGGCAAGTGGGTGGTGATGGCCGCCATGCTCATCTGGCTCACGGGCGGCGAGCTCGGGTACGGGCGGCTGGGCGCCGTGGCGCTCGTGGAGTCGGCCCTCACGGTCGCGGCGGGGCTCCTCGTGCTGCCCTGGGGCGCCGCGCTCCTGCAGCGCAGCCGCATCCTCCAGAAGGAACTCCTCTAGGTGGTCGGCCGCATGAAGGTGCTGCTGGCCGTGATACTCACGGTGCTGGCGCTGTTCACCATCCGCCTCATGCACCTGCAGCTGGTGATGGCCGACGAGTACATCGCGAAGTCCGAACAGAACGCCCTGCAGCAGCGGCGCATCATCCCGCTCAGGGGACGCATCCTCGCGCGCGACGGCACGGTGCTGGCCGACGACCGCGTGGCGTACGACCTGCTCTACCGCGGCGGCGACATCCCCGGCTGGGAGGCGCTGGCGGCGCTGCTGGGCGTGGAGGGCGCGCCAAGGGCGCTGGATCCCAGCAAGGTGGACGAGATGGCCAACGGTGCGGTGCTCGCCTGGAACATCCCGGACCAACTGGTGCCGGCGGTGGAAGAGCGGGTGGCGCAGAGCAGCAACCTCTACCTGCGGGAGCGCATAGAGCGCACTTACCCCACCAACCTGGCAGCGCAGACGGTGGGCTACACGGCGCAGGCGGACCCGGCGCGCAACCCCGGCTACTCGAACAACGACCTGGTGGGAGTGATGGGCCTGGAAGCGGGCCTGGAGGAGATGCTCTTCGGCGCCGCCGGCAGCCGCGAGGTGGAGGTGGACAACCGCGGCACGGTGGTCGCTTCCAAGGTGCTGTTCAACGCCCGGCCCGGCGACGACGTGGTGCTGACCCTGGACCCCAACATCCAGCGGATGGCGGAAGACGTGCTGGCGGGCGCCGTCAGCTACGTGAACGAGGACCGCGCGCGGGTGGGGCTGCCGCTGGAGGAGGTGGCGCGCGGCGCGCTCATCGCGCTCGATCCGCACACGGGCGAGATCCTCGCCATGGCCAGCTACCCCACGTTCGACCAGAACGTCTTCACCCACAGGCCGTCCGATCCCGCCGCCGTCACCGCCATCCTCACGGACTCTCGCAACATGCCCCTCTCCAACCGCGCCGTGGAGGCGTACGCGCCCGCCTCGACCTTCAAGGTGGTCACCACCTCCGCCATGCTGGAGTTCGGGTACGCGGGACCCAGCACGCTCTACCCATGCTCCGCCACGTTCCGTTTCGCGGGCAGCACCTGGGCGAACTGGGCGAACTACAACAAGGGCAACTACGACGCGCGCCACGCCCTGGCGGACAGCTGCAACACCTACTTCTACTACGCGGCGGCGGGCACGGCCGGCTTCGCGCAGGGCTGGGCGCCGTTCATCTCCGACGTGGTGGACCGCGCCCGCGAGTTCGGCTTCGGCGTGCGGCTGAGCGTGGGCCTGCCGGAGGAGAAGTCCGGCCGCATCCCCGACAACGAGTGGGTGCGCGCCCAGCCGCAGTACGAGTACGGCTGGCTGCCCGGCTTCACGCTCAACACCGTCATAGGTCAGGGCGACGTGCTGGCGACGCCGCTGCAGGTGGCGCAGTTCATCTCCGCCCTCTCCCTAGACGGACTGCTGGTCGAACCGCACCTGGTTAAGCAGGTGGGCGGCAGCGAGTTCGAGCCGGAGGCCACGCAACTGGCGGGCAGCTACTGGTCGGTGCTCAAGGAGGGTATGCGCATGATGCTCACGGATTACCCGTCGAGCAGCGTGCTGGGACCCGGCGTGTTCCCGGTGAGCGTGGCCGGCAAGACGGGCACGGCCGAAACGCCGCGCGGCACCGACTACACGCACGCCTGGTTCATGGGCTTCAGCCCGTATGAGAACCCGGAGGTGGCCTTCGTGGTATTCATCGAGTACGGAGGATCCAGTTCGCGCGTGGCCATCCCGGTCGCCCGGGATTTCATGGCCGGCTACTGGAGCCTGAGAGGCGTGGAGGTAACCAACAAACCATGAAGGCCAGAGGAACCCGTGGTGGCATCCTGTTGTCGCTCGAGCCGGGTGACGACGCTGAACAGGTGGCGCAGGCGCTGGACGCGCATAGCGAACTTCTCGAAGGGCGGGTGTCTCTCGAGCTAGCCGAGCGCACCCCTTACGAAGTGGTCCAGGTGGTGGCTGGGCGTGTGGCGGCGGCCGGTGGGGAGTTCACGGACGTTCGGCCGCCCACCGCTGTCATCCAGGCGCGCGGCGAGACCGTGATAGTGGCCCGCACCGTGCGGTCCGGCGGCAAGGTGGAGTCCAGCGGCTCCGTGGTGGTGCTGGGCGACGTCAACTCCGGCGCCGAGATCCTTGCCAACGACGACATCATCGTGGTGGGCATACTGCGCGGCCTGGCGCACGCCGGGGCGTCCGGCAACGAGAAGGCGGTCATCTGGGCCGAGAGGATCCTGAGTCCGCAGCTCCGCATCGGCGGTGCGCTGGCCCAGTCGGGCGGTGACGAGGGCGACGTGAAGGGCCCCGAAGTGGCGCACCTGAAGGACGGCGCCATCGTGATACGACCCTGGAACACGCTCTGACGGACCGCGCTCCGGAAGCCTGCGCTACCACGGGCTGACCCGTGGACCTGGTTCACAAGACGAACTGACCGAAGGGAACGGATAGCTGTGAAAGACGTAGTGATCACGACGGCCGTGCGCACGCCCGTGGGGCGCGCTCACAAGGGGCTCCTGAAGGACACGCGACCCGACGACCTGGCGGCGTTCATCATCCGCGAGGCCATGACGCGCACGCCGGGCCTCGAGCCCGCCGCAGTGGACGACCTGCTGCTGGGCAACGCCCATCCCGAGGGGGAAGCCGGTTACAACATGGCGCGCATAGCCGTGCAGATCGCGGGCCTGCCCGACACCGTGGCGGCAGCTACCATCAACCGCTTCTGCGCTTCGGGCCTGCAGACCATCGTGCAGGGCGTGCACTCCGTGGTGCTCGGCATGAACGACGTGGTGCTGGCCGGCGGCAGCGACAACACCAGCCGCGTGCCCATGGGCGGGCATCAGCTGGCACCCAACCGCGCGCTGCTCAAGAGCAAGCCGGGGGCGTACCACACCATGGGCCAGACGGCCGAAGCGGTGGCGCGCCGCTACGGGGTGAGCCGGCAGGAGCAGGACGCGTTCGCGCTCAGGAGCCACGAGAAGGCACTGGCGGCGCGCGCCCGCGGCTTCTTCGAGGGGCACGTGGTGCCGGTTCCCACCCGCGTGAAAGACGAAGAGGGCACCTGGCACGAGGTGGTGCTGGCGCAGGACGAGGGGCCGCGCGAAGGCACCAGCCTCGAGAAGCTGGCCGCGCTGCGCACCGTGTTCGCGGAGGACGAGGCCGCCACCGTCACGGCCGGCAACTCCAGTCCGCTGAACGACGGCGCCGCCATGACGGTGATCATGTCGGCCGAGCGGGCCCAGGCCCTGGGCCTACGGCCGCTGGCGCGCCTGGTGCAGGCCGCCGTGGTGGGGGTGGACCCGGAGGTCATGGGCATAGGCCCCGTGCCCGCCATCCGCAAGCTGCTTGCGAAGACCGGCATGAGCGTGGCGGACGTTGACCTGTTCGAGATCAACGAGGCCTTCGCCAGCCAGGCCTTCTACAGCCAGCGCGAGCTGGGGATCCCCGACGAGAAGCTGAACGTGAACGGCGGCGCCATCGCCATCGGTCACCCCCTGGGCGCCACCGGCGCCCGCATCGCGGCCGACCTGTTCGCCGAGATGCACGCGCGCGGCGCCGAGCACGGTGTCATCTCCATGTGCGTGGGCGGCGGCCAGGGCATGGCCGCGCTGTTCCAGAGGGTGTAGGGACGGATCCCGAGCACGCGGAGCGTGTCGTCGGGGAGCACACGAAGCACGTCGAAGGCGAGGTTCCGAACTGCATCACTCTGCGTCTGAGTTAAGCAGTTCGGAACTTCCGTGAACAGAGGGTACCTGTACCCTCGGCGCCTCGACGCACGGGGCCCAGCCGCCAGAGCCTAGGCTCGACCCCCACCGTTGCCGTTGCGGCCCCGCGCCTCGTAGCCTGCCGCTCTCAGGGCCGTGGTGCCGCGCTCCTGCTCGTCCAGGCTCTCGAACGCCAGCCGGATGGCGCCGCCCGCCTCGCGCACGCCCAGCACCTCGATGTCCTTCACGTTCACCTCGGCCTCGCCCAGAGCGCGTGTTATGCGGGCCAGCTCGCCGGGCCTGTCCGGCACGGCGATAACGACCTCGAAACGCGCCGGCAGCAGGCTGCGCCGCACGATAGGGATCGAGTCCCGCGTGAGCCTCGCGCTCTCACCCGCCGCCAGCAGCGAATCGGGTTCGTCCAGGAGCTGCTCCAGGCGCTCCAGCTGCCGGCGGTACGCGCCCAAGGCGCGGCGCACGGCGTCGCGGTTGCCGGCCACCATGTCGCGGCTCATGGTCGGGTCGCCGCTGGCCACGCGCGTCAGGTCGCGGAAGCCGCCGGCTGCCAGCAGCATCATCAGCCCGCTCTCCTCGCCCTCGGCCACCAGCGCCGTGAGGGCCACGGCCGCCAGGTAGGGGAGATGGCTCACGGTGGCCACCAGGCTGTCGTGTAGCTGCGGCGCCACCTCGATGGGCTTGGCGCCCAGCGCCTCGACGAACGTGCGCACGCGCGCCAGGGCCTCGGCGTCCGTGGCGCCCGGCTCCGGAGTGAGGGCCCACACCGCGTTCTCCAGCAGCGCCGCCTCGGCGTTCAGCACGCCGCCCTTCTCGCTGCCGGCCATGGGGTGCCCGCCCACGAAACGCACGCCAGCTTCCGAGAGCGCGCTGACCACGGGCGCCTTCACGCCGCCCACGTCCGTGACGATGGCGCCCGGCCGAAGGTGCGGCAGCAGTGCCCGGCCCGCCGGCACCAGGGTGCGGGCCGGTGTGGCCAGCACCACCAGGTCCGCTTCCTCTAGCCACGGGCCGGGCGTCAGCTGCGCCTCGTCGATGGCGCCCAGGCCGCGGGCGGCGTCGAGCGTGATGGGGGAGAGGTCGAGCCCCACCACGCGCTTGGCGAGGAAGCGCTGACGGGTGCTGAGCCCGATGGAGCCGCCGATCAAGCCGACCCCGGCTATGACTACTGTGCCGAACAGGGGCGCGGGACGCACGGCTGCCTCAGAGGCTCTTGCCGAGCGCCTGGACGACCTTGCCCAGCCTGCCCATCAGGTCGCCGAACTCGCCGTCGTCCAGCTGCTGCGCCGCGTCAGACTTGGCCTCCTCGGGGTGCGGGTGCACCTCCACGATCAGGCCGTCCGCCCCGGCGGCGGCGCTGGCCAGCGCCAGGGACGCCACCAGCGGCCGGCGGCCGGCCGCGTGGCTCGGGTCCACCCACACGGGCAGGTGCGTGAGCTCCTTCAGTACCGGCACGGCGCTCACGTCGAGCGTGAAGCGGGTGGAGGTCTCGAACGTGCGGATGCCGCGCTCGCACAGGATCACGTTGGGGTTGCCCTGGCTCAGCACGTACTCGGCGGCCTGCAGGAACTCGGCGATGGAGGTGCTCATGCCGCGCTTGAACAGGACCGGCTTGCCGGCCTTGCCGACCTCGGCCAGCAGTGCGAAGTTCTGGCTGTTGCGCGCTCCTATCTGCAGCATGTCCGCGCTGGCGGCCACCTTCTCAACCAACTCGGGCGCGGTTACCTCCGTGACTATCGGCATACCCGTGCCGGCCCTGGCCTCCTCGAGTATCTCGAGGCCCTTCTCCTGCAGCCCCTGGAAAGCGTACGGGCTGGTGCGCGGCTTGTAAGCACCGCCCCGCAGGACGGTCCCGCCCCGCTTCTGAACGATGGCCGCGGCTTCCAGCAGCTGTTCGCGGCTCTCCACTCCGCAGGGACCCGCCGCCACCACGAACTTGCCGTTACCCGTCTTCACGGCGTTGGAGCCGTTCCCGCCTATGACCACGAACGAGTCGTCGTGGCGGAACTCGCGCGAAGCGAGCTTGTAAGGCTTGGTTATGCGCACCACGGTGTCTACGGCCACCAGGCCCGCGAGCTGCTCCCGCAGTTCCTCGGTGGGCGCGGGGCCGATGGCGCCGATGAGCGTGCGCTCCTCGCCCTCGCTCACGTGAGGGGTGAAGCCGAGCGCCTTGATGTCCGCTATCACTCGCTCCACGGCTTCCGCCGGGGCGTTCTTCGCCATGACGATTACCATTCTCGTTCTCCTGTTCGCTCTTGTGCATGCTGCGCGCCGTGTGGCGCGGGAATAGGCGTGAGGCACCGCGGACGTTCTTCCCGCAGCTTGCTCCGACTCTGGTGAATGCCTGCTTCTTGTTCTGAGTCTGTTCCGGCCTTATGCCGGGCGAGCAACCGCGGGCCAGGTATACGGCCACGTATACGTGACCGAGAAGACCCGGGTGGCGCGGGGGGCGCAGCGCGCTGCGAAGCCGTGATCCAAGGCTCCGTAGGCCACACCAGTTCCCGCACGCGGTTGCGTCATGCGGGAGAGTGTAACAGACGCCCGCTCTCCAGGTGCTGCCTTGTGGCCTGAACCAGCAGGTCGAACGGCGCTCGCTGCTCGGCATACGCCATGAACGCCATCTCCGGATGCCACTGAACGCCGAGCACGAAGCTGCCCTCGCGCTCCTCCACGGCCTCCACCAGGCCGTCGTCCGTGTGCGCGGTGGCCACGAGCCCCTCGCCCAGCACATGGATGGCCTGATGGTGGTAGCTGTTCGCTCTTATCTCCTCGCGGCCGAACGCCTCTGCCAGGCGGCTGCCGGGCGCGAGCTTCACTGGGTGCAGCGGGGCGCCCCGCTTGTCCTGCTGTTCGTGCTGCCAGGCTCCGGGCACGGCCGGCACGTGCTGATGCAGCGTGCCGCCCTCGGCCACGTTGATGAGCTGATGGCCCCGGCATACGCCCAGGACCGGCTTGCCGGCTTGCCGGAAGGCGCGGTAGAGCGCCAGTTCGAACGCGTCCCTGCGCTCGTCCACGGCCCCGAGGCGCGGCGCCGGCACGGCGCCGTAAAGAGTAGGGTCCACGTCCACGCCGCCTGTGAGGAGCAGCGCGTCCGCCACGGCCACGTACTGCGCGGCCAGCTCGGGCTCGAGCACCGCCACCATCATGGGCAGGGCGCCGGCGGCAGCCACCGCCTGCGAGTAGTTGCGGCCCGTGAGCGCGTCTTCGCGAGAGAGGCCTACGGTGCGGGGTTCTATGCCGGTGCTAACGAGCACGCGAGGCTTGGAGGTAGCGGTCATCCGTACAGGGTACCGCTTGGTACACTCCGCGTGGTGGGCGCCTGGAACCAGCCACAGAACGCAGGGCCCCTGGAGGACGCATGCCCGGTATCGCGATGATCGGCGCCCAGTGGGGCGACGAGGGTAAAGGCAAGGTCGTCGACGCGCTGGCGGCTGAGGCCGACCTGGTGGTGCGCTACTCAGGCGGCGCGAACGCAGGCCACACCGTGGTGGTGGGCGACGAGGTGTTCAAGCTTCATCACCTCACCTGCGGCACTCTGCACGACCGGCCCGCTTCGGTGCTGGGCGGCGGCATGGTCATAGATCCGTGGACGTTCCTGGAGGAACTCGACGCGCTGGCCGCGCGGCGGGACCCGGGCAGCGTGCACCTGTCGCACGAGGCGCACCTGGTGCTGCCACATCACAAGAAGAACGACGAGGGTGGCGGCTTCGTTGGCACCACCGGTCGCGGCATCGGCCCTGCCTACTCGGACAAGGCCCGGCGGATAGGGGTGCGCCTCGGCGACCTGCTCGACGACGCCGTGCTGGAACAGCGCCTGGAACGCCTCCTGGAAGCGAAACCCAACTCCACCGCGCGGGTGGGCTGGACGAGCGTGGCCGTGGCGAAGCAGGAGCTCGAGCCGGTGCGGCACCGCCTGGTGCCCATGGTCACGGACGCAGGAGAACTCGTGCGCCGCGCCCTGGAACGCGGCGAACGGGTGCTGTTCGAGGGCGGGCAGGGCACCATGCTCGACCTGGCCTACGGTACCTACCCTTACGTGACCTCCAGCCACCCCACGGTGGGCGGCATCCTCGTGGGCGCCGGCGTGAGCCACAAGGCGCTGACGGGTGTGTACGGCGTGGTGAAGGCGTTCACCAGCCGGGTGGGTCACGGCCCGTTCGCGACCGAGATAGAGGACGGGGCCACCGCCACCAGCCTGCGTGGCTCCGGCGCCAACCAGTGGGACGAGTACGGCACCACCACGGGGCGGCCGCGCCGGGTGGGCTGGCTCGACCTGCCGCAGCTGCGTTACGCCTGCGAGATCAACGGCTTCGACGGCCTGGTGGTCACCAAGCTCGACGTTCTGGCGGGCATGGAGTACGTGAACGTGGCGGTGGACCACGACGAGAACGGGCCCGTGTACCGGCGCATGCCGGGCTGGGGCGACCTGCACGGGTTACCCAGCCGGGACGCGCTGCCGGCGGCCGTGCTCGATTACCTGGCCCTCATCGAGGAGGTCACGCGCACGCCCGTGGTCATCTTCTCCACCAGCCCCGACCGGGAAGACACCTACGGGGAAGTAGCGTGGTGAGGCGGTGAAGGCGTTGCTCTGGGTGGTTGGAGTCCTCGTACTGGTCGCAGCGGCCCTGGGCGCCGCCGGTTACATGCTGTCGGACAGGGTCATAGTGCCTGCGCCCTACGGGCTCATGCCGGAGTTCGACGTCACCGCCGTCAAGGGCACGCCCGGTGCTGCGCCGTGGCCCCCGGAGGGGCTGCCGCAACCGCTCGTGGCGGCCACCGAGGCGGCGCCCAGCGTGGCCGTGACGTTGCCGCTACCGCAGTCCGATCTGCAGTTCGCCAACACCCTGGTCGACGGCGTTCACGGGCTCATGTGGGAGGGCGGCAACGGCGTGCTGGGCGAGGTGCTCAACCGCAGCGGCGGGCAGGTGGAGCGTGAGCTGCGCGTGCTGCGGGGGCAGCCTCCCACCGCGGGCGCCGCAGCCCGCATGGACAACTTCCTGTACCGCACCGACCCGAGCGCGTTGGGCCTCTCGTTCGAGGAGCTGACGCTGACGGGCCCCGTGGGTCCGTTACGCGCCTGGTTCGTACCCGCTGACGGCGGCACCGCCGTGCTCATGCTGCACGGGCGCCGGCGCGGCGAACTGGCCGAGCTGCTGAGGCCCATGGGCGCCTTCCACGACCTGGGCCTGCCCGCCCTGGCGCTGGCCTACCGCAACCACGACGCCAGCACCGCCAGCCCCGACGGGCTCTACCATTACGGCGCGAGCGAGTGGGAGGACGCACTGGTGGGCGCCCGCGAGTTGCGCGCCCGCGGCTACGACCGCGTGGTGCTGTACGGCGTCTCGATGGGCGGCGCCGTGGCGCTGGAAGCGCTCAAGCGCTGGCCGGCGGACGCGCCCGCGGTGGTGGGGGTAGTGCTCGATTCGCCGCTCGTGGACCCCTACCCAGTCATCGAGCTCGGGGCCGAGAAGGCCGGCATGCCGCTGCCCGGGCTGCTCACCCGGTTGGGCCTCTTCGTGGCCGGCCTGCGCACCGGCGTGGATTACGGCTCGCTGCGCCAGTACCTAAGCGCCGCCACCATCGCCGTGCCCGTGCTCCTCATCGCCGGCGAGGCGGACACCACGGTGCCCATAGCCGCCATCGACAGGTTCTCGCAGGCGGTGGCTTCGCCCCTCACGTACGTGCGCCTGCCCGGCGTGGAGCACGTGGAGGCGTGGAACCACGGCCCCGCGGCGTACGCGGAGTGGCTGCGGCTCTTCCTGGCGTCGCTGAACATCAGCGCCTGAGCCTGCCGGCGCCAAGCTTCGGTCAGCGGTCGTTCAGGGGTACGAACTTCTTGTCCACCACGCCCGTGTAAGCGAGGCGGGGCCGCATGAGACGGTTGTCGGCGTACTGCTCGTACAGGTGCGCCATCCAGCCGCTAATGCGCGCCACGGCGAAGATGGGCGTGTACATGTCGGCCGGGAAGCCCAGCATGCGGTACACGGAGGCCGAGAAGAAGTCCACGTTGGGCTTCACTTCTCTGCCCTTCTTGGCCATCTCGCGGTCCATCACGCGCTCCATCTCGAGGCTCATCTCGAACCACTTGGAATCGCCTGACTCTTCCGCCAGCGCGCGGCTGACGTCCTTGAGGATGATGGCGCGCGGGTCGAGGACCCTGTAGACGCGGTGGCCGAAGCCCATGACGCGGCCGCCGGGCTGGTTGAGGACGCCCATGACGTAGTCGTCCACCGCCTCGACGCTGCCGATCTTCTCCAGAGCGTTCATGACGGCAGTGTTGGCGCCGCCATGCAGCGGGCCCTTGAGCGCGCCGACGGCCGCCCCGATGGCGCTGTAGACGTCCGTGAGGGTGGAGGCCGTGGCGCGGGCCACGAAGGTGCTGGCGTTCGAGCCGTGCTCGGCGTGAAGCACCAGGGCCACGTCCATGACGTTCGTAGCCGCGGGCGACGGCTCTTCGCCGGTGAGGGCGTGGAGGAAGTTGCCTGCCACGCTCAGGTCGGTGCGGGGCTGCACCGGCTCGAGCCCGTTGCGGATGCGCTGGAACGCGGCCACGAGAAGCGGCATCTGCGCTATCAGCCTGAGGCCGATGCGGTGGACGTTGTCGGCGTCCACGCCGTTGGCGGCACCGTCGAAGCTTCCCAGAAGGGTGACGGCGGTGTGCAGGGCCAGCATGGGGTCGGTGTCCTTGGGAAGGGCGCGGAACAGCATGTAGACCGCTTCAGGAAGGGCGAAGTTGGCCGCGAGCTGGCGCCTGAACTCGTCCAGCTGCGTGCGGTTCGGCAGCTCGCCGTGCCACAGGAGGTAGGTGACCTCCTCGAAGCTCGCCTTGCCGGCCAGCTCCCTGATGTCGTACCCGGCGTAGATCAGCTGGCCCTTGGCTCCGTCAATGAAGCAGATGGCGCTCTCATCGATGTAAACGCCATCCAGGCCGCGGTTGATAGTCTGCTCCATGGTTCCTCCGGCTCCCTGCAGGCCGGCCACGCCTGTCCTCGTGCAGCACTGCACTCGCGCGGGACCTTCTGCGCTGCAGGTGAGTTCGTTCTGTGCCCAGATGGCTGGGCCGTTCATCGGTTCGCCGCAGGCCGCGCGGCATCTGATCGTGGGCTAGTTTACCGCCTGACGCTGACGTCCTTCACACTTCGGTGCGACTTAGGGGGAAACGGGGCCTTCAAGGGGCGGTTCCGTAGCAGCGGAAGGTGCGCTCAATGGCCGCGTTGCCTGAGGAGCCACCACAGCAGGCTGACGCCCACCACCGCGGAGGCCAGCAGCACGGTGCGCGGCCCCGCGTCGAAGATGCCCAGCAGCACCCCCAGGCCCAGCAGCGCGAGCCCGATGATGAAAGCCCAGTGCCCGCGCCGCTCCTCCAACGCCTCCACCGTTATCGCCGCGCTGCCGACGCTCACCAGGAAGGCGCCGCTCCAGCTCAGCGCTACCTCCAGCAGGATGCCGACGGCCGCCCCGACCAGCAGGGCGCCCACCACGAGCAGCGCGTACGCCTGCGTGCGGGCGTGGGCGTAAAGCGCCGCCGTGCCCACCAGCAGCAGCCACAGCCAGGCCGTGCTCGACACCATGGCCGAGAGCAGCAGCAGCGTGGCCAGAACAGCCACAGCGAGCAGTGAACGAACCAGATCGGACAAGGAGACGTGCCCCTCCCGCGACCGCCCGTGCGCGGGGTCACACCCCCGCTTGCCGGCTACGAGTCGCCTTTCTCACCCCAATACTAATGTGTGCGTGTGGGCCGCACCGTTCACGGTGTCCACTACCCACTTGTATGACACATGCGAGGTTCACTACCGGGAACGGGCGCCCGCGATGCTATTCTCAGGCCGAGCGACAGGCGGGGTCGGCGTCCGAAGACCGGGCGCTTCCCGGGTAGGCACGGCTGTCTCATGACCATCATGACCAGTGTGAACTCACTAATCCGCCGCAGCGAGCTAGCCACCGAGCTAGTACACGCGCCGCTACCCATGCCTCACACAGCTCCGACCTTTCGCGACCCCGGCCATACGGACCGGGGCGTTCTACTTCCCTGTGCCGCGCAGCAGCGCCGCGTGGCCCACTCCGAAGGGAGGCCCGCATGATCCGGGAATCGCAACGGTTCGAACCGTTCACCGACGAGCCGATAAGAGTGATCAACGAGGCCGGCGACTGGGTCGCTGAGTTCGAGCTCGATCTGGAACCGGAGCAGCTGCAGCGCTTCTACCGCGACATGTTGCGCGCCCGCATAGCCGACGACCGCTTCGGCCGGCTGCAGAGGCAGGGTCGCATCAGCTTCGTAGCGCCCAGCGCAGGGCACGAGGCCGCGCAGGTGGCGGTGGCTCACGCCATCGAGGTCGGCAGAGACTGGGTTTACCCCTACTACCGCGACATAGGGCTCTGCCTCGCCATGGGCATCCCGCTGGTCGAGATGCTGGGCCAATCGCTCGCTACGCTTGCGGATCCGGCGCGTGGGCGCCAGATGCCATACCATCCCGGCTCGCTTGCCCTGAACACCTTCACCGCGGCGTCCCCCATAGCCTCGCATGTGCCGCCGGCGGCAGGCACGGCCATCAGCCAGAAGATCGACGGCAAGGGTGAGGTCACCGTCTGCACCTTCGGCGACGGCGCCACTAGCGAGGGCGACTGGCATGCGGGTCTCAACTTCGCGGGCGCGCAGGGTGCTCCGGCGGTGTTCGTGTGCCAGAACAACGGTTACGCCATCAGCGTGGACCTCAAGCGCCAGACCGGCTCCGACACCGTGCACCAGAAGGCTCACGCCTACGGCATGCCCGGCTACTACGTAGACGGCATGGACGTGCTGGCCTCCTACTACGTCATGAAGGAGGCGGTGGCGCGTGCTCGCGAGGGCGTGGGGCCGGCGCTGGTGGAGCTGTTGGTTTACCGCTACGGCGGTCACTCCTCTGCCGACGACGACAGCCGTTACCGCCCCCGCGAAGAGGTAGCCCTGTGGCGCGGCCGCGACCCGCTGCCGCGCTTCCGACGCTTCCTTGAGAAGCGTGGCCTATGGGACGACGAGGCCGAGTACAGCGCCAGGACCGAGTACGACGCCGAGTTCACCGCGGCTATCGAGGCCGCCGAGGCGGCGGGCCTGCCGCCAGTGGAGTACATGTTCGAGGACGTGTTCGCCGAGATGCCGCAGCGCCTGCGCAAGCAGCGCGACCGGTACCTGGGCGAAGGCGCCTAGATAAGGAAGTCACCGAAGTGAGCGCCGTGACCATGGTCCAGGCGGTGGCCAGGACCTTAGACGAAGAGATGGCCCGCGACAGCCGGGTCGTGGTTATGGGTGAGGACGTCGGCAAGCGCGGCGGCGTGTTCCTCGCCACCGACAAGCTGTACGACAAGTACGGCCCCGACCGCGTGATCGACTCTCCGCTCTCCGAGGCCGCCATCATCGGTGCGGCGCTCGGCATGGCGGTGCATGGTCACCGCCCCGTGGCCGAGATCCAGTTCGCCGATTACGTGTTCCCGGGCTTCGACCAACTGGTGAGCCAGGTGGCCAAGCTGCGCTACCGTTCCGGCGGCCAGTTCACGGCGCCGCTGGTGGTGCGCATGCCCACGGCCGGCGGGGTCAAGGGCGGTCACCACCACTCGCAGAGCCCGGAGGCGTACTTCGTGCACACCCCCGGCCTGAAGGTCGTGGTGCCGAGCACCCCGTCCGACACGCAGGGCCTGCTGCGCGCCGCCATCCGCGACGACGACCCGGTGGTGTTCATGGAGCCCAAGCGCCTCTACCGAGCCGTGAAGGAGCCCATCTCCGACGACCCCGACTTCGTGCTGCCCATCGGCCAGGCCGCCGTCAGGCGTGAAGGCCACGACGTGGTGCTGGTGAGTTACGGCGGCAGCATGGCGGAAACGTTGCGCGCCGCCGACGCCCTGGTGGAACAGGGCATCTCGCCTCACGTTCTGGACCTACGCTCGCTGGCGCCCTGGGACGAGGACGCCGTGCTGGAGGCTGTGGCCCGCGTTGGTCGAGTGGTGCTCGTGAGCGAGGCGCCGCACTCGGTCAGCTTCATGAGCGAGGTCTCCGCCACCATCGGCGAGGAGGTGCTGGACGCGCTGCTGGCGCCGCCCGCACGGGTCTCCGGCTTCGACACCCCGTACCCGTACGCGCAGGACAGGGAGTACCTCCCCGGACCCAACCGCATCCTGCGAGCAGTGCAGCGGGTCCTCGATTACTGAACCCCTGGCGGCGGCGCGCGCTCGTGGGCGCGCGGTACGCTGCTGCAGCGAAGGAGAAGGAGCGTAAATGGCGAGAGAGTTGCGGCTGCCGGAACTGGCCGAGTCGGTGGTGGAAGGCGAGATCGTGCGCTGGATGGTGGAGGTGGGCGACGTCATAGAGCTCGACCAGCCCATCGTCGAAGTGATGACCGACAAAGTCACCGTGGAACTGCCCAGCCCTTACGCCGGTACTCTCACGGAGAAGGTGGCTGCCGAGGGCGACGTGGTGGCCGTGAACGCCGTCATCGCGCGGTTCGATGGCGAAGGCGCCGCTCCGGCACCGAACCTGCAGGCGGCCGAAGAGCGCTCCATCGTGGAGAGCGGCCGACCCGTCCAGGAGGACGACGGTGAGAGGCTCAGTCTCTTCAAGCCCAGCGCTGGCGTGGACGAACCGCTCATAACGATAAAGCGACCGGTCGGAGCGCCGGCGGCGCGGCCGGCGTCCTCGAGCGTGGTGGCTCCCGCGCCTGCCGCGGCTGCGCCTGCGGCCCCGGCGGCAGCACGGGGCGCGTACGGGCGCGTGCTGGCGGTGCCGGCGGCCCGCAAACTGGCCCGGGAACTGGGCGTGGACATCGAACAGGTGGAGGGCTCCGGACCCAACGGCCGCGTGAGGGTGGAGGACGTGCAGCGTCACGCCGACGGTGCGGGTACCGCCCAGCCGGTCGCCTACGCCCCCAGACCTGCCTACGTACCGGGCGAGGAGCCTGAGGAGCGCACCCCGCTCAGGGGCCTCAGGCGCGTGATAGCCAACCAGCTCACCACCTCGCACCTCGAGGCGGTGCGCACCCTGCACGTGGACGAGGCCGACGTCACCGCCCTCGTGGCCCTGCGGGACAAGCTCAAGCCTCGCGCCGAGGCGCAGGGAGTGAAGCTCTCCTACCTGCCGTTCATCATGAAGGCCGTGGTGGCGGGGTTGCAGCGCTTCCCCATGATCAACGCCAGCCTGGACACCGCCACCAACGAGATCGTGCGCAAGCACTACTACAACCTCGGTCTGGCGGTGGCCACCGACAACGGCCTCGTGGTGCCCGTGGTGAAGGGCGTGGACCAGCGCCCCATACTGGACATCGCCGCCGACGTACAGCGCCTGGCGGAACTAGCGCGCACGGGCAAGCTGGCGCAGGACGACATCCGGGGCGGCACCTTCTCCATCACCAACATCGGCTCCCTCGGGGGGCTCTTCTCGTTCCCCATCATCAACCTGCCCGAGGCCGCCATCCTGGGCGTGCACTCCATCAAGAAGCGCCCTGTGGTCCTGGCGGACGACAGCATCGTGGCGCGCAGCATGCTCTACCTGAGCCTCTCGTTCGACCACCGCCTCATAGACGGGGCGGAGGGCGCCATGTTCACGAGCTTCGTCATAGACCTGCTGGAGAACCCGGAAGCGCTGCTGCTGGAGCTCTGACGCCGCCGGCCGCTACCTGGGGGCGGCAGCGCCGGGCATAGAATCCCCTAAGTGAAGCGGGGAGACCTACCGGTACTGCCGACAGCGCCAGGCTGCTACCTGTTCCACAGCGCGGACGGTGCCGTCATCTACGTCGGCAAGGCCGTCAACCTGCGGAGCCGGGTCGGCAGCTACTTCGGTACCAACGTGGCCGAGAAGGTGAAGCTGCTGCGGCGCGACGCCGTCCGGCTGGAGTTCATCGTCACCAAGGACGAGGTGGCGGCGCTCATCCTCGAGGCCAACCTCATCAAGGAGCACCTGCCGCACTACAACGTGCTCCTGAAGGACGACAAGAGCTACCCGTTCCTGAAGCTCACCAACGAGGAGTTCCCCACCCTCATCTTCACGCGCCAGGTGGTGAAGGACGGCGGCATCTACTTCGGGCCGTACCCCAACGCCGGCGCCGTGAGGCGTGTTCAGGACCTCGTTTACAGCGTCTTCAAGCTGCGCAAGAACTCGGGCGTGCCGCTGCAGCTACGTAGCCGGCCGTGCCTCCGCTACCACATGGGCCGGTGCCTGGCGCCCTGCATCGGGCAGGCCGACCCGGCCGAGTACAGGGAGGTGGTGGCCGACGTGCGCGCCTTCCTGGAGGGCCGCGTGAGCGAGGTGGTGGAGCGCACCGAGGCGCAGATGATGGAGGCGGCGCAGCGCCAGGACTTCGAGCTGGCGGCCACCTACCGCGACCGCCTCGACGCCCTGAAGCGCGTGACGGGCTGGGATTCCAACGTCCTCGCCGCCGGCGCCGAGGACCTCGACTTCCTCGGACTGGCTACGGCCGGCAACCTGGCCATGGTGCAGCTCTTCCAGATGCGGTCCGGCAGGGTGGTGGGCCGCGACAAGCGACTCCTCACCAACGCAGCCGGCGCCACCGACGCCGAGATCCTGGAGCGCTTCATGGCGGAGTACTACGGGCAGGCGATGCTGCTGCCGCCCCTGGTGCTCGTGCCCGACGCCCAACTCGACGAGCAGGTGTGGGAGAGCTTCCTGAGCGCGCGCCGCGGGCGCCGCGTGGAACTGCGCGTGCCGAAGCGCGGCGAGAAGGTGGAGCTGCTGAAGATGGCTCAGCGCAACGCCGTGACCGGGGTGGAAGCCGAGATAGCGCTGCTGGAGCGGCGCGGCGAGGCGCCCGGCGTGGGCGAGCTGCAGGAGCTGCTCGACCTGGAAAGCCCGCCCTGGCGCATCGAGGGGTTCGACATCTCCAACCTCATGGGCACCCACACGGTGGCGAGCATCGTGGCGTTCGAGGGCGGCCGGGCCAAGCGCTCCGACTACCGGCGGCTACGCATCAGGGAACTGGACAAGCCCGACGACTTCTTCTCCATGCACCAGGCGGTGCTGCGGCGCTTCACGGGGCAGCTGGCCGACAAGCTGCCGCCGCCGGACCTGCTGCTCATAGACGGCGGCAAGGGCCAGATAAGCGCTGCCAGGCGCGCGCTGTCCGAGGCGGGCCTGCGCATCCCTCTGGTGGGTCTGGCGAAGCGGGAGGAGCGCCTCATCACCGAGGAGGGCGAGGAGGTGCTGGTGCCGCTCACGCACCCGGCGCTGCGGCTCCTGATGCACGTTCGCGACGAGGCGCACCGCACGGCCGTGGGCTACAACCGCCAGCGCCGCGGCAAGGCGCTGACTCGGAGCGTACTGGACGACGTTCCCGGCATCGGCCCGCGGCGCCGCGACGCGCTGCTGACGCACTTCTCCAGCGTGGACGAGCTCCGCAACGCCCCCCTGGAGGTGTTGGCTTCGGTGCCGGGCGTGGGGCCCTCGGCCGCGCGGGCCATAAAGGAGTTCTTCGAAGGCAGCGACTAGAGGTGTGCTCAGGTGGGGGCCGAGCCGACCTGCGGCACCAGCGTCACGCGGCCGTCGCGCCGGGCGCGCCACCGCTCGCGCGTGAGCTCCATGCGCACGTCGATGCGGCCGTTGCTGTCCACCCGGCGATCCGTTTCCTGGAAGCCCACCTTCTTGAAGGCGCGCTGCGCTCTGAGGTTGTCCCCGAACGTCTCCAGCCGCACGATATGTAGGTCCAGCGTCTCGAAGGCGTGAGCGAGCAGCGCCTGCATGGCCTCGGGGCCGTAACCGGCCGACCAGTGCGTGCGCTCACCGATGATGATGCCGAGCGTGCCCTCGGTGCCCCGCATGTCATACAGCTCGGTGGTGCCGATGAAATCGTCCTGTTCATCGAAGATGCCGAAAGTGGCGCGGTCCGAACGTCGCGCGTCGTTCCGCAGCAGGCGCCGAAGGAGCCAGAGCGGCATCCGGTTGGGTGGTGTGCCGTTGAGGTACGCGATCTCCGGATCCCGGAAATGGCTTTGCAGGCGCCGCCAGTCGGTCTCGGAGAACTCCTCCAAGGGCCGCAGCGTCACCCGCCCGTACGCCGGTGTCATAGGCAAGAGTTTACTCTGCCGCGGTTCCCGCCAAGTCAGCCCCGGCTCGAGCCAGGACTCCGAGCCCCACCGTGGGCCACGGTCACGACCCTGCTCCGTGGCTGGCTATACTGCCCGAGTGGCCGGCAGGCGCGACGCGCGGCGTCGTTGTTCGCGGTCACCGCGAGAGGGAACCATGACCCAGCAGAACGGTGCCGAGCAGGGCACAGCACCACTCGAGCAGTTCGCGCACAAGTTCCGCCGCCTCACCAGCGCCATCGGCGGCGTCGTGCTTGGTCAGGAGCGCGTGGTGGAGGAGTTGCTCATAGCCGCGCTGGCGCGCGGTCACGTGCTCATCGAGGGCGTGCCCGGCCTCGGCAAGACGCGCCTGGTGCACGCCTTCGCGGAGGCCACGGAGCTGAAGTACTCGCGCATCCAGTTCACGCCGGACCTGATGCCGGCCGACGTCACCGGCACCAACGTGTTCATAGACGCCGCCGGCGGCAGCCGCTTCGAGTTCCAGCCCGGCCCCGTGTTCACCAACGTGCTGCTGGCCGACGAGATCAACCGCGCCACCCCCAAGACTCAGTCCGCGCTGCTCGAGGCCATGCAGGAGCGCGCCGTCACCGTGGCCGGCAGGCGCTACGAGCTGGAGCAGCCGTTCATGGTGCTGGCCACGCAGAACCCGCTCGAGATGGAAGGCACGTACCCGCTGCCCGAGGCGCAGCTCGACCGCTTCCTCTTCAAGATAGTCATCGCGCGGCCGGACGCCGCCACGCTGCGCCGCATCCTGGTGGTAACCACCGGCAGCGATGAAGGCCAGCTGCAGCCCGTCTTCAGCCGCGAGGAACTGCTCGAGCTGCAGCGCATGCTGCGCGCCGTGCCCGTGGCCGACGCCGCGCTCGATCACATCGTGCGCATCGTGGAAGCCACGCACGAGCACCCCCTGGTACGACTCGGTGCCAGCCCCCGCGGGGCACAGGCCATCACCCTGGCAGCCAAGGGCTACGCGCTGGCTGCGGGCCGCCCCAACGTGGAGCTGGAGGACATCCGCCGCGCCGTGCCTGCCGCCCTGCGCCACCGGCTGCTGCTCGACTTCGAGGCCGAAGTGGAGGGCGTGAGCACGGACGCCATCCTCAGCGAGGTGCTGGAGCGGGTGAGCCGGAGCAACTGATGGTGGGTCCGCGCACGCGCGCGCTGCTGGACCGCTACGGGCTCGCTTCACGTGCGCTCTCCCGCGTCGGAGGGGAGCGCAGCGCCACCGAACCCGGGCAGAGCGTCGAGTTCCACGACTACCGGGCGTATCAACCCGGCGACGAACTCAGGTACGTGGACTGGCGCGTGTACGCCCGCACCGGCAGGCTCTACACCCGCCTCTACCAGGC
>CAZVTS010000052.1:0-19840 GCA_964630175.1 uncultured bacterium
GGGGATATCCAGCGTGGCCTTGTCGGTCTCCACTTCCACGATCGGTTCATCTACCGCGACCGCCTCGCCGGGTTTCTTGAGCCAGGTGCCTATGAACACCTCGCTGATGGACTCGCCCGCAGCGGGCACCTTGACGTCCGTTGCCATCTTCGCTCCTTCGTGATCTCCGTGCGGCGTGGCGCCGCGGACTTCCTTCGCGGGGGCCGCGTCTGGTGGCGGCCCAACGTCTATACCTTACCGGCCCCGGCGCGAGGGCGACCCCGGTTCGCGCGGGTTCGCTCTCGGCGCGGGACCCGGGTCAGCTCTCGAACGCCTGCCTCAGCAGTTCGGTCTGTTCCAGCTCGTGCGCAGCTCCGGAGCCTGTGGACGGGCTGGCTGCTTCCGGCCTGTGCACTGCGCTGAACGGGTGGCCGTGGAACTCCTTGCCGTACCTCACCAGCAGGTAGTGCCACGCTCCGTTGTTCTCGGTCTCCTCCTGAACCCACACCACTGGCACGTCCTTGGCGTAGGGGGCGAGCGCCTCGTCCATGGCTTCGCGCTTCAGCGGGTAGAGCTGCTCGAGGCGGACTATGGCCACATCGTCGGCGCCACGCACCTCGCGCTCCGCGAGCAGGTCGTAGTAGACCTTGCCGCTGGTGACGATGATGCGCCGGACCTTCTTCGGATCCACGCTGTCGTCGCCGATGACGCGCCGGAACGTGCCCGTGGCCACGTCCTCCAGGCTGCTGGTGGCCTTCGGGTGCCGCAGCAGGCTCTTGGGCGCCATGATTATGAGTGGCTTGCGGTACGGCCTGAGCACCTGCCTGCGCAGGAGGTGGAAGATCTGCGCCGGAGTGGTGGGGTACACCACCTGCATGTTGTCCTCGGCGCAGAGCTGCAGCCAACGCTCCAGGCGCGCGCTGGAGTGCTCGGGGCCGGCGCCCTCGTAGGCGTGCGGCAGCTGCATGACGAGCCCGGAAAGCCGCGCCCACTTCTCCTCTGCGCTGGCGATAAACTGGTCGATGATCACCTGGGCCACGTTGACGAAGTCGCCGAACTGGGCCTCCCAGATAACGAGCCCCTCCGGCGTGTCGAGGCTGTAGCCGTACTCGTAGGCCAGGACGGCCACCTCGGAGAGAGGGCTGTTGTGGATCTCGAAGAGCCCCGGTTCCGCCTCCACGTTGGTCATGGGCAGGAACTCGTAGCCCGCCACGCTGTCGTGGAACACCTGGTGGCGGTGGCTGAACGTGCCGCGCTCCACGTCCTGGCCGGTCATGCGTACCTTGACCCCGGAGCTAACGAGGCTGGCGAAGGCGAGCGCCTCGCCGGCGGCCCAGTCCAGCGGCACCTCGCCGCGGGCCATCTTCACGCGCGTGCCAAGTTGTCGAGCGATCTTGGAGTTGAGGTTGAACTCTTCCGGCGTATGGGTGATGGCCTCGAGCAGCCTGGCCGCCTCCTTCATCGGGAGGGCGGTTTCCGCCTCCGGCGCAGCCGCGTCGGGGCCACCCAGGTAGTTCGACCAGATGCCCTGCAGCGTGGAGTACTGCAGCTTGAAGTCGCCACTGCGCGCCACGGTGAGTTCCTGATCCAGGTGCGCGCGGCGCTCGGCGGCCACCCGCTCCGCGTCCTCAGCCGTGACCTCTTCCAGTTGCTGGAGGTAGCCCAGGTACGCCTCGCGTACACCCTGGCGCTTGCGGATCTTCTCGTACATGACCGGCTGGGTGAAGGCAGGCTCGTCAGTCTCGTTATGCCCGAAGCGGCGGTACGCGTACATGTCTATGACCACGTCGCGCTTGAACTCCGCACGGAAGTCCATGGCGAGTTCGATGACCTGCGCCACGGCCTCCGGGTCCTCCCCGTTGACGTGGAACACGGGGATCTGCAGCATCTTGGCCACGTCCGTGGCGTACGTGGTGCTGCGGCTCTGGCGCGGGCCGGTAGTGAACCCCACCTGGTTGTTCACGATCACGTGCAGGGTGCCACCAACGCGGTAGCCAACGAGACCCGAGAGGTTCAGGGTCTCCTGCACCACGCCCTGGCCTATGAAGGCGGCGTCGCCGTGGATCATGATCGGCAGCACCTTGTCGCGGCGCTCGTCGCCCATGCGGTCGCCCTTCGCCCGGCCGCGGCCGAGCACCACGGGGTTGACGAACTCCAGGTGCGACGGGTTGAAGGCCAGCGAGAGGTGGATGTGCTTGCCCTCCTCCGTGACCCAGTCGCGCGAGTAACCCAGGTGATACTTCACGTCGCCCCGGCCCATGTACAGCTCCGGGTCCGCGTCTTCGAACTCCCTGAAGATGGTGCGCGGGTTCTTACCGAGGATGTTGGCGAGAACGTTGAGCCGGCCGCGGTGCGCCATGCCCATGACCACTTCCTCGATGCCCTGCGCTCCGGCCTTCTCGATGGCCTGGTCGAGGAGCGGGATGAGCGTCTCGGAGCCCTCGAGCGAGAAGCTCTTGGCCCCAAGGAACTTCTTCTGGATGAAGTCCTCGAAGATGGTGGCGTCCGTGAGCTTGGTAAGGATGCGCAGCTGCTTGGCTCGGCTCAGTTGCAGCCGGTTACGCGTGGACTCCATGCGGCGCTGCAGCCACACCCGTACCTCCAGCGAGTCGATGTGCATGAACTGCGCGCCGATGCTGCGGCAGTAGGTGGTCTGCAGGCCTTCGATGACCTCACCCACCGTGGCTGCACCCGGGATGACCGGAGCCAGCACGGGCCTCTGCAAGTCCGCAGCCGTGATGCCGTAATACGCGGGATCCAGTTCGGGAACCTCGAACGGGTCCCTGCCGAGGGGGCTCAGCTGAGCGAGGCGGTGGCCCCTCACCCGGTAGTTTCGCACCAGGCGATCGAGCTTCTGTTGCATGAGGGCAGCGTCTACGCCGACCGCGCTCACGTCGCCCGCTGCTCCTGCGCTAGCACTGCCGGCGAACAGCGAGCGTGGCTTGAAGCTCGGCCCGAAGGCGCCCCGGGCAGCGTCGCCGTTGGGCGCGTGCGCGAAGTAGGCTCGCCACTCGTCCGGTACGGAGTCGGGCGCCTGCACGAACCGCAGGTACATCTGCTCCACGTACTCGAGGCTGGACGAGTTGAGAAGGTCTTCTTGAGCGGTCAGGTCCATCGGCACTAGCCCCTTGTCCTACTTGTACTGGGCGCGAGGGGGCGCACCCGGGGCGCCGGGCACAGGTGACCGTGTGGGACACCTGGTGCTCTAGGCACGTGGGCGAGCCGCCTTCCCGTCCGCGGTCGGTCGAGCCCGGAGCTGGCCGTGGCTACCGCCGCTGTCGACCACCAGTTGTATCACGGTGGAAGGCGGCTTCCGGGCTCCGGGCAGACCAACGGGAAACCCGCGCGGGGACGCTTAGGTTCATCGGCAGCCACCGCACCCGCTGGTGCGTGCTACACAGTGTCATGACCCAAGCATCGAGCGGAACCGAACTGCGTGAGCCCACCTTGGAGGACGTCCTGGCAGCGCGGCAGCGCCTGGCGGGTGTGGTGCGCCGCACACCGCTTTGGCCCGTGGCGCTGGAGACGCCGGGTGGCTACCCCGTGTACGTGAAACCGGAGAGCCTGCAGGCGGTGGGCTCGTTCAAGATCCGTGGCGCCCTGAACTTCCTCTCCAGTCTGGACCCAGCTGCCCGGGAGCGTGGCGTGGTGGCCCACTCGAGCGGCAACCACGCGCAGGGCGTTGCTGCCGCGGCGAAACACTTCGGGGTGAAGGCCACCATCGTGATCCCCGAGGGCGCTCCACAGCTCAAGGTCGACAACACCCTCGCCCTGGGCGCCGAGGTGGTGCGCTGCGAGAGCACGCAGGACGCGCGCGAAGCGACCGTGCGGGAGATCGCCGACCGTACCGGCGCCACCGTGGTGCCGCCCTTCGACCACCCCTGGATCGTGGCTGGGCAGGGCACCATGGGCGCCGAGATCGTGGAGGACCTTCCTGAGGTCGCCAACGTCATCGCTCCGATCGGTGGGGGTGGGCTCGTCTCAGGCGTGGCCCTGGCAGTACGCTCCCTCAGCCGAACGGCTCAGGTCATAGGGGTGGAGCCCGAACTCGCCGCCGACGCTTACGACTCGCTGCAGAAGGGTTCACCGCAGAAGTGGCCGGCCGAGCAAGTAACGCGCACGCTTGCGGACGGCGTGCGCACGCAGCGCATCGGCCAGCTCAACTTCGACCTCATGCGCAAGTACCTGGCCGGGGTGGTGCGCGTGGCGGAAGAACAGATCGTTCGGAACGTGGCGTGGTACGCCACGAAAGCGAAGCTGGTGGTGGAGCCCACCGGTACGCTCAGCCTCTGCGCGCTCCAGCGGCTCGTGGCGGAGGGCCAGGTGGACGGCGTCGCGTTGCAGCCCGGCCCGACCGTACTGGTGGTATCTGGCGGCAACGTCGACCCACAGTTGCTCGCAGACCTGGTCAGCCGCGTTGCCGCCGGCGGCTCGGGAGACTATCCTGGGGTGCAGTGACGCCCGACGTGACCCCACTAGTACTGCTGGTGCTGCTGACGTTCTTCTTCATCGTGGCCCTGGCCTTCACCGTGTGGGCCGCGCTCACGGTCGGCGACGCCGCTCGGCGCACGCAGCAAAGCCAGGCTGACGACGCTGCTCGCCGCGCTCTCAGGAGCCCCGCGAGGGAGCCCAAGCCCTGGGAGCGCAAGCCAGAACCGAGGTCGCCAGAACCGGCACGGCAGCAACGAGGCGCCGTGCAGGAGACACTGTGGGAGCGCAGGCCCGAACCTAAGGCCGTACCCGCGAGAAGCGAAGCCAACGCCACCACGGATCAGCACGGCGGCCGCGCCGTGGTGACCCCGCGGCAACCGAACACGGACGCCTTCGAACGCTTCCTCGAAAGCGAGAAGCGTCGCGACTGACGCCCTAAGTTGGCGCTCGTAGCGACGCTTCCATGCTAGCTGAACTTACGCGTGACCCGCGCGGTTCTGCGCGCGACCACCGTGGTCAGGCGATCGCAGCACCATCCCGGATCTCCATCAGCCGGGTGTACGCAGCCTGAGCCCGCTCGCGCAGCTTGGAGTTGTCCGCCGTACCGTCCATCATGCGGTGCATGTTCATGTGCTGGTCGATATCGCCGAAGATCGAGTTGAGAGCTTCCACCTCGTCGTTGGGGCGCAGGGTGGCGTCCGCCCGGAACTTGTGGGTGTACGTGTACTCGAACTGGTCTTCACTGATGTTGCCCTGCAGGTACTGCTCGAGCAGGTCGATGTAATCGCGGAGGTCGGAACCCGCGCTAGGGGCGCTCTCGGCCACCGGCTCCCCTACCGGTAGTTTCTGGAACCCGGCCGCAACCGACTCCGGGGTGATGTCCCAGTTGTCCACGTCGAACACTGCCTTGCCGTTCTCGAAGAGGATCACTTGAGGCGACTCGTGCCTGATGCCCGTTTTGGCTTCTACCAGGTTGCTGGCGGGGCGGGCTTCCACCACGCGGATGACGCCGCACATGAGGTCCTCACGCGGCTCGAGGTTCTCCTGCACGAAGCCGAAGCCCTGCATGGTCTTGTGGCAGGTGCCGGCCTTGAAGATGACGCTGGTAGGGAAGCGCTCGAGGAACGCCTCGACGGCTTCCGTGGAACTCAGCAGTACTATCCTGTCTTTGAGCATTTACTCCTCCTTGGGGTTCCGCGAGTCTATCCGGGCCGGGTACCCCACCGATGTTGCCCGTTGCACCGAGCGGGTGCAAGGAGGATCCGGGTGGCGTCACTCCTCCTCCTGGGCCCACGCCACTTGCGCTACAACCGGGCGCATGGCGGTTCGTTGACCCTGCCCGAGCGCTACTGCTAAACTCGCTTTTGCTGCTCGCAGCCTGGCACGGGGAACCTGCCTGGCTACACGCTTCTGGAGAGGTGTCCGAGTGGTTGAAGGAGCACGCCTGGAAAGCGTGTGTGTGGGAATCCCTGCACCGAGAGTTCGAATCTCTCCCTCTCCGCCACTTACGCAAGAGCGCGCCCTGGGCCCAGAGCCCGGGCGCGCTCTTCGTTCTCGCTACCCTTCCCTTCCGCCACCCCCCTGGCACCGCCAACTGTGGCGTTTCTCGCACCGCTTCCGGCAGCGTGCGGCTCCCAGTCAGCCCACGTACCCTTGGTAAGCTGACCCGGTGCAGCGCCCCCCTCTCCCCCCAACGCGCTTCTCTCAGCAGAAGGCAGCGCCGTTGTCCGCGCCCATCGGCGTCTTCGATTCGGGGGTCGGTGGGCTCACCGTCCTGAAAGAACTCAGGCGTGCGCTGCCGAACGAGTCCTTCGTCTACCTGGGCGACACGGCACGCCTGCCCTACGGCCCGAAACCCACCGACATGGTTCGCGGCTTCGCCTACGAGGTCGCAGCCGCGCTGCTGCAGCGCCAGGTGAAAGCAGTGGTAGTGGCGTGCAACACGGCGTCCGCCGCGGCCCTCCCGGGGCTCGCGGACGCGCTGCCGGTGCCGACCTGGGGCGTAATCGAGCCCGGCGTTTCCGCCGCCCTGGCGGCTGCACCTGGCGCCCGTATCGGGGTGTTGGGCACGGTGGGTACCGTACGCTCCCGCGTGTATCAGGACCGCCTGGAGCGCGCCGGCGCTACCACCTGGGCCCAGCCGTGCCCGCTCTTCGTGCCCATCGTGGAGGAGGGCGTGTCCGACTCGGAGATCGCGCGGCTGGTGGCCTCGTACTACCTTGACGGCCGGCCTGCGCTCGACGCCGTCATCCTGGGTTGCACCCACTACCCCGCCCTCAAAGGCGTCCTGGCGCAGATCCTCGGCCCCGAGGTCGTGCTCGTGGATTCGGCCGAGTCCGTGGCGGCCGTGGTGAAGAGAGACCTGGGACGCATGGAACTGCTGGCGCCCGCCGGCGGCGCGGCCTCCGTGCATTACGTGGTCACCGGCGACATCCCCACCTTCCTGCACGCCGCCGACATGCTCGGCGGGCCGAAAGGCACCTTCGAGCACATGAACGTGGCCGAGCTGATGGCGCACTCTGGGGCGCAGCACGCCGCCCCGGAGGTGCAGGGGTGAGCGGAGCCAAGGTGCCGGTGCGCCAGGGGCGCGGCCCGCTGGAGCTCCGCTCCGTCAGCGTGGCGCTCGGTTACAACGTCAACGCCGAAGGGTCGGCGCTGGTGAGGTGGGGCAACACGCAGGTGCTGGCCACGGTGAGCATAGAGAACGTTCTGCCGAGGCACCTGCGGGGGGCCAACAGCGGTAGCGGTTGGCTCACGGCCGAGTACGCTTTGCTGCCCCGCAGCACCAGCCAGCGCGTGCAGCGCGAGCGGCTGTACGCCGGTGGGCGCACCCAGGAGATCCAGCGCCTGGTGGGGCGTTCGCTCCGGAGCGCCGTGAACCTGGCACTCTTCCGGGGCAAGACGATAACGGTGGACGCCGACGTGCTGGTGGCCGACGGCGGTACCCGCTGCGCCGCCATACTGGCTGGTTACCTCGCCCTGCACGACGCCGCCAACGGCCTGGTCTTCCGCGGTGAGGTGGACGAGTGGCCCCTCCTCCACGAGGTGGCGGCAGTGAGCGTCGGGATGGTGGGCGGCGAGGCGCGCGTGGACCTGGATTACCAGGAGGACGCAGCGGCGGACGTGGACCTGAACGTGGTCGCCACGACCGACGGCGCCATACTGGAAGTACAGGGCGGTAGCGAGGCCCGACCGGTGGGGGCCGAGCAGTACGTGACGCTCATAGCAACGGGAGTGACGGCCGTCCAGAAACTAGTGGCGATGGTGAGGCCTCAACTCCGATGAAGTCCCACCGTCCGTGGTTGGCGTTGGCCAGCGAGAACGTTGGGAAGCTCGAGGAGTTCCGAGAGGCGCTCGCCGGGTTGCCGTTCGAGTTGCGTTCCGCAGGGGAACTGCGTGTCGGCGAGTTCCCGGAGGAGACCGGCTCGAGTTACGAGGAGAACGCCCTGCTCAAGGCTGCCCACGTGGCCCTGAGCACCGGGCTGGTGGCCCTGGCAGACGACTCAGGCCTGGAGGTGGACGCGCTGCAGGGTCGGCCCGGCGTGCACACGGCCCGCTACGGCGGTCCGGGGCTCACCAACGGGGAACGCATGGCGCACCTTCTGCAGAAGCTGCGCACCGTGGAGGACGCGGAGCGTACTGCCCGCTTCGTGGCAGTGATCGTGGTGGCCACGCCTGGCGGCGCGGTGCACACGTTCCGCGGCGAGGTGGAGGGCCGCATCCTGCATGGCCCCCGTGGCACCGGTGGGTTCGGTTACGACCCGATCTTCTTCAGTCCGGAACTGGGCAAGGGGTTCGCGGAGGCCACGCTGGAGGAGAAGCGCCGCGTTAGCCACCGTGGCCGCGCCCTGGCAGCGTTCTCCGCGTGGGCGCGGACCGCGGCGGGGGCCAAGCAGTTGCGGGTCATGGAACCGCGCCCGACCGGCGAAGAGTAAGCAGCCTACCGGTTCACACCTGGATGGTGACCCTGGCCCCGTCGCCAAGCAGGTGCACCGAGTCCGTGAACCGGATGACGCTCGAGCGGTAGCCCATGGTGATGCTGTGGGTGCGGGCGCCGTTCTTGAAGAACTTCACGCCCCGCAGCAGGTCGCCGTCCGTTATGCCCGTGGCGCTGAAAACGATGCTCTTGCCGGGCGCGAACTCTTCGGTGCGGTACACGCGGTCCTCGTTGGCTCCCATGGCGTTGAGGCGCCTACGTTCTTCCTCGTTGCGCGGCTTGAAGCGGCCCTGGATCTCGCCGCCCAGGCACTTGAGAGCAGCGGCGGCCAGCACCCCCTCGGGCGCGCCACCGGTGCCCATGACGGCGTGCACCCCGGTGCCACGTACCACGGTGGCCAGCGCGGCGATGACGTCGCCGTCGCCGATGAGCTTCACGCGCGCGCCGGCGTCGCGCACTTCCTGTATCAGTTGCTTGTGGCGCGGCCTATCCAGGATGACGATGGTGAGGTCGTCAACCGCGCGGTCCAGGGACAGGGCCACTCCGCGCAGGTTGGCGGCTACCGGCCACGTGAGGTCGACCTTGCCCTTCGCGGGCGGGCCCACGATGAGCTTCTCCATGTAGGTGTCGGGCGCCTGGAAGAGGCCGCCGCGCTCAGCCATGGCGATGACGGCCACGGAGTTGTTGATCATGCGGGCCGTGATGTTGGTGCCCTCCACCGGGTCCACGGCTATGTCCACGGCCCAGGAGTCCTCGTCGGCGAGACCCACGTTCTCCCCTATGTAGAGCATGGGCGCCTCGTCGCGCTCACCCTCGCCGATGACGATGCGGCCATCGATAGGAAGCTCGTTCAGTACCCTGCGCATGGCGTCCACGCCAGCCTGGTCCACCAAGTCCGCGTCGCCTTTGCCCGCCACCCGGCTGGCGGCGATGGCCGCCTGCTCCGTCACGCGCACCGTGTCCATGACGAGCGCTGTCTCCATGAGGGCAGCCTCGGTGTCGCTGGTGCGGGCCCGGCGCACTCTATCGGTCCCTTCGGCGAGCTTGGCGTCGTCTTTGGCTCCCGTGTCCTTGGCGGATCGCTCTTTGCTAGACATGCCCCATGATTGCCCTAAACGGCACCCCGATACGGGCCGTTGTACAGACGTTGATAGAACTTTCGTGGCAGCGCGCGCGGTGCGGTATGTGGGTTCGTTACGGCACCTGCGGCACGATCTGGCCGCTGTGGTACTCGAAGCCCTCCGGCGGAGGCGGCAGCACGAAGGTGGACATGGGGTACGCGCCGTGATCCGGCACGCCGAGTGCCGTGATCATGGACTCCACCCAGGCGATGGACTGGTTGTAGTGGCGGCCCAGGTCGGAGTGCGATTCCTTGGCCACCACGCCCCACAGGTTCGTGTCCGTGCCGTTGATGCGCACGTTGATGTCGTCGTCGGCCAGCACGTTGGGATCGAGCGAGAGAAGGCGGAAGGCGGTCCGCACCTCGAGGCCGAAGATGACGTTGGCGCTCACCACGTCGTTGATGTTGGCGCGCTTGCTGAGGCCGGGAATCTGCAGGGTGCCGCACGGGTCGCCCTGGTCCAGTGGGAAGGGGATGGTCCAGGGGCCGTTCACGAACGTGTCGTAGACGAACTGCCTATGCTTGGCCCACCACATCCAGCAGATGGCGTCCAGTGAGATGAAGGCGTCGAAGGTGACGTCCAGGTTGTTCATGGCGAGCAGCGACGCCCACACGGTGCCGTGAGAGTGGCCCACCAGCACCACTCGGGCGGGGTTGACGAAGCCGTCGATCCACTCGCGCTTCACCTCGTTGAGGTAGGCCTGCACCTGCAGGTAGCCCTGCTCTATCTCGCCGCTGATCTCGCTGAAGTGAGCTGTCACGAACGAGGAGGCGGTGAACGTCTCGATGTTCTCGAAACCGAGCGCGGTGTAGGCGCGCTCGATGCCGCCCAGCACCGCCACGCCCCCCGTGGACTCCGAGGCGTCGTCCAGGTACGACCAGGTGTCGCGCGTGTTGCACACGAGCCCGCAGTGGCCGGAGATGGCGATGATCACGAGGTCCGGAGAGCCCTCGGGCCTGAGCGCGCTGGGCGCCACGTTCTCCAGGTTGGGTGCGGGGACGCCGAGCGGCCCGCTGTTGCCGGTGGCACGCTCAGCGGCGGCCTCGGCGAGGCGGTCGTCCGTGGCCGCCGGAGCGCAGGCGGCCAGGATGGCGAAAAGTGCTAGTACGCACAAGAAGGGGAGCGAGTGGCGCAGAGGCATGCGGCTTAAGAGATTACCCGCTGGAAGCGGTCTGGTGTGTCGTTCGCTCCCCTCGAGCCCGCAGCTCGTTCGCGCCCCTCCCGGCCGACCCGAGTTACGCCGGCGCGGGAGCGTCGTGGCTCCGGCTGGGGCTCAGCGTGAGCTCCGAGAGGAGCTCTATGTGGTGCGTCTGCGGGTAGAAGTCGAACGGCTCCACGCGCGCAAGCGTGTAGCCTTTCCCGGCCAGGTCGGCCACGTCGCGGGCCCACGTGGCCACGTCGCAGGAAACGTAGAGGAGGCGCGGGATGCCGGAGGCGCCCACCTCCGCTCTCAACTCCGCGGACAGCCCGGCCCGCGGCGGGTCCACGATCAGCACGTCTGCGTCGGCCGGGAGCGGCGCGGTCCTGGCGTCCGCCCTAACGAACCGCACGGTGGCGAGCCCGAGCCGCGCGGCGTCGGCCTCTCCCCTGGTGATGGCGCCGCGGTCCACCTCCACCGCGGTCACCACGTCGAAACCATCAGCCAAGTGGAACGCGATGGCACCGCCGCCCGCGTAGAGTTCCCAGGCGTGCCGCCCCCGGCCCGCCCACTCGGTGAGCGTGCGGTAGAGGGCACCGGCCGCCGCGGCGTTCGGTTGCGCGAACGAGCTGGCGTTCACCGTGAGCTCGAACTCACCGAGCCGTTGAAGGATCGTGCGGCGTCCCGCGAGCCGCTCCACCCCCTTGCGGAACCGCCCGCGCGGGTCGTGCGGCGCGGCGGCAACGCCGGCCACCCCGGCCTGCACCAGCTCGTGAGCCAGCGAGATGAGGGCGCGCGCCGGCGCGCTGGTGACGATGGCGACGAGCGCCTCACCTGCGTCGTTGGCGCGGATCACGAGCTCGCGGGCGCCAGCAGCCCTGTGAGCGGAGAGGTCCACGGCCGTGCGCCACGCCGCGTTCACGGCGTCCGTGGCCACGGGGTCCTCAGTCAGCACGAGCACCTCGCTGCTGCCGGGCCGCCGGTAACCGAGACCGGCGCTGGAAGTGGCGGGCTGGATCACCTGGCGGTAGCCCCACTCGCTGGGTGCGGGCCGCACGGGCGGCACGTCCAGGTCCTCGAACGTAGCCCCACCGGCGCGCCGCAGGCTGTCACGCACCACCTCGCGTTTCAGCTCCAGCTGCTTCTCGTAGCCGATGAACCCGTAATCGAGTCCCGGGTGCGCCGGAGTGGGCACGCGTTCCGGTGCCGGCCTGAGGACCTCCAGCGTGCGCCCCTGCCACACCCCCCGCCTGGCCTGCACCTCCGCGAGCACGCGCTCGCCGGGGATGGCGCCGGTGACCAGCACGATCTCGCCGCTGGCCTTGCGCGCCAGCGCCGCGCCACCATGCACCATCCGCTCGATCTCGAGTTCCAGCGTGCCTGCCTGCATGGCCGAGTCTAACCACAGGCCCCTGCGCCATGCACCCTTGGGCGCGGCAGACCCGTTGCTATACTGGAGGCATGAAGCGCTCCCTACAAGAAGTCGTGGAGCTCGTTGTTTTCGGGCTCGTTGCCTTGCTGGTCGGCACTGCATTGGTGTGGGTACTGGGCTGGGTCTTATCGCTCGGTGGGGCGCTGCTCAAGGCGCTCGCCGGTCTGCTCTGGTTGCTCCTTAGGTTCATCGTTCCCATCGCTATCGTGGCCGGCCTCGTCTACTTCCTCGTCAAGGCCCTGCAGGGGCGGGGCAGTGAAGCCACCGCAAGCGCGTCAGGTGGTGGTGGCGCTACTGCGGCTACCGCCGGCGCGGCGCCCAGCGGTGCTGCGGCCGGTGTGCAGTCGGCAGTGGAGAAGGCGAAAGACGTGGCTGAGGAAGTCGTGGAGAAGGCCAAGGACGTGGTCTCGGATGTGGCCGCGAAGGTCGAAGGCGCCGCAGCGGATGCCGGCAAGGCAGCCGACGAAGTGGCTGAGAAGGTCGAAGACGTGGCCGAGGAGGCAGCCGAAGCCGTAGCAGAGGCCGTCGAAGAGGTCAGCGAAGACGTGGCCGACGCCGCCAGCGACGAAGACTCCGCTGACGACGCTGAGGCCTGACGGCCACGCTCCACACTCCAGCTTCCGTCGGCGCCTTCGCGCCGTCGCCGGCCGGGGCAAGCTGGTGACCCGCAGGTGAGGCCAGCCAACAGGCCCCTACTCAGGCGCACGCTTCAGCTCTCGCTGTTCGTTGTGGCGTTGGCGCCGGCGCTCACGGCGCTGGGCGGGGCATCCACCGAGGGTGCGCCGCTGGCCGACGCGCTGGCCGACGCGCAGGCGCTCTACGCGATGAACTGCTCCGTGTGCCACGGCCCAACGGGCGGGGGACTGGCAGAGGCGCGCCTGGTGTTCCCGCCTGTGGACCGGAACTGCACCCACTGCCACAAGCCCAACAACCCGGTCGTGCAACCTCTCACGAAGCCGTTCGTGGACAACGACATGTTCCCGGTGGGCGACCCACCACCGCTACGCCCCACCGACCATCCGGCGCAGCCGGCCGAAGCCGCTGAAGCGGGGTCCGGAGTCATGGCGTCCGTGACCTCGCCGGAGGCGCTTTTCGCCTACGTCAAGGCCACCATGCCGCGCTACGACCCCGGCCGCCACTCAGACGCCGAGTACTGGCTGCTTACTGCCCATCTGCTGAACTTTAACGGCAGGGCAGCAGCCGTCGACGAAGCCGTCGCCAGAGCCGTGTCGGCTGGGTGGGCGAACCCGGACGATTAGCGGGCGGAACGAGGGTCGAGCACGTCCCGGAAGGCGTCTCCGAGCAGGTTCCACCCGAGCACGAAGAGCAGGATGATGAGGCCGGGCCAGAACGACACGTACCAGTAGTAGAACGGCTGCCCGGGCGGTCCGATGATCCAGTCACGACCGAACGAGATCATCTGACCCCAGTCCGCGTAACCGACCTCGACGCCGATCCCGAGGAACGACAGCGCGGCCGCCGTGAGGACCACCGAGCCGATGTCCAGGCTGGCCACGATGACGATGGGGCCGAGGGCGTTAGGCAGAACGTGGCGTAACACCACGCCGGGCCAGCGCCGACCCAGCGCCCGCGCCGAGGTGACGTACTCCTCCTCTTTGATGCGGAGCACTTCGCCACGCATGAGGCGCGCGTACGACGGCCAGGCCGTGACCGCGATGGCCAGCATGATGTTCTCGATGGATTTACCGAGCACCAGCACGATCACCATCGCCACCACCAGGCTGGGGAGCGAGATCACGATGTCCGTGAAGCGCATGACCACGTTGTCGAACTTGCCGCCGATGTAGCCGGAGAGGCTGCCGACGAAGATACCGACGAGGAAAGCGATGCTCACGACGATGAGGCCGACCTTGAAGGCGGTGCGGGTGCCCCACACGAGACCGTAGAAGATGTCGTAGCCACCGCTGGTGGTGCCCAGTAGCGTACCGGACTGCTCGGCGTTGCGCGGCTGCGTGCCGAAACCGACGCGCGTCATGTTGAAGCACGATCCGGGTGGGTTGGCGACGGCGCGCCAGAAGGCACCCTTGGTGGGGTTGCGGTAGTCGTACTGGTTGGAGGCGGAGAGGCCCAGGTCGCGGATACAGCTGCGCGGCAACTCCGTGATAACGGGCGCAAGCACCGCCAGGAGGGCGAACAGTACCACCATGGCCAGCCCCGCGAGCGCCAGCGGGTTACGGCTGAAGCGGCGCCACGCCTTGGAGCGGCGCTTCCCCTGCTGCCCCTGGGGCAGCTCGTGATCTAAGCTCGGATCCAGCTTGTTGTGGGCGTCGTCCATGTCAGTCGTACCTGATCCGTGGGTCGACGATGCCGTACAGCACGTCTACGAGTAGGTTGGCGAACACCACCATCATGGCGGTGAAGATGGCGAAGCCAAGCACGGAGGCGTAATCGAGGTTGGTGGCGGCCGTGGCCGCCCACTGCCCAAGGCCCGGGTAGTTGAAGATGGTTTCGGTGATGACCACCCCGTTGATCAGGCCTATGAGCACGAAGCCGGACAGCGTGATCACCGGGATGAGCGCGTTGCGGCGCGCGTGCTTGTGAGTGACCACGCGCTCCGGCAGGCCCTTGGCGCGCGCGGTCCGGACGTAGTCCTGCCCCAGCGCGTCGAGCAGGGAGGAGCGCATGACCCGCATGATCTGAGCGCTGAGCACCACGGCCAGCGTGATCACTGGCAGAACCATGTGGCGCAGCGCGTTGACGAAGATATCGAAGCGGCCGTTCAGTAGTGCGTCGAGGGTGAGCATGCGCGTGTAGTTCTTGAACTCGGACGCGGCGCCCGCCATCTGGATGGCGTAAACGGTGGAGACCCTGCCGGGCTGGAACCAGCCCAGGGCCCCGTAGAAGATAACTAGTAGCCAGATACCCAGCACGAAAGTGGGCAGCGACCAGCCGACGATGGACACCACGCGGGTGACCTGGTCGAAGAACTTGTCGCGGTTGAGCGCGGCGGTGGTGCCCATCATCACGCCCACTCCGATAACCGGCACGATGGCGAAGAGCGCCAGCTCCAGCGTGACCGGGAAGCGCTTCTGGAGGGTGGTCATGACCGGTTCACGCGAGGTGCGCGAGTAGCCGAGGTTACCTCCGGCCACCTGCTTGACCCAGCGGTAGTACTGCATGTACCACGGGTCCTCGAGGCCGAACTGATCGATGATCGTCTCGATGTTGCGGATCTGCTGTTCAGATTGAACGTACGCGGCGGCTCGCTGATAGGGCGTGAGCAGCTGCATGAGTAGCACGATGGCGAGCGTCACGCCTATGAAGATGACTGGTAGGAGCAGAAGCCGCCTTACGACGAAGCTAAGCAAGATATGAACATCCTTCGTGCGAACAAGTCCTTCCGGCGAGGAAGGAAGCGCTGGGAAGGGGCGGGGGGCCGCACGGTGGCGGCCCCCCGTTCAGGTCGGACTCTTACTTGGAGATGTCCTTCCAGTAGAACTCGGTGGAGAGCATGGTGTTGAAGTAGACACCCTTGAGGCTGTCGCGCACCACCATGAACGATTCCTGGATGGGCACCGCGATGAGGGGCACCTGGTCGTAGTGGCCAACGCCGACGCCGCGGTAGAGGAAGGCACGCTCGACCGGGTCGATCACTACGTCGGCCTGGTCGATGAGTTCCTGGATGTCCGGCACGTTGATGCTGGTGCGGGCGGAGTAGTAGCCGTCGTTGTCGTAGAAGGTGTTGATGAAGTTGCTCGGGTCGGCGTAGTCGGCAGCCCAGCCGAGCGCGAAGAGCGGAGCCTTCTTCTCAGCTGTGCGGGCGAGGTAGTCGGCCCAGGCCAGTCCGCGCACGTTCATGCGGAACTTGGGGTTGATGAACTCGAGGTTGTCGGCCATGATCTCGAGCGCGGTCTGACGGACGGTGTTACCCGTGTTGTAGAGCGCGGTGAGCTGGAAGCCCTTCTCCCACACTTCGCCACCGAAGGCGGCACGGAAGAAGTCTTCGGCAGCTTCGAGGTCGAGCGTGCGGATGGGGGCGTCGGCGTTGTAGCCGAGGAACGCAGGCGGCAGACCCATGGTGAGGATGACGCCCTTGCCTTCGTAGATCTGGTCGACGAACGCCTGGTGGTCGAAGAGGTGCGCGAAGGCGCGGCGCACGTTCACGTCGGCGAAGAAGTCGCTCGGGATGCCGTTGCCGTCGAGCTGGCCGGAGCCCACGTCTTCGTTGGCTTCGGTGTTGATGTCGAAGTTGAAGAACACGGAGGTCACGGAGGCGGGGTACCAGCCGCCTTCCAGGATGCTCACGCCAGGGGCGCCGCGCAGCTGGTTGAGGGCGGCACGTTCGTTGAGGGTGATGCGGTCGGCGTCGCCCTGCTGGATGGCAAGGAGGCGGGTGGACTGCTCGTCCACGTACTGGTAGACCACGTTCTTGATGGCCGGAGCGCCGCCCCAGTAATCCGCGAACGCAGTGGCTACGACGGAGTTGTCGTCCCACTCGACCAGGCTGTAGGCACCCGTGCCACTCATGTGAGTGTGCATGTACTCGGTGGTGAGGTCACGGCCGATCCAGTCCTGCCAGGTGGCCTGCGTGCCGTCCCACTGGCCGTTGGCCTTGGCCCACTCGCTGTCCACGATGCTGAAGGCAGTGTAGGTGAGGATGGGCACCAGGGCCGGGGTGGGGTTGACCAGGTTGACCACGGCCACGAGGCCTTCGGGGCCTGCGGGGCAGTCGACGATGGCGTCGATCATGTCCCAGCTCACTTCGGCCAGGTAGGCTTCCTTGTCGCCACCATCGACCTGGGTGCCGAGCCAGTAACCGCCCATGAGGTACGCGGTGGCGCCCTCGGGGTTGGCGGTCACTGCGCCGTACTTGAAGGACCAGTCCACGTCCTTGCAGGTCATGGAGTTGCCGCTATGGAACTTGACGCCGTCGCGGAGGTTGAAGGTCCAGGTGAGGCCGTCAGCCGAGGCGCTGTAGTCGGTGGCGAGGGCCGGGACGAACTCGTCGATGGCTTCGCCGTCGTACAGGAACAGGGTCTCGTAGATGTTCTCGATGATGGCGCCGGAACCCGTGTCGTAGCCGCGCGCCGGGTCGAGCGTCACTGGCTCGCCGAACGTCTGATAGACGTAGGTGTCGGCCGGGGCCTGCGCGAACGCCATGCCAACGACCAGTAGCAGCCCTGCGAGGAAAGTGGTGTACCTCTTCTTCATCAATTCGCTCCTTCTTGCCTGTTGTCTGCCACCCCTGCTTCGGAGTGGTGGCGATGAGGGTGTGGAGTGGTCGGCCTCAGGTGTTTCACCGAACCCCTTTCCGCGTGTAGAAGACCGCCTTGAGGTTATGACGCGCACACGTCATCCACTACGGCCCCTAACGACAGACTCAGACTGATGCAAGGCATAACACAGAATCCTGCGTCGCCCCGCTCCCAGTTCATGCCCACGGCTATCCACCTTATCGCATCACCGGGCTCGGGGTAGCCCCTATGGACCCGGTAACGCCGTAGCCAACGGGTGAGCATTATGGAACGATTAAGGGTGCCGGCTTCTTGCGGGCGGTCGGCCTCAGCCGTCAACGCACCGGTGGTAGCATTACCGCGTGTTCAGCAACCGACCGAAACGCGGCCGCGGGAGGCTACTCAGCCTCGCGCTCGGAGGGCTCTTGCTGCTGCCCCTCTCGGCCTGCCTGGGCCGCCCGGACGCCCTCGCTCCCGTGATCGCCATCACGGAGCCCCGGAGCGGCACCACCCGCAACACCGACAACCTCCGCATCAGCGGTTACGCCATGGACGATTCCGGCATCGCCTCCATCAGGGTGGACGGCGCCGACCTCCTGGCCAGCGAGTTCTACGCCTCCGAGCGCGGCAAGGGTCTCGTGCAGTTCGCTTTCACCAAGCCGAACCTCGCCGACGGTGAACTGACGCTGCTGCTCGAGGTAACGGACGTATCGGGGCGCACCACCACGGAGCGGTACGTGTTGACCCTGGACGCCACCCCTCCCACGGTGGAGCTCACGCAGGTGGCTCCGCAGGCGGGCGGCAGGATCCTGGTGGAAGGCGTGGCGCGCGACAACATGCGTCTCTCCAGCATCCGCATCAACAACGTGCCACTGGCGTTCACGCCGGGCACCGAGTTCGCTTTCTCCGTGCTGGTGGATAACGTCGAGGGCGGCCAGGTGGTCGTCGAGGACGGTGCCGGCAACGTCACTGCGAGGGCACTCCAATGATCTCTACTCCCACCGTACTCAAGGTCACCACTCGGCAACTCCTGGACTCTCCGGGCAGCGTGAAGACCTACGATCTGGAGACGGCTCACGGCAACACGGACCTGCTGAAGCTGTTGGACCTGCTGGGCCTGGCCGGACCGTTCACGGTCGAGAGCCCCTGGGAGCTGCGCGACCCGACCGGCACCCACCTCATACACGCGGGCGGCTACGCCGCCGTCCCGTTCGGCGAGAGCTACCCGCCGCTCGTGGAGTTCGTGAAGGAGTTCCTGGACGCGAACCGGCAGCTCGGCCTGCCCCAGCAGTCCTTGAGCGAATGGCGCGCCGCCCTGGAGGCCAACCTCGTGGCGCTGCTGGCGTCCGTGGCCCCAAGCCACGCGGACAGTCAGGTGTACTTCGGCAACTCGGGCGCGGAGGCCATAGAAACGGCCATCAAGATGGCGCGCGCAGCGCGGCCGCAGGCCACTACGTTCATCAACTTCGAGCGCGCCTACCACGGCAAGACCACCGGAGCTCTGGCGCTCACCCCGAACGACGAGTACCAGGGGCCGTTCCGCCCGCTGGCTCCCGACGTGGAGACGCTGCCTTACGGCGATGTCGAGGCCCTGGAGAGGGCGCTCTCGCGCCTCGGCAAGAAGGCGTGCGCCATAGTCGTCGAGCCCGTGCTCGGCGAGGGTGGGGTCATCAACCCACCGGCCGGCTTCCTGAAGCGACTCGGCGAGGTCGCGGCCTCGCACGGCGTGCTCGTGATAGCGGACGAGATCCAGACGGGGCTCGGGCGCACCGGTCACTGGTTCGCCAGCGTGGCGGACGGGCTGGAACCCGACATCATCACGCTGGCCAAGCCCCTGGGCGGCGGGCTCCTGCCAGTAAGCGCCACCATCGCCCGCAAGGCCGTGTTCCACGCGCTGCTGCCCGGTCTGGCGTCCAAGCGGCACTCCTCCACGTTCAGTGGCGGCACGCTGGCCATGGCGGTGGGCCTGAAGTCTTTGGAACTGCTCGTGGAGGGCAACTACCCGCAGCGTGCAGCCGAGGCGGGCGCGTACGGCCTGAAGCGGCTACAGGCCATGGCCGAGAAGAACCCCAACCTCATCGAGAGCGTGCGCGGAGCCGGCATGCTGTTCGCCATCTCCCTGAAGCCCGTGGTGGGCTTCAAGGTGCCCGGGGTCTCCGAGGAGGACGTGCAAACCCTGGCTGCGGCGCTCATGCTGCGCGAGATCCACGGAGCCGGGGTTCACGGCTGCTACAGCAACAACGCTCACCGCACCATGCGCCTCACGCCCGCTCTGAACATCCCGCAGGAGCTGCTTGCTCAGATGTTCGACCGCGTGGAGGGTCTGGTGGCGCGCACGCCGAGTTCCTTCGCCATGCTGCGGCGCCTGCCCATGCCTAAGATGTTGGCCCTCGCCCGGCTGGCGTTCTAGGCCTCCTCACAGTCTTACCGCGCCAGAACAACAAGCCCCATACAAATAAAAGCGGACGCTCCGAAGAGCGTCCGCTATGAGACCTCGAAACCTGGTTGCAGAAACCTGTGCGTTCGCCGCGCGCCCTAAGGCGCTCGGCCTAACTCCTTAGAAAGGAGGTGATCCAACCGCACCTTCCGGTACAGTTACCTTGTTAC
>CAZVTS010000053.1:0-18454 GCA_964630175.1 uncultured bacterium
TCCTCGGCACCACGATCGCGAACACAGGAACCGGCCTGCGAGGGCCGGTTCTTCGGTGTGGGGCCGGGGAGCGTCAGCAAGGCGCCGTTAGGCCGGGTCAGTCGGTGAGCAGGTAGAGGGCGCCTCTGCTGTGGTCGGCCACGTACAACTCACCCTTTGCCCCGACCCCGAAAGTGGAGATGTTCATGCCGCTCTCGAGGAGGAGCGTAGGACGCCAGCCGTTCTCGGCTCGCGCGGTCCAGATGCGACCGGATACGTAATCACCGAACACGTAAGCGCCCGTGAGACTGGGGGCATCTGGCCCGCGGTACACGTAACCACCGCTGATGGACTGGCCCCAGCCGCTGGCGTGCGGGTACTCGAGGATGGGCACCACCAGGCCGGTTCTGTCGCAGTTCCGGCTCGGTTCGTAACAGGCGTTGGCCTCCATGATCTTCCAGCCGTAGTTCTCACCGCCCGGCGAGCCGGCTCGCTGAAGGTTCACCTCTTCGAACGCGTTCTGGCCAACGTCGGCGATGAACAGGTCACCGGTAACGGAGTCGAAACTGAAGCGCCACGGGTTGCGAAGACCGTAGGCCCAGATCTCGGGCCTGGCGTCACCCCGCCCAACGAAGGGGTTGTCCGGCGGCACCATGTACATGTCGCCAGAAACGTCTATCCGCAGGAGCTTGGCCAGGAACGTGGTGAGGTCCTGACCGTTGCCCTCCGGGTCGCCGCCGCTGCCGCCGTCGCCCAGCCCGACGTAGAGGTAACCGTCCGGCCCGAAGGCCAGCTGGCCGCCGTTGTGGTTGCTGTAGGGCTGCGTCTGCGTCAGAAGCACCTGTTCCGTGGCGGGATCCGTGGTGTTGCCGTTGGCCGTGAAGCGTGAGACGACAGTGTGGCCGTTGCGGTCCGTGTAATACACGTAGTAGCGCCCGGTGGCTGCGTGATCGGGTGGGAAGGCCAGACCCAGGAGACCCTGTTCTCCACCGGAACGCACCCGGTCCGCGATGCTTAGGAAGGGCGTGGCGACCACGTTGCCGCCGCTAACGATCCTGATGGTGCCCGCTTGCTCCACCACGAAAAGGCGGGCGTCGCCGGCGTTCGTGATGGAAACCGGGCTCGA
This sequence comes from uncultured bacterium, assembly GCA_964630175.1. Classification (GTDB taxonomy): domain Bacteria; phylum Deinococcota; class Deinococci; order Deinococcales; family Trueperaceae; genus JAAYYF01. Next base: position 1,106 of record CAZVTS010000053.1, read on the forward strand.
CAGGCCCCGGATCACTAGTTCGAGCCGTTGCGCGGAGGCGGTGCCGGTCATCAGCAGCAGGCCGGCGAACAGGAGAACGACTGCATTCAGGGGTGCACGCATGCGCGTAGGATAGTCGACCCGCTCGGGGAAGGCCCTGCGCTCGACACCGGCGGTGTTGCAGTGTGGGCTTCTGCCCAACGGGCGCCGGCCCGGCGGCGCTCAGGTGATAGCGTGAACCGTGCCCGCCCGAACCGACGCCAGCCCCCTCCCGCCCGCCTCGTTCCCGTTCCCCAGTTTCCGGGCCGGGCAGGCGGAGGCCCTCCACCTCGCGCGTGAGGCGTTCGCCGCTGGGAAGCGGTTCGTGGTCATCGAGGCGCCCACGGGAGCGGGCAAGAGCGCCATCGCTGTCACACTGGCGCGGGAGGCGAGCAGCGCCTACGTCCTCACCAACCAGAAGATCCTGCAGGACCAGTACGTGAACGATTTCCCCGACCTGGCCGTGCTGAAGGGCCGCGCCAACTACGAATGCCTGGTGGCTCCCACGCACGCCGCCGCCGCGCCCTGCATCGCCGGCAAGCGCTTCCCGGCCTGCGAGGAATGCCCCTACTTCACGGCCAAGGACCGCGCCCTGGCCGCCAACGTCGCCACGCTCAACTACGCCTACTTCCTGGCGGAGCTCAACTACGCAGGCGGGTTCAAGGGTCGGGAACTCCTGGTGCTGGACGAGGCGCACAACGTGGAAGGGGCGCTCATGGGCTTCGTCCAGGTGGCGCTCTCGGACGCTCAGCTCCTGCGCGCCGGTATCGAGCTCTCGTTGCCCCCCAACCTGGGCGACGAGCACATGTTCGAGTTCGCCGAGATGCTGCTACCCGAACTGAGGCGCCGCGCCGCAGAGGTGGACCGCCAGCTGGCCGAGGGCTCCATGCAGAGCAGCGCGGCCGTGGAGCAACTGCGCGTGAAGCAGTGGCTGGATTCACAGGCGGAACGGATCTCCCTGATGCTCGACTCGCACTTCGGGGGCGACGTGGATTGGGTGGTTGAACGTTTCCGCGGGCACAGCGGGGACAACCTCGTCTTCAAGCCCGTCGAGGTGGCGGCCTTGGCCGAACCGTTCCTCTTCACCTACGGCGAGCGTGTGCTCATGCTAAGTGCCACCATCCTGGACGCGCGCACGTTCCTGCGCAGCCTGGGCGTGGAACCGGAGGAGGCCGAGGTAATCACCGTGCCTTCCACCTTCCCGCCCGAGCGGCGACCCATCGAGCTGCGGCCGGCCGCGCGCCTCACGAGGCACCACATCGACCGCGACCTGCCGAAGCTGGTGGCGGCCATAACGGAGCTGGCGCTCCATCACGAACGCGAGAAGGGCGTCATCCACGCGCACTCGTACAAGATCGCCAACTACGTTCACGCCAACCTGCCTGAAGAGGTGAAGTGGCGGGTGCTCACGCACGATTCCTCGGACGGCCGCGACGCGGCTCTCACCCGACACCTGAGCGTGCCGGAGCCGACCATACTGCTCACGCCGAGCATGACCGAGGGCATCGACCTGGCGGACGACAAGGCTCGCTGGCAGGTGCTCTGCAAGGTGCCGTACCCGTACCTGGGAGACAAGCAGGTGGCCGCACGCATGGAGCGCGACCGCGACTGGTACGACTGGCGCACCACGCTGGCCGTGGTGCAAGCCTATGGACGCTCGGTACGCAGCGAGGACGACCACGCCGTCACCTACCTCCTGGACGCCGACTTCGCCAACTTCATAAGGCGGCAGCAACGCCGCCTACCGCCCTGGTTCCTGGAGGCGCTGCAACGGCCCGATGAAGACTGGGCCTAGTTCCGGTTCTCGGGGGGCTGCCAGGGTGCGACTAATCGAAGCGCAGCTGGAGGGGGCGCTCCAGGTTCGTTCTGAGCACCATCGTCGTCTCCGTGCGCTCCACGCCGTCCATGGTGAAGAGTCGGTCTAAGAACGCGTCCAGGGCAGCCGTGGAGGGCACCCTCACCTTGATGATGAAGGAGTAAGTGCCGGCAACAGCGTGCAACTCCTCGATCTCGGGTTGCTCGATGAGCCGGTCCACGAGCTGCTGAGCGGGCTTGCGCGGCTGCGGCGTTATGGCCACGAAGGCCGAGATGCCCAGACCGAGGGCCTGAGGATCCACGTCCGCGTGGTAACCCCTGATGACGCCCAGTTGCTCCAGCTTGCGGACGCGGTCGCCGACCGCGGGGGCGGACAGTCCAACCCGCTTGGCTATGCCGGCGTGGCTGGCCCGGCCGTCTTCCTGAAGGATCTCGAGGATGCTGCGGTCGACCGCATCGAACTCCATGGCTGGCCCGAATGTAGCACGCAGCCCCTTCGTCCCGCCGCGCCGGCCGTCTTCCTGTTACCCTGCGGCGTGCGTGTACTCTTCATCGGTGACGTGTTCGCCACACCCGGCATGGTGGCCGCGCAGGCGTTCCTGAAGGAGCATCATCACGAGTACGATCTCGTGATCGTGAACGGGGAGAACTCCGCCGGCGGCTTCGGCATCACGCGGAAACACTTCGAGCAGCTCCGTAACGCTGGAGCGGACGTGGTTACGCTCGGCAATCACGGGTTCGACAAGCCCGACGCGGTGGACCTGCTTGAAACCAGCCCGAGGCTCCTGCGCGCAGCGAACTTCCCACCCGGCACGCCCGGCCTGGGCGCGCACGTGTACGAGGCGAGGAACGGCGGGCGCGTGGCCGTGATGCAGCTCATGGGGCGCGTGTTCATGGACCCGCTAGACTGCCCGTTCCGAACAGCTGACGACGTTCTGGAGGGGCTGCCGACGGGCGTGCCCGTCATAGTGGAGTTCCATGCAGAGGCCACCAGCGAGAAGAAGGTGATGGGCTTCCACCTCGCCGGCAGGGTGGCGGCGGTGCTCGGCACGCACACTCACGTCACCACCGCCGACGAGGCGGTCTTCAGGGGCACGGCTTACATCACGGACGTGGGCATGACGGGTGTTCAGCATTCGTCCATCGGCATGGCGTTCGAGGAGGTGCATGGGCGCTTCGTCGGCAAGGTACCCGTGCGCTACCGACCGGCGGAGGGCCCCGCTACGCTGAACGCAGTGGTGCTTGAGCTCGACGGCGTTCAGGCCACTTCCATCCAGCGCCTGCGGTGGGAGGCCGACGGGTAGTGGCCCCGGAGCCGGGCAGCGCCGCGGCTCACGCTACCGTTGCCACCCGATCTGGGAGGACGAGAACACATGGACGAGTTCCAGCTACTTAGTGCCGACGTCGACTTCCTGGCCACGGCGCTCGGTGACGTGCTGCGCGAACAGGAAGGTGAGAGGCTCTTCCAGCTCGTCGAGCGCGTGCGGGGGCTCACCAAGCGGCTCCGGGAGGTACCTGGTGACGACGCGGCGCAGGCGGAGTTCACGACCATCTTGCGAGAAGTGAGCACCGCGGACGCGGAGAAGCTCGTGCGCGCGTTCACCGTCTACTTCCAACTCGTCAACCTCGCGGAGGAGATACACCGCGTACGCGTGAACCGGCGCAGGTCGCTCGCGGCGACCGAGCAGGCACCGCGCAACGAGAGCCTCGCCGCGGCGGTGCTGGCGCTCAGGCAGGGCGGCATGAAGCCTGCCGAAGCGCGCACGTTCCTGGCCGGTCTCGACCTGCGCCTCACGTTGACGGCGCACCCTACCGAAGTGAAGCGCTACACGGTGCGCCTCAAGATCGAGCGCATCGGCGAGGCGCTCAAGCAGCTTTCCGGGCAGGCTCTGCCACCGCGAGAAGCGCGGCGGCTGCGTGAACTGATCTACGCCGAGATCGCCACCCTCTGGCTCACGCGTGAGGTGGTGGAGGAGAGGCCCACCGTCATCGACGAGGTGAAGAGCGCGCTCTACTACTTCCGCCAGACGCTTCTGGACGTGGTGCCCGAGCTCATGAAGGACCTCGAGTGGGCACTGGAGACGTACCTGCCCCTGAAGGCGCCCCACGAGGGTGGCGAGTCTCCAAGTCCCAGCCCGCGGGAGAGGAGCGTGGCACTGCCGCCCATCCTGCACTTCTGCTCATGGATCGGCGGCGACCGTGACGGCAACCCGTACGTCACGCCGGAAGTGACCCGGGGCGCGTACGAACTGCAGGCGGCGGTCGCCTCCGAGGCGTACCTGGCGGACGTGGACCTGCTGGTGCAGCGCCTCTCGCTCTGGGAGAGGCGGGCGCCCCTCACACACCGTTTGCGTGAGGCGCTGGAGGAGCGGGCCGCCGTGATGGGTACCAGTGCGAGGTTCACAGGTGAGCCGTACCGCTTGTGGCTCGAGCAGGTGCACCGGTTGCTCGTGGCGGAGGCCGCTGAGGCCGGTAGCTACCCGGGCGGCAGTGCAGGTTACATGGCGGACTTGCGGCTGCTGGAGGAAGCGCTCGAGTTCGGCCACGGTGAAAGGCCGGCCCGCTCTTTCGTGCGCCCCGCCGCCGCCAGAGCGGCCGCTTTCGGCTTCGCGCTGGCGCCGCTGGACCTGCGCGAGCACTCCTCGAGGCACGAAACGGCCGTGGCGCAGTTGCTCCGCAGCGCCGGTGCGTGCGACGACTACGCCGCACTGCCCGAGGAGGAGCGTGTGCGTGTGCTCGAGCGGGAGCTGGAGTCGCGCCGGCCGCTTCTCGCCGCGGACGCGGAACCCGGGGCGGAGGCCGAGCGCGCTCTCGGTTTCCTGCGCGAGCTCAAGCGGGCCGCGAAGGCTTACGGCGCCGGCGCCTACGGCAGCAGCATCGTCAGCATGGCAGCCGGCGCCTCGGACGTGCTCGAGGCCCTACTGCTGGCCAAGGAGGCCGGCCTGCCCGACCTGGACATCACGCCCCTGTTCGAGACCCTGGCGGACCTGGACGCTTCCAGGGGCGTGATGCAACGCCTGTTCGCCTCGCAACCCTACTGGCGGCACGTGCAGAGGCGCGGGGTGCAGGAAGTGATGATCGGCTACTCGGACTCGAACAAGGACGTCGGTCTGGTGGCTGCCAACTGGGCCCTCTACCGCGCACAGGAGGCGCTGGCGGAGCTATGCAGAGCGGAAGGGGTGAGCCTGCGCATCTTCCACGGCCGGGGCACCAGCATCGGCCGTGGCGGCGGGCCCGCCGGGCAGGCCATCCTGGCCCAACCGCCCGGCAGTCTGGCGGGCCACATGCGGCTCACGGAGCAGGGCGAGGCGCTGGCCGATCGGTACCGCGACAAGGACCTGGCCTACCGGCACTTGGAGCAGGTGCTGCACGCGTTCGTGGTGGCGTCGGCGCGCGACCGGGGGCCGCTGCCCAGCGTGCCGCAGCGCTACCGGGACGCAATGGACGAGGCGGCGCACGCCAGCAGGAACATGTACCGCGACCTGGTGCAGGCACCCGGTTTCATCGACTTCTTCGAGCAGGTTTCGCCCATCAACGAACTGGGACGCCTCAACCTCGGATCCCGGCCTACCCGCCGCTCGCAGGACCACTCGCTCGGCACGCTCAGGGCCATCCCCTGGGTGTTCGCCTGGACCCAGAACCGGGCCAACGTGCCCGGCTGGTACGGTCTGGGCGCCGCCCTGGAGTCCATCGGCCGGGAGCTGGGGGCCGAGATGTACCGCGAATGGCCCTTCTTCACGACCATGATAGACCTGGCGCAGATGAGCCTCGCCAAAGCCGACATGGCCGTGTTCCGCACCTACCTGGAACTGGTGGACGAGGACCACCGAGCCCTCGGCGGACGCATAATCGCGCGCCACACTGCCTCGGTGGAACTCGTGGAAGGCGTTACGGGCGCCCGCATCCTCGCGGACGACAAGGTGTTGCGCCGCAGCATCGACCTGCGCAACCCGTACGTGGACCCCATCAGCCGCCTGCAGGTAGAGCTGCTGAGACGCCTAAGGAGCGTGCCGGACGACTCTCCCGAGCGGGCCGACCTGGATTACGCGGTGATGCTCTCGCTCACGGGGGTGTCTGCCGGGATGCGCAACACCGGTTAGGGGCCTCGTTGCGTTACTCTGGTGACGGATGGGCTGGAGGGCGAGCCGGCCCGGCAGTTCGCCGTCTCTCATTGCGTTCATACTGCGGCTGCATACAGTGTGCGTCGATGCGATCAATACGCGTGCGTCACGTACGCACTAGGAGCGTGGCATGACCTTCACAGAACTCATGGTGAGCGGCGGACCGGTTCTCGTAGCCATCATCCTGATCTCCGTCTACGCGGTCTACATCTTCATCGAGCGGCTCATGAAGCTGCGCAACGAGAACGTGGATACGGGCACTCTCATGGCGCGCGTGAACGCCGCAGTGCGCGAACGCGACCTGGAAACGGCTCTGGAGGCCGTGGACCGCCACGGCGGCCCCGTGGCGCGGGTGCTGAGCAAGGCGCTGCAGCGCCTGCCTTACGGACGTCCGGCGGTGGAGGCGGCCTTCGAAGAGGCCACCCTGGTCGAGGAACAGAACCTCACGCGTGGCTTGAGGCCCCTGGGCATAATCGCGCAGATCGCTCCCATGCTTGGCCTGCTTGGCACCGTCACCGGCATGATCATCTCGTTCTCGGAGATCGCCCAGTACGGCAGCGGCGACCCCGGTCTGCTAGCCACGGGCATAGGCCAGGCGCTCGTTACCACTGCGGCCGGCCTCATCGTGGCCATCCCCGTGCTGGTGGGGCACGGTTACCTCGCCAGCAAGGTTGAGAAGATCCTCTCCGAGATCGACCGGCGGCGCGAAGAACTCATGGGCAACGTTGTTCAGGCCGTCGCGAACCGCCGCGAAGACGGTGCGCAGCGCGGGGCCCAGACGGACGGGAGCGACGCTCACGCCGAGCGCGGCGCCGCTCGTCCGGACTCCGCGAGACCGCTACCGCAGGCTTGAGGCGCAGTGAGTAGCCGCCGAACACGTAGACGCGTCGCCACCGCACCGGGGCTCGACCTGACCCCGATGGTGGACGTGGTGTTCCTCCTCATCATCTTCTTCATGGTGTCCACCACCTTCATCACCCTGGAGTCGGGCCTGCCGGTGGAACTGCCGGACTCACAGACCACCGTTACCGAACCCTCCAACCTCCCCACCGTCACCATCAACAAGGACGGCGCCATCTTCTTCGGAGGCGCGCAGGTGCAGGAGGCGCAGCTCGCTCTGCTTATCCGCCAGGACCTCGACGCCAGCGGCCAGACCACGGTGGTGCTGCGCGCTGACCGCGACGTACCGCACGGGCAGGCGGTGCGCGTCATGGACCTGATAACTCAGGGCGGTGCGAAGCGCATCGTCATCGCCACGGGTGGCTGAACCGTGACCGGCTTCTGGCGCGACCCGGACAAGCGCCGCGCCATGGCGCTCTCCATCACCATCCATTTGCTGGTGCTGCTGCTCATGCTCTTCATCAGCCTGATCCCGCGGCCGCAACCGCTGCCGCCCTACATCGTCATCGACGTCGGCACGCCCGCGTTCTCGGAGGAGACCACCTTAGCGCCAACGGTGGATTCGCCGGCCCTACCGGCACCGGAGCCGCAGGTGGCGAGCCAGGAGATCGGCGACCCACGCGACCTGGCCGCCGAGCAGACGGAGATCACTGCGCCCGAGCCTGAGCTTGCCACGGCCCAACCGCCCGCGCCGGCCGCGCCGCCCGCTCAGGCTGCCGAGGCGCCGGCCGAACCGGCGGAGGCCGCTGAGGTGCCCACGCCGCCGTTGCCGCAACCGCAGGTGGCGGAGGCAGCCCCGCTGGATAGTCAGCTTCCACTAGCGGAGGTGCCTGCCACCACGTTGCCCGAGATCGACGCCGTGCTGCTCGACCCACGACCCTTGTCCGATCCCATCTCGCTACCCGCGCCGCAGGTGCGTGCGGAGGTGACGGAGGCCCGGGCGGTGGCCATGCAGCCCACTGCCAACGTGGCCGAGGCCCGCGAGATCAGCTCGCCGCAGGCCAGCGCTTCCGTGGCCGAGACGCGAACCCTCGATAGCCCGGCGGTCAGCGCCCAGGTGGCGCAGGCCACGGGCTTGACGGCGCCTACCGCCACCGCCAGCGTGGCGGAGGCGCGTCAGCTTCAGGCGCCCGGCGTTCAGGCGCAGGTAGCGGGCGCAGTGGACCTCAGCACCTCCGGCGTTCAGGCCACCGTGTCCGGCAACACGCCGCTGGCTGCTCCCAACGCCACGGCCGTGGTGGGCACGCGCAGGGAGGTCGCGGTGACGCCTCAGGTGCACGTTGCCCAGGTGCGCGACATCCCGGTACCCGCACTCCGCGCCGAGGTCAGGGCGCCGGCCGTGCAGGGCGGCGCGCCTGGCAGCGACGCCCGCGTGAGCGGCACCACGGACGTGGACGCCTCGGTGCTCTCGCCGCGGCAACCTGGCGGCAACGCGGCGGTGTCCGGTCAGACCGGTCCGCTGGATCCGCTCGCTACGGCGGAGGGCCGCGGCTTGGCGAGTTCCCCTGACGGCGTTGGGGCCGGCACAGGCGCCCCCGCACAGCCCCGCCGTCCACCGTTGGCCACCCGGCGTGATCAACCGCTGGCGGTGCTGGTGGACAACGTAGGCGGCTATCCGCAGCACGGTCTGCGCGAAGCGAGCATGATCGTGGAGATGCCGGTGGAGGGCGGGCTCACGCGGCTCATGCCCATCTACGACCGTACCGACCCCGTGCGAGTTGGCCCCGTGAGGAGCGCACGGGATTACTTCGTGCAACTGGCCCAGAAGAGTAACGCGGTGCTGGTGCACGACGGCGGCTCACCTGGCGCCATGATCGCCATCGGCGCGGCTCAGGTGCCTACCCTGAACGCCTACACCAGCGGCCAGCTGTTCGCACGCGCCGACGACCGTAACGCGCCGTACAACCTCTACAGCGTGGGCACGGACCTACGTACCGCCGTCAGCCGACTGCTGCCGGGAGCGGACCGCATCGTCACCAGTCAGGTGCACGCACCGGACCCGGAGGCGGACGCGGTGGGTGAGGTCGAGGTGCGCTACAGCGGCACGTACACCTCCGGCTTCCGCTACGACGAGCGCCTCGGGGCTTACCGCTGGGTGCGCGATGGCCAGCCGGCCGTGCACCCGGACGATCAACTGGTGCTCATGGACGCCGTTCTCGTAGGGCAGATCAGCGCCGTGGTCATCCCCGGCGACACGGCGGGCCGGCTCTACATCCCGCTCGAAGGCGGCGCCGCCACGCTTTACCTGGAAGGGGTAGCGGAGAGGGGCAACTGGGAGCTGGCGGACGGGATCGGCCTTAGGTTCCGCACGGCTGACGGCGCGCTCGTGGACCTGGCGCCGTTCCGCACGTGGGTCATGCTCACGCCCACGTACGAGGGCCGCACCGAGAACTGAAACAGAACCCCGCCCGTGGCCGGAGTGTTGCTCAGCCGTTACCTTCCGCCGGGCCCTTCGGCATGATCTCGTCGAAGAAATTGCCGTGCATGCGCAGGCGGTAGCTGTCCGCTCGCAGGTCGACCTCGAGCCACGCGTACTCTCCCAAGTGGCCGTTCGTGTCCAGCAGGAGGGCCCGCCCCTGCGAGGCCACGTTGACGCCGCCACGTACAGGGGTATGCCCGTAGATGCCGAGCCGGTACGGCGTACCCTCGAAGAAGTCGCGGTCCTCCTGCAGCCAGCGTCTGCGGTTCTCCAGGTAGAACGACTGATCGAACGTGTTGTGCTCCTTCAGCGGGCCCACGTGAGCCAGGTGAAGCTCGTCCACCACCAGCTCGTAGGGCCAGGAAAGGATCCAGTCGCGCAGGTCGGCGTCGAGTTCGTTGCCGTAGCCCGGCTTCCATTCGAGGTGCGAGACGTCGTCGGTGCGGAGCGGGCCCTGATCGGGTGACACGGCGTTGAAATCATGGTTACCCATGAGGATCACCATGTTCTCGCCTGGCACGCGGTCCGCGAACCCCTTGACCTCCCGCAGGAACCGCGTTTGCGCCACCTCGGCGCGTTCCAAGTGGCGCGGGTTGTACTCGTCGTAGCGCCGTACGTTGATCAGGTCCGCGTAGCGCTGGCGGCTCTTCGGATGCACGAGGTCCCCGAGCAGCACCAGTCTGGTGCTGTCGTCGCGCAAAGCGTTGGTGGGGCGGTTCTGTTCGTCGGCCAGGCCGGCCTCGCGCAGCATGCGCCACAGCTTCTCGGCCTGAACATGAATGTCGCCGATGACGACGAGACGCAAGGGTTGCTCCAGCTCTGCAGCTCCGGCTCAGCGGCCGGCGGCGGTGGTCTCCAGGATCGGGAGGGGATCGACGTAGTCGCCGTCCACGCGCACCTCGAAGTGCAGGTGAGAGCCAGTGGAGTTGCCTGTGCTACCCACGAGGGCCAGGAGCTGCCCGACCTTGACTTCGGTGCCTTCGCTAACCAGGAGCTCGGAGGCGTGCGCGTAGTAGTAGTCCGTGTTGCCGTTGGTGACGATGACGAGGTTGCCGTAGCCGCCGCGCCAGCCAGAGAAAGTGACGGTGCCGGCTACCGCTGCCACGATCGGGTCGCCGGTGTCGCCGTCAATATCCAGGCCCGTGTGGAAGTTGGAACCGCTGACGCGCAACTGCCGGTAGCCGAAGCGCGACGTGATAACGCCGACTAAGGGCCACACCATCGGTGCGCCCGCGGCGTCCGACAGGATCGGGGTCGGCACGGCGGCGCGCGTGGCGTTAAGCTCGGCACCCGGGAGGATGCGCAGGCGCTGCCCCACCTGCAGGCGATCGGTGGTGAGGTTGTTGGTGCTGATGATGGCTGCCACGTTGCTGTCGTAGCGGTTGGCCAGGCCCCAGAGCGTATCGTTGGCGGCCACTACCACTTCGATGGGCACGGGACCGCCCACGTCCACGTCGCTGGCGGCGTAGCGGCCAGGGATGACCAGCCGGTCGCCGACCCGCAGCGTGGCGTCGCGGTCTATGCCGTTGGCTGCCGCTATCTCGTCTACCGTGGAGTCGTGACGGCGGGCCAGTACCCAGAGCGAATCGCCGACGCCCAAGGTCACTTCCAGCATCTCAGGGATGCGTTCGCCGGGTGCCAGCACGAGCTCTTGGCCCGGATGGATGACGGTACCGTCCAAATCGTTGAAGGCGATGAGCGCTTCCACCGTGACGCCGTGTCTCAGCGCGATCTCGTAAAGCGTATCGCCGGGCCTTACGATCACGGTGGCGGGTTCGATGTCCGCCTCCGCCTCTTCGCCGGGGAGCTGCAACGCCTGCCCGACCTTGAGAAGGTCGGAGGTCAGGCCGTTGAGCTGCCTTATGGTCTCGACGTCGGTGCCGTGTTTCTGGGCGAGGCCCCACAGGGATTCGCCCTGCTGCACGGTGATCGTTTTGGCGAAAGCTCCTGCGCACAGGCACAAGACGAGCGTTCCGGAGAGGGCACGGAGAATGGGTGCGAAGGGCATCGCTAGCAAATGTACCAGAGATGCGCGGCGGTGTAACAGGAAAAAACTGGCATCTGGCCCGGTGGAATACAACGGGCCATGCACAGACGCTGTGCGGGCAGGCTGGAGCCCCGCCAGGTAGGGCGTTCAGTCGCGCGGGTCCAGCACCATCTCCCGCGCCAGGCGGCCGCCGAGTTCGATCTGGATGAAGCAGTAGAGTTCCGTGTCTATGGCACTCGAGGTGCCGAGAAGGAGTTTCTGTTCGAGCCTCGTGGCTTCCACGATCAGAAGCGGAGTAGGTAAGACGGCAAGTTTCTCCAGCATAAGTTCACTCCCGGCTAGGGTCTGGTCTCGCGGCGCGGCTGGTCGTTGTGGCGCCCTGTCGGTGGCCGCCGTGCCGCACTCGCAGGTCAGTGCCTGGAAGGTAGCAATACGTCTCTTACGAGAATCTCACCGCTTGGGAGACCGCCCTAGCCGCCGATGATGCGCGTGCCCCCACCGTTCAGGGCGGCGGCCACACCAGCCGGGTCGCGCCCGTCCGCCACAACGGCGAACGGTGCACCGTGATCCAGGGCTGCCAAGGCCGCTTCTACTTTCGGGATCATGCCCCCAGCTATGCGCCCGTCGGCCATGCGCTCCAGTGCTCCCGAGCGTGTGAGCTCGGCCAGTAGGCTCGCCGGGTCGTTCGGGTCGTCGAGCACGCCGGGAACGTTCGTGAGGAACACCACCCCTTCACCCAGCGCGCCGGCCACCGCGCCGGCCACTTCATCGGCGTTCACGTTGAGGAGCCCACCGTCCTCGCCTACCGCGAGGCAGGCCACAACGGGCACCAGACCGGCTGCCCGCAACGCTTCGAGGAGCCGAGGCTCCACGTGTTCCATGCGGCCCACGCGGCCCAACCCTTCGCGCTGCCTGGCACGCAGCAGGCCGGCGTCGCGCCCTGTGATACCGACAGCCGGGCCGATCTCCTGTGCCAACTGCTTGCCCAGGAGCGTCAGCACCCGCTCGATGACTTCGAGACTCTCGGGCGTTGTGACGCGCAGACCGCGCTCGAAGCGGTGCTCCAGACCTGCTGCGTCCAGCGCCTCCTGGATGAACGGGCCTCCGCCGTGAACCACCACGGGAGGCTCCGCCCCGAGCGTAGCGTCGTACAGGGCCGCGGCAGCCTCGCGCCGCGTGACCCTGTCCGTCATGGCGTTGCCGCCGTACTTGATGACCATGCTCACGCGCCCAGTCTATGTGAAGCCCTGCAGTGGACTGCCGGGTAGGCTAGGTGCTCGGTGGATCTGTCCCGGCCTCGGGAGGGGAGCGCAGTGGTGAACACGGACGCAGTGGCGGGCGGTCAGCCCGACGACGAGTTGGTTTTCGGCACGGACGGTTGGCGCGACGTGATCGCGGAGCGGTTCACGTTCTCCAACGTGGGGCGGGCCGCGCAGGCGTACGCGAACCACTTGGCGGGAACGGGCGGCAGGCGCGTGGTGGTGGGTCACGACACGCGCTTCCTCGGCGAGCGTTTCGCGCGGCACGTGGCGGAGGTGCTGGCGGCCAACGGCCTCGAGGTTCACCTCACGGAGTCCTACGTGCCCACCCCGGCGCTCTCCTTCGCTGTTCGGTACCTGCAGGCCGACGGGGGCGTCATGCTCACCGCCTCGCATAACCCGGCGCACTGGAACGGCTTCAAGCTCAAGGGCGCTTACGGGGGCTCGGCAAGCGACGCCACCTACCGCAGCGTGGCCGCCTCCGCGCGCAGCGTAGGCGTAGCAGACGTGGCGCGCTTCGAGCCCGGCCGCCACGCTTACGAGAACCTCGACATCCGCGAGCACTACTACGGAGCGCTGGCTAGGCTCGTGGACCTCGACCTGCTGGCGCGCCTGGGGACACCACTGCTGCACGACGCCATGGGCGGGGCAGCGGCGGGCTGGCTGACGGGCTTCTTCCGGCACGTGGGTCTAGCCGATGCGGTGGTGGAGATGCGCGGGAGGCCCGACCCCATGTTCTACGGCGTGCATCCCGAACCAATAGCCGCCAACCTGGCCGCCACGGTGGAACGGATGACGGCTGAGGCGGGCGCGCCCGTGTTCGCCGTGGCCACCGACGGCGACGGTGACCGTCTGGGAGTAGTGCTGCCAGGTGGAGCGTTCTTCAACTCGCACCAGATCTTCGCGGTGATGCTGGACGAGCTGGAGCGCCGCGGTGGGACCGGCACGGTGGTGAAGACGTTCACCGTGAGCCGCATAGTGGAGCGCCTGGCCGCGAGCCGGGGCCTGGAAGTGCTGGAGACGAAGGTCGGCTTCAAGTACGTGGCCGACGCGATGCTGCACGGGCACGTGTTGATCGGGGGTGAAGAATCGGGCGGCATAGGGGTGAGCGCGCACTTGCCGGAGCGTGACGGGCTAGCGAACGCACTGCTCCTGCTGCAGGCCGTGGCTGCTGGGGGCGGAAGCCTGGCGCAGCGCTTCTCAGAGATCGAGCGTGAGGTCGGGTGGCGTCACGCCTACGACAGGCTCGACCTGAAGCTCGCGTCGGCGAAGCAGCAGGAGACCGCCCTGGCAGGAGTGGGGGAGGTGCGCGAACTGGCCGGCAGGAGCGTGAGCAGCGTGGAGAACCTGGACGGCGTGAAGCTCAACTTGGACGACGACGCCTGGGTGCTGGTGCGCGCCAGCGGCACGGAGCCGCTCCTGCGGATCTATTGCGAGGCGCCAGACGAGGAGAGCGTGGCGGCTACGTTGGCGGCCGCCCAGGCGCTGGCGACGGCTAGCTGACCGGGCGGGTACGCCCGACCCCGAACAGTGGCTCTAGAACCCACGGCGGACTCGACGTTCTAGAGAGCTCTGAACTCCTTGGGGCTGTGCGACAGCACCTCGTGCCCGCTGTCGGTGACGACCGCCAGGTCCTCGATGCGCAGGCCGGTGAAGCCGGGGAAGTACACGCCGGGTTCCACCGTCACGATCATGCCCGGCTGCAGCAGGTCCTCGCTGCGGCTAGAGAGGCGCGGCCCCTCGTGGATGACGAGACCGGTGCCGTGCCCCAGGCTGTGGCTGAACTGCTCGGCGAGGCCGTGGCCGGCCAGGATGTCGCGCGCCACCTTGTCCAGCTCGCGTCCAGTCTTGCCGGGTGCCACGGCCGCCAGCGCGGCCTTCTGCGCCTCCAGTACCGCGTCGAAGAGTCGCCGCTCCTCGGCACCTACCTCACCGATGGCAACGGTGCGGGTCATGTCGGCGTGGTAGCCGTCCACCACCGCGCCGAAGTCCAGGGTCACGAGTTCCCCCGTTGCCAACTTCTTCTGCGAGGCCACCCCGTGAGGCATGGCGCCCCGCACGCCGCTGGCCACGATGATGTCGAACGCGCTGCCGCTCGCGCCGTTCACGCGCATGGTGCGTTCTAGCTCGAGCGCCACCTCCACCTCGGTCACGCCTGGCCGCATCATGGCCACAGCCGCTTCGAACGCCAGGTCCGTGATGCGCGCTGCCTCCCGCAGCTTCTCTATCTCGCCGGCGGACTTCACCAACCGCAGCGGCGTGAACAGCCCTTCGGTCACCACCGGGTCGTAGCCGAGCTTCTTGGCCAGGGCCCGGTACTGAACCAGGTTCATGGCGTCGCCTTCCACGCCCAGCCTGGCGCCCGCCAGGCGTTCCGTGACGGCCTCGTGCAGGCTCGTGACGATCTCGAACGGTAGGGCCGACTCCTCCTGCGCCTGGGCCGTGTACCTGCCGTCCGTCAGGAGCAGCGCGTCGCCCGCGCGCACGAGCACCACCGCGTCTGCAGGGGAACTGAACCCGGAGAGGTAGCGCACGTTGGCCGGTGTGGTCACGAGCAGGGCCTCGGCGCCAGTGCCGGTGAGGGCCGCGCGGAGCCGGTCCAGGCGGGAAGCAGCACCTTTCGTGTCGGTCATGCGCTCACCACCGCGGACTCGATGGCCAGCAGGTCGTCCACCTGGAGGCTGGCGCCACCGATGAGGCCGCCGTTGATGTCCGGTTTCTCAAGGAGCTCGGCTGCGTTCGAGGGCTTCATGCTGCCGCCGTAAAGGATGCGCACGGAGGCGCCCAGGGTGGGTAGATGCTTCAGCAGCGCCTCCCGGATGCGCGCGCTCATGGTCTGGGCGTCCTCTGCCGTGGCGGTGAGACCGGTGCCGATGGCCCACACGGGCTCGTACGCTATGACCACTTGATCCGCCGTTGCCGGCGTAACGCCGGCCAGCGAGCCGGCCAGTTGACCCAGTACCACTTCCGTGGCGCGGCCGGCGTCGCGCTCGGCGCGGTTCTCACCCACGCAGATGATCGGTGTGAGCCCGTGAACCAGCGCCTGGCGCGCCTTGGCGGCCACGGTGGCGTCGTCCTCACGGTGGTACTGCCGCCTCTCGGAGTGGCCGACTATCACGTAGCGCACGCCCAGGTCGGCCAGCATGGCCGCCGACACCTCGCCCGTGAAGGCCCCCTCCTCGTGTTGGCTGACGTCCTGCGCTCCCAGGCTGACTGGCCACCCGAACGCCGCCTCGGCCATGCCCGGGAGGCTGGTGAAGGGCACGCATAACAGCAGCTCGCTGCGGCTACCCTGATCGGGCAGGCTGTCGAGACGTTCGAGCAGGTGGCGGAGCCAGGCCACGCTCTCGCTGGGCACGCGGTTCATCTTCCAGTTGCCGGCTATGAGCGGCTTGATGTTGGTAGGTTCCATGCCCCAGAAGATACCGCTTTGGAGAAGCGAGTCGGCCGCGCCAGACGCGAGGTTGCGTTGGCGCGGCCGACCCTCATGGTTCCCGGTGATGGAGTGCCTCTAGGCGCGCACGCCCTTGTCGACCGGGTTGGCGGGCCGCTTGCGGCGCCGCGGCTCCTTCTTCTCGCCGGAACCGCCGGAGCCCTCGGAGGGGCCCAACTCGAGCGCGGCGAGGCCGCCCACCAGGGCCGCGTCCAGCACCTCGTCGAGGCTCTCCACTGCGTGCAGCTGGAGCCCCTTCGTGAGGTGAGCCGCGATGTCCTTGATATCGGCGTCGTTCTTGGTGGGGTAGACGATGTGCTTGATGCCTGCTCGCTTGGCGCCCAGGATCTTCTCCTTGAGCCCGCCGATGGGCAGCACGCGGCCGCGCAGCGTTATCTCGCCCGTCATGCTCACGTCCTTGCGCACAGGCACGCCGGTGAGGGCGCTGATGAGCGAGGTGGCGAGGACGATGCCGGCGCTCGGGCCCTCCTTGGGTGTGGCGCCTGCGGGGATGTGGATGTGGATCTCGGACTCGTCCAGCAGGGCCTTGTCTATGCCGAACCGTTCGGCGTTGGCCTTGGCGTACGTGAGGGCGGCCCGAGCGGACTCCTTCATCACGTCGCCGAGCTGGCCCGTGAGGACAAGGCCCGCCTTGCCGGGGGTGACGGACGTCTCCACGAAGAGGATGTCGCCGCCCACCGGGGTGTAGTACATGCCCGTGGCCACGCCCACCAGGTCCTCGTCGGCTTCGGCTTCCGGCGTGAAGCGCTCGGCGCCCAGGTACTTCTCGATGCTGCGCTCCGTGATGCGCACGCGCTTGGCGTCGCCGTCGGCGATGGTGCGGGCCGCCTTACGGGCCACGGTGCCGATGATGCGCTCCAGGTTGCGCACGCCGGCCTCCCGCGTGTAGGAGGTGATGATGCGTGAGAGGGCGCCGTCGGTGAAGGTGACCTGCTTCGGCGCCAGGCCGTTCTCGTGCAGCTGGCGCGGCAGGAGGTAGCGCTTGGCTATCTCGAGCTTCTCCTGCTCGATGTAGCTGGAGAACTCAAGGTTCTCCATGCGGTCGAAGAGCGCCTCGGGGATCTGCTGGGCGTAGTTGGCGGTGGCGATGAACAGCACCTCGGAGAGGTCGAACGGCACGCCGAGGTAGTGGTCGACGAAGCTGTAGTTCTGGGCCGGGTCGAGCACTTCGAGCAGGGCGCTCGAAGGGTCGCCCTGGTACGACACGCCGAGTTTGTCTACCTCGTCCAGCAGGAACACCGGGTTCTTCGTGCCGGCCTGGCGGATGCCCTGGATGATGCGACCCGGCATGGAGCCGATGTAGGTGCGGCGGTGCCCCCTTATGTCCGACTCGTCGCGCGCGCCGCCGAGGCTGATGCGCACGTACTCGCGCCCCA
>CAZVTS010000054.1:0-18264 GCA_964630175.1 uncultured bacterium
GTAAGAGGACGGAGAAGAAGCGGGTCCGTGGGTAGGCGCTAGGGGCTGCGGCGCCGTTACTAGCTGTGCCGGCGGGGTGGCTCGGCTGCATTTGCGCCCTCCAGGCATCCGTGCTACGGTCGAAAGCGGCCGCGCAGTGGTCAATGTGTACGTTAGGCGCACTTCATGCGCCTCAGGGCAAACAGTTTTGTCCTACAAACATACGTCCCTACTCCAGTCTGGAGGAACCTCTATGAAGCGCCTATTAGTTGCGCTAAGTGCGGTGTTGGCATTCGGTATCGTCAGCGCCCAGACAGACACCATCGAACTAGGTTACGTGCTGTGGGATTCGGAGATCGCCTCGACCCACGTTGTGGCCGCGGTGCTCATCGACGAACTTGGTTACGACGTGAACCTGACCTCGGTCGATGCTGGCCCCATGTGGACCGGCCTCGCGCAGGGCGATTTCGACGCCATCGTGGCGGCTTGGTTGCCAGCCACTCACGCCGCGTACTGGGATCAGTACGGCGACCGCCTCGTGGACCTGGGCATGAACTTGGAAGGGGCTGACATCGGTTGGGCCGTTCCCACGTACGTGGAGCTCGACAGCATCACGCAGCTCAACGACAACGCAGCCATGTTCGGCGGCGAGATCATAGGCATAGATCCGGGTGCGGGACTCATGGCCGCCAGCGACCGGGCCATGGAGGTCTATGATCTCAGCGACTTCGACCTCATCGACGGCTCCGACGCAGCCATGGCCGCGGCCCTGGACCGCGCCATCACGAGGGGCGAGCCCATCGTCGTTACCAGTTGGCGGCCGCACTGGATGTGGGCTGCCTACGACCTCAAGTACCTCGCCGATCCCCAGGGTGTCTTCGGCGACGCTGAGCAGATCCACACGGTCGTGAGTCAGAGCTTCGCCGATAACGGTCCGCAGGACGCGCTGGCGTTCTTGGGCGCGTTCCATTGGACCGGGGAGGACATGGGCGCCGTCATGCTCAAGATATTGGACGGCATGGAGCCGTTCGACGCGGCCCGCGAGTGGCTGAGCGAGAACCCCGAGTTGGTGCAAGGCTGGCTCGGTAACTGACCGAAACGCCCGGGTCGGGCGCTGGCCAGCTACCGACCGAAGCGTGCGGCCAACTGCGTGAAAGGGCCCGCGGCGTGTTACCGCCGCGGGCCCTTCTCTGAGGGTTGGCTTCCGTGAACCTTACGCCAGGACTTCGAGCGCCTTGTCCAGCCCTTCGAGCCCCACGTTGATGTCGGCTTCGGAGATGTTGAGAGGCGGCGTAACGAGCAGCACGTTGTAGCGGCCGAAGGCGTACACGCCGTTACTGCGCAGCGCGCCCACCAACTTGGCCATCGGCGTGTTGTCGCCGCCGTACCAGGGCACCAGAGGCTCCTTGGTGGCGCGGTCCTTCACCAACTCGATGGTGTAGAAAGCGCCGATGCCGCGCACGTCGCCGATCACCGCGTGGCGCTCCTTCAGCGCCCCTAGGCCGGCCTTGAGGATGGGATCCAACTGCCGGGCGCGTTCGAACAGGCCTTCCTTCTTGAGGGCGGTCACGGTGGCTAGCCCAGCCGCCATGGCCATGGGGTGGCCGGCGTACGTGTGGCCGATCATGAGCGCCGTGTCGTCGAAGTGCTGGGCGAGACCCTCGCGCACCATGGCGCCACCCAGCGGGATGTAGGCCGAGGAGGAGCCCTTGGCGAACGTGATCATGTCCGGCTTGACGCCGAAGCGGGTGGCGGCGAAGCGGTCGCCGACGCGGCCGAAGCCTGTCATCACCTCGTCGAAAACGAGCACGATGCCGTGCTTCTCGGTGATGCTGCGAACCCCCTCGAGGTAGCCCTCGGGGTAGACGATGACACCGTTGCTGCCCACCACAGGCTCGATGACCAGCGCGGCGATCTTCTTGGGCCCCTCGAACGTGATGACCTGTTCCAGGTGATCCAGCGCACGCTTGGTCTCGGTGGCGGGATCGTCCGTGAAGAAGGGACTGCGGTAAGGGTAGGGCGCGAAGAAGTGCACTACCCCCGGCATGCCGGGCTCGTGCGTCCAGCGGCGGTCCTCGCCCGTCAGGTTGCCGGCGCCAGGCGCCGAACCGTGGAAGGAGCGGTACGCGGTGAGCACCTTGCTGCGGCCCGTGATCAGGCGCGCGATGGCTACGGCGTCCTCGTTGGCCTGGCCACCCGCCGAGCCGAAGAACGTGCGGGCGCCTTCGGACCAGGGGCTGATGTCCGACAGGAACTCGGCGAACTCGCTGCGCACGTCGTGGATGAGGGAGGGCGGCACGTAGGCGATCTTGGCGACCTGATCCTGGATGGCCTTCACCACCGCCGGGTGACCGTGGCCCAGGTTGGTGGACACGAGGCCGGCGCTGAAGTCCAGGTAGCGCTTGCCGGTGTCGTCGAAGATGTACGACCCCTCGCCCCTGACGAACGCGGGACCGCCGACAGCGGCCTGCTTGCTCCAGGGCGTGAGCACGTGTTTGTGTGAGCGGGTGGTGGCTGCGAGAGTCATCTGCTACCTCCTCCGGTTTCCCGTCCGGCGCGGGAGCTTCAGCGGCCCGGCCGGTGGTCCGTAGTTGCGTGTTGACCGAGCGTACCGCAATCCACGACTCAAGGCCATGAAATCTGGCCCTACATGAATTCCACATGGTGCCGTGGTGCAATGCGGCGGTGGGGGCAACCCCTCCAACCGTGGCCCGCCGGTATCCCCCTGCCGGTGGGCCATAGTTCTTGGTGCGCGGTTCGGTCGGCGGCTAATCGAACAGCCGCGCCTGCGGGAACAGCTGCTGGAAACTCTTCTCGAGCTTCAGTTGCTCGTACGGCACACGCACGCCCTCTTCGCCGCGCATGCGTTCGAAGCGGTCTCCGCTCCTGCGCCGCCGCCTGTACTCGAGGATGAGCACGTGTTCCGCCGGTAACGGCTCCAGCACCAGCCGCAGCGTGGCGCCGCTGCTGCTCAAGGTGCGCTCCACGGTCACGGCTGTAACGCTCTGTCTGGTGGCGGTGCGCTTCATGACCGGTGCCGTGGTCCCTCAGCCTGCAGTGGCCTGCTGCCAGTCCACGTGGGAGGCGAGGTCGGCGATCAAGGCCTCCAGGCCGGCGCGGTCTTCAGGGCCGAAGTTGTCGTGCTCGGCCGAGTCCAGGTCCAGCACGGCCACCACCTCGCCACCCACCAGCACGGGCACCACGATCTCGGAGCGCGACCGAACGTCGCATGCGATGTGCCCTGGGAACGCCTGCACGTCGGGCACCACCTGCGTGGTGCGCGTGCTGACCGCGGTGCCGCACACGCCGCGGCCCACCGCTATGCGTACGCACGCAGGGCGACCCTGGAACGGTCCCAGAACCAGCTCGCCACCCTTCATGAGGTAGAACCCGGCCCAGTTGAGGTTGGGAAGCCAGGCGAACACCTCCGCTGCTGCGTTGCCCAGGTTCGCGAGCCAGTCCGTCTCGTGCTCCACGAGCGCGCGCACCCTTGCGCGCAGCTCTTCGTAGCGCTCGGCCTTGCCAGCGGCCGGCATGAGGTCGAGGTAATCGAGCGACGGCTCGTGCGGGGTCGGTGTGGCTTCGCTCATGCCCTGACTCTAGCGCGCGCAGAGGTTGTCGGCGCTCCCGCCAGTTCAGTCGGCGGTGTCGATGCGGATGGAGCCGATGCCGCCGTCTATTTGGAGCTCCACGGCCGGGGAGGAGGGCGAGTAGCTGGGTGACGTGATCACGTTGCCGGTGCGCGTGAAGTGGCTGGCCGCGTTCACGTCACCAAGCCCCGTGTTGACCACGATGCGGATCGCGAGTTCCCGCGGGACGCGCACGTGGATCTTGCCTACGCCACCGTCGATGGTGGCCGGGAAGGCGCCAGTACCAGGTAAGTGCAGCGTGGTTCGCCCCACCCCGGCGCGGATGCTCAGCGACTCAAGCTGCAGGTCCCGCAGGTCCAGAGAGCTCTCGCCCACTCCGGTCTCGACGGCTAGGGCCAACGGCACGCGGCCCGAGAGGGTCAGGTTCCAGGTCTCCGCCCGCTGGAAGGTGAGGAGGCGAGGACCGAGGTTGCTGGAGACGGCTCCGAACCGCCCCCGCGTACCACTGACTGCGTAACTCACTGTCACCTGCTCGCCGGCAGACTGACCGAGGGTTCCCGTAGCGAGCAGCGCGCTCCGGGCTGAGCTCGCGAGGTCGAGTCGGGCGAGGGAGGTGACGATGCGCACGTCGGCGCTGGTGGCCCCCTGGAACTCTTGCGCCACCTCCAGAGTGCGTGCCGAAGCGCCGACCAGACCACCGAAGCTCGCGCCCACCCCAGCGATGAACAGAGCGAACATCGCTATTATCCCCGCGCCGTAGGCGAGTGGCCGCCGCTTCCCACCGGTGAGCATGTCCACCCCCGCCGCGATGACGAGGATGGGCCAGAACCGCAGCACTCCCAGCACACGGGTCATATCCAACCAGCCCAGCCTGGCAGCCAGCAGCAGAGCACCCAGCGCGATGAGCACGTAAGCCAACAGAGTGACGCGGTTGGACCCTCCGCTGCTCATGGGGACTCTTCCTTCTGCGCCGGGATATCGCCCTGCGGTTCGGTGCCGCGCGTGAACAGGTAGACGCCAAGGCCGATGAGCACCAGGGGCGCCACGATTCCACCCGCGGAGGTACTGACGAAGCTGAGCAGCGCGACGCCGAGACCGGCTACAGCGGGCCACACCGCCCAGTTGAGGCGTGCGCCACCGTCGGGCCTGAAGTATAGGAAACCGAAGGTGACGGCCACGCCCAGGAAGAAGACCCAGCCGGTGTCGAGCCTCGGGTTCACGAGCTCGAGCCAGTCCACCACTGCCAGGGTGGCGAGGATGCCGCCTGGGATGACGGCCCACCACCGCTGCTTGTTGGAGAGGAACACGGCCAGGAAGCCTGCAGCGAGTAGCGCCATGAAGATCGGGCCGCCCGCGTTACCCAGCAGCATGGTCAGGCCAGTGGCCGCCAGTGCGAAGCCGGGGATGAGCGCCCACCAGGCCTGACGGTTCTTGAAGAAGTAGTGCTGCAGGAACGCCGCGCCCCCTCCGATGAACAGCAGCGCCCATACCCAGTTGCTCATGGCCCCGACCCAACCCAGGTTGGCCGCCAGAAGCAGCGCACCCAGGATGATGAGTGCGTAGGCCCATAGCCTGTTCTTACCCGTGTCGTTGCTCATCGCCCGGTCCGTTCCCGGTGCAGCTTGGCACCGTACTGCCTTAACTTGAGCACTTCTTTCCTGGTTCCGCATCGGCCTTTGGATTGAGAGGCGCCTGCGAGACCAACGGCGTCCTCAGTTCCTTACGGTCGCCGACCACGCCGTGAAGCCCTGACGAACCGCCGCTAGGCTGCGGCGTCCTCGGTGGCCGCGAAGGCGGCCTGGATGTCCAGCAGTTCGGAAGTGACGGCGTTCTGGCGCGCCTGCCGGTACGCGGTGCGGAGCTGAGCGAGGCGCTCGTCTATGTTCCGTTCCGCGGCGTCCATGGCGGCCAGGCGGGCTGCGTTCTCGCTCGCCAGTGAAGCAGCGAACGCCTGCACCAGGGAGTGAGCGATGAACTGCCTCACCAGCCCCTGCAGCAGCGCCCGGCTATCGCCCAACGGCATGGGTAGCCGCTTCGTGGGCCACGGCCTAGCTTGCAACCTCAGCAGCCACCGGCGGTCTACTGGCAGAACGCGCAGGGCCAGCGACTCGTACGCTGCGCCCTTGGTCGGTCTGTTGTACGCCAGGTAGAGGCGGCCGACCCGGCCTTGGCTGGTCCAGCGGTCGATGTGAGCCAACACCTCCACCACGGCGGATTCTATGGCTCCCACGTTGCCTGGCGGGCGGACCCGCGCTGCGGGCTCGTAACCTGCCGCTGCCAAGCGCGGCTCCAGTCGCCTGCCCACTGTGAGCACGCTCATCTGGTGCTTGGTCCCCCTGGCTACTAGCAGGCCGGCTGCGTGCCGCGCGATGCGCTCGTTGAACGGCCCGCAGAGGCCGCGGTCGGAGCCGAGTACTACCGCCGCGACCGTGTCGCTGCTCGGTTCCGCCACCAGTCCGACGAGCTCCGGGCTCTGCTTGAGCACCGCCTGCACCGCCAGCTCCAGCGTTCTGGTGGACGACTCCAGGGCGGACACCGAGCGGCGGTACTGCGTGATGCGGGCGGCCGAAAGCGTCTTCATCGTCGTCACCACGCCCTGCAACGTTTCGGCGCTGCTCAGCTGGCGCTTGATGCTGCCGGTGCTCGCCACGAATTACTCCTTCGCTCCGGTGAGCCCGAGACCAGAGGTGATGGACCGTGCAGTAGCTAGAAGCGCTTCCCGGTCGTGGGCGCTCAACTGCGCGCCTTCTTCCAGGCGGCTCAGCAGCACGTCGTGCTCCGCCTGAACCGCCCTTGCGAGCTCTTCCTCCGCTCGAGCCAGCTCCTGAGCCCCCATGCCGTCGAAGAGGCCTTCGCTCACAGCCAGCAGCAGCGCCACCAGGCTGCCTGCCTGCACCGTTGCCAGTGCGCTCTGCGCCAGCGCGGAACGGATGCTGCGGCCCCTGGCGAGGGTGGTGCGGGTGGCCTCGTCCACGTCCGCCCCGAAGCGGGCGAAGCGCTCCAGCTCCTCGAACTGCGCGTACTCGAGCCGCAGTCGACCCGCCACCGCCTGCAGGGCCGGCAACTGCGCCTTGCCCCCAACCCGCGATACCGAGAGCCCGATGTGCACCGCCGGCAGCACGCCCCTCGCGAACAGGTCGGGGGAGAGGACTATCTGCCCGTCCGTGATGGAGATGAGGTTCGTGGGGATGTACGACGAGAGGTCGCGCTCCTGGATCTCCACGATCGGTAGAGCGGTGAGCGAACCGCCGCCTCGGGCAGCAGTGAGTTGGGTGGCGCGCTCGAGCAGCCTCGCGTGCAGGAAGAAGACGTCGCCCGGGTAGGCCTCGCGTCCGGGTGGGCGCCTGAGCAGGAGCGAGAGCTCGCGGTAGGCCCTGGCGTGCTGCGTGAGGTCGTCGTACACCACCAGCACGTCGTTGCCGGCTTCCATGAACGCTTCTCCGATGCTGGTGGCCGCGAAAGGCGCGATCTGCCGCAGGGCAGGCGGCTCGTCGGAGGACGCCACGACCACGCTCGTGTACGAGAGCGCTCCGCTCTGGCGGAGCGTCTCCACCGTTCGGGCCACCTGAGCGCCACGCTGCCCGACGCTGCAGTACACGCACTTCACGCCGGTGCCGCGCTGCGCCAGCACGGCGGACAGGGCCACGCTCGACTTGCCCGTCTGCCGGTCGCCCACTATCAGCTCGCGCTGGCCCCGCCCTATGGGAAAGAGGGCGTCGATGGCCTTGACGCCCGTGTGCAGGGGACGCGTAACGGGGCCACGCTCGAAGATGGGTGTGGCCGAGCGTTCGACCGGCAGTCGCTCCGCGGCCGCTACCGGCCCACCACCGTCGAGCGGGTAACCCAGTGGGTCCACTACACGACCCAGCATGCCGGCGCCCACGGGTACGTCGAGAGCGCGGCCGGTGCGCGCCACCTGGCTACCTGACTGGATGCCCTCGGGGTCGGCCAGCAGCGTCACGCCGACCTCACCGTCCGAGAGGTCGGTGGCCAGGCCCAGTTGCCCGCTCTCGAAGCGCACGACCTCGTCCACCCCCACGCCGGGCAGGCCTGATACGAGGGCGACGCCGCTGGTCACGAACTGCACCAGGCCCAGCTCCTCCACCACGAGCCCGTGGTTCACCTGACGCCTGGCGGCGTCGAGGTCCTGAAGGCCGGCCAGCACCGCGGCGGCTATGTCGCGGTGGTCACGCATCTCGCTCCTCGGGGGTGGGCTTGCTGCCGTCTGGGCGCTCTAGCACGGCCTGGAACGCCGCTCCCAGTTGCGCCACCCGGCGGCGGCCGGACGCCTCCACGCGAACGGGCCCCACGGTGAGCGCCGCGCCGAACAGGAGGCTCGGGTCCTGTGCGAACTGGGGCTCGGCCTCGGTGCCGGTGGCCTCCTTGATGGCCGCCGTCAGGCTGCTCCGCGCCGAGGGGGAGGGTGCGAAGGCGGTGGTCACCACCGGTGTGGCCGACTGTTCGCGTAAGAGGACCGCCTGGTCGGCTGGCAGGTGTCTCAACTGGCTAACGAAGAGGCCAAGCGCCTGTTCTTCCAGAGCTCCGTCCGCCAGGTCCTGCAGTGCGCCGCTCAACTCGGACACGAACACCTCTGCCCCCTTCTCCAGCAGCGTGCCCACGAGGACCTCGCGTTGGCTCTCCAACAGGGCCTCCTGCCGTTCCCGCTCCGCCCGCGCCTCTCCCTCCGCCTCTTCACGCCGGCGGAGCCGGAGGGCCGTGGCCTCCTCCTCGACCTGTTCCAGACGCTTACGACGTTCCCCTTCGAGCTCGGACTGCGCGGCCCTCAACTGCGCCGCTTCTGCCTCGGCGCCTTCCTTGGCCATGCGCGCTTCGTTCCAGGCTTCGTCCAGTTGCTTCTGACGCTGCTGCATGAGGTTCAGCACCGGCTTGTAGAGGAACAGCCGGAGGAGCACGATCAGCACCGCGAAGTTGACGAGCTGAGCTACGAAGATGAACCAATCGAAAGCCACGGGCTGTCTAGCCTCCGGCTACGCTGCCCCAGAACGGGTTGGCGAAGATGAGTATGAGCGAGATCACGAAGCAGTAGATGACGCTCGACTCCACCATGGCCAGGCCCACGAACAGTGTCCTGGTGATGGCGTTGGATTCGTCCGGCTGCTGGGCCATGCTCTGCAGGGCCTGCGCCAGTGCGCGCGACTGGCCGAAGGCGTTGGATATCGAGCCGATGGCGATGGTGATGCCCGCCGTGAAGACGGAGACCATGCCTATGAGTGCCATGTCTGTCATGTGGTACCTCCTTGGTTGGGGGCGGTGGCGGTAGGTGCCCCATGCCTGTTCAGTCGCTTGTCGCTCTCCGACGCGGCCGAGGCGATGTAGACCATGGCCAGCACGGCGAAGATGTAAGCCTGCAGCAAACCGACCAGCAGGCCGAACGCCTGCATGATCACGGGGAAGAAGAGAGGCGCGATGGACATGAGGATGGCCACTATCACCGTGCCGCTCATGATGTTCCCGAACAGTCGCACGGCCAGGGACAGTGTGCGGGTGATCTCTCCCAAGATGGTGAACGGCAGCATGAAAGGCGTGGGTTCGAGGTAGCTCCTCAGGTACCGGCGTAGGCCCACGCGTGCGATGCCGAACACCGGTACCGCGAGCAGCACCGCTACGGCCAACGCTGCCGTGGTGGTGAGGGATCCCGTGGGCTGCTGGAACCCGGGGATGATGCCGAGCACGTTGGGTAAGGCCACGAACAGGAAGAGCGTGCCCACGAACGGCAGGTACGGCCTGGCATCAAGTTGCATGGTGCCCTTGATCTCGTTCAGCAGGAACTCGATGATCGCCTCGGCCATGTGTTGCGGGCGCGTCACCGCACCCTCGACCTTGAGACTGCGGGTGGCCAGCCAACTCAGGAACACCAGCACCGCCATCGTGACCCACGTGAAGACCAGCGTGGCAGTGATCTTGAGCGGGCCCACGGTGAAGTAGACGATCTCGTCGGGTGACAGCGTCACGGTTGCACCTGCTCTTCAGGTTCCCCCGGGACCGACTCGCTGCCACCCGGCCCCAGCACTCGTGTCATGAGCCACCGTGCGGCGATGAAGCCAACCAGAGCGGCCACGAGCCCCTGCGCGCCGATGCCTCTGAGGCCATAGAACGCGAGGAGCAGCACCGCCGCGCGCGCCAGGAAGCTCACCACCAGCAGTGACCGGTTGCCCGTGCGCGCCGCGCGCTTGACGGTGAACCAGAGCGCCACCAGGTAAAGCACCCCGGCTACGAGGCCGGCGCCGAAACCAAGTAGCAGGCCTACGACGTCCACGGGATACCTTCCTTGGCGTTACTAGCGGTCATCTTCGGACTCCTTGCTCACCCAGTACCACGCGTTGATGCCGCCTACGACGAGCCCCGCGATCATCAGCATGAGCGTCCAGGAGTAGCCGCTCTGCGAGCGCGAATCGATCCATACCCCGAGCGCGATGCCGAGCAGAGTGGGAACCGCCACCGACCATCCCACCATGCCGAACATGCCGAAACCGTGTGCCAACCCGCGCTCGCCTTCCTCGCGTGCGCGCTGCTTGCGCGCCTGCTTCCTGGCCACCGTGTCCGCCAGGTCGTTGGCCGGCGGCGCTTCGCCGGCTGCCTGTCGTGGCCGCTGCGCACCTTCTTGTGGCGCTGCCGAACGGGGCTCTGGAGCGTGCATCTCAGCTCCTCAGCTCCCCTAGGCGCCGCAGGATCTCGGCCTCAAGCCTGAGAAGCGCGGTGCGCGCGCGCTTGTCGCTCTCGCCCTGGGTTAGGAACCGCGACCTCACCGCCGCCTCCGCGCTGCCGAGGTCGCCGCTCACCACCGCGCGCTGGCACGCCACCCGGACTTGCCCGCCGGCCTTCACCAGCAGGCCGTGATCGACCGCCACGAACGTCTCTTCGCCCCGTTCGTCGTGGAAGGACAAGAGGCCTGGCACGAGCAGGAGAGCCGTGTCTGCGTGGCGCGGCAGCACCGTGAAGGAGCCATGGTTGGACTCCGCGCTCATGCGGGCCACCTGCTGGTCTACCAGCTTGCCGGACGGCACGGTCAGCAGGAGTCTCATATGCCGGCCCCCGCCAGCGTGCC
The DNA here is from genome assembly GCA_964630175.1 of uncultured bacterium. Taxonomy (GTDB): domain Bacteria; phylum Deinococcota; class Deinococci; order Deinococcales; family Trueperaceae; genus JAAYYF01. Next base: position 10,636 of record CAZVTS010000054.1, read on the forward strand.
GATCATGTAGAAGCTCGCCTCCGGCACCTGGTTGAGTTCACCGCTGAGGATGCGTTGGCAGTCCGCCAGAGCCTCCTCCAGCGCCACCGTGTGCCCGCTCTGCCCCGTGAAGGCGTGCGTGACGTGGAAGGGCTGCGTCAGGTAGCGCTCCAGACGCCTGGCCTTGGCGACCACCTGCTGGTCGACTTCGGACAGCTCTTCCAAGCCCAGCATGGCGATGATGTCCTTGAGGTCCTCGTACTGAGCGAGCACCATGCGCACCTCGCGCGCGGTCTGGGCGTGCTCGGCGCCCACGATGCCGGGAGTGAGCAGGGAAGAGGTGGAGGCCAGGGGGTCGATGGCTGGGTAGAAGCCCTGACTGGCGCGGTCGCGCGACAGCACCACGGAGGCCGACAGGTGACCGAAGATGTGCACCACGGCGGGGTCCGTGAAGTCGTCGGCGGGTACGTACACGGCCTGCACCGAAGTGATGGCGGCCTGTTGGGTGCTGGTGATCCGCTCCTGCAGTTCCCCGAGTTCGCTCGCCATGGTCGGTTGGTAACCCATCCTGGAGGACAGCCGGCCCATGAGGCCCGAGACCTCGGACCCGGCCTGCACGAAGCGGAACACGTTGTCCATCAGCAGGAGAACGTCGCGGTGCTCCTCGTCCCGGAAGTACTCGGCCATGGTGAGGGCTGTGTGCGGGACTCGGAAGCGGGCGCCCGGCGGCTCGCTCATCTGGCCGAACACCAGCACCGTGTCGCCCAGCACGCCGGCGTCCCTCACTTCGCGCACGAGTTCCTCGGCCTCGCGCGAGCGTTCGCCGATGCCGCAGAAGAGGCTGACACCCTCGTGCCTCGTGGCCATGTTGTTGATCAGCTCGGTTATGAGCACGGTCTTGCCCACGCCGGCACCGCCGAACAGACCAGCCTTGCCGCCGCGCTCTATGGGCGCCAGCAGGTCCACTGCCTTCACACCGGTGGTCAGGATCTGCGAGGAGACCGCCTGACGCCCGAGGCTGACTGGTGCCTGCAGGAGCGCAGCTTGCCGCTCGGTACGTACCGGGGCGCCGCCGTCTATGGGCAGGCCGAAAACGTCGAAAACGCGCCCCTTGAGTTCCGGGCCAACAGGCACCAGCAGAGGGCCACCGGTGCTGCTTACCAGGTCACCTCTAGCCAACCCGCTCGTGGTCGTGAACGCCAGGCACCTGACGGTGGCCAGGTCCAACTGCTCGACCACCTCCAGGCGCACGGCGCCGGCTGAGCCGGCGCTGAGCATGGTGTGCAAGTCCGGCAGGCTTCCCGCGAAGCTCACGTCGACGACGCTGCCCCGCACGGCGGTCACGGTGCCGGCAACCCCTTCCCCGCCGGCCGAGGCACGGCGTGGCGGCGAACTGCTGGGGGCGCTGGTGTGGGGCAACTGGTTTCTCCGATCAGGTCAGCAAGCTGGTGGCCTAGCCGTGTTCGCCGGGTCACGACCGCCGGACTGGGTGGCCGTTCGGTAGGCCTGCCACCATTGTGGCCCAGAGTCCCTCGTGAACAGAACTGGTAAATGCCCCTGCGCCGAGCGCTCTAAGACCAGTGGGACAAGCGCTCACTCCAGCGATAGGTAGTAAGTGCTCACGCCGGAGGGGGCGGCCTCCGCCTGCTGAGCGCGCACCTGCACGAAGTCGCCTGCCGTGACGTTCACGGGCACGCCGCTACTTAGGGTAGTGAGCGGCGCCCCGGACGCACCGTACAAGGCGGCTCTAAGCGGCAGTCCGGGGGCGGTGTCGAACGTTAGCCGGCCACTCACAGCGATCCTGAACCAGTCGACGTCGCCCACGAGCTCAATGGCGCCGGCGTCGGTCCCCAGGCTCAGACCGGTGGCGCCCATGCGCTGGTCGTTCGGCTCGTTCAGGTCATCGAAGCCCTCTGCCGAAAGGTGTATGCGCACCTGGCGCGCCCCGGGCCCGGGGTTGTGCACCGTGAGGACGGCGCCTCCGGTGTTCGGCAACAGCACGCAGGGGCCCAGGCACGTTCGGCCCACGCTGATGGCCAGCGGCTCCAACCTCGGAGGCGAGCCGTTCCCCACCGGGTCGCCCATGCGCTGCGCCCCGCCTGCCAGGCGCCGGAAAGTACCGAACTCCGTGCTGTAGTACACGGAGGCACCGCTCCGCACCGCGATGGATTCCGCACCTTCCACGTCGAAGTAGAGCACGTCGCCTTGCACACCACCCGGCACCACCACGTCCCAGGCGGCTTCGCTGCCAGCAGGCAACGTCCACACGGTGGGCGCCGCGCCCATGACGAGCTGTGGCAGCGCTACCGTGACGGTCAGCCTGCCGACGTCGGAGTTGCCCCTGTCGTTGGTCACCCTCAGCGAGATCGTGAACTCGCCGCTCCGCGTGTAAGTGTGCGTTAGCGCCATCACCTCCGGCCCGCCTTGAACGCGAGTTCCATCGCCGAAGTCCCACGCGTAACTCACGACTTCGCCGCGTGTGTCGTAGGAGGCGGAGCCGTCCACCTCGACGACGTTGCCGCTCTGGATAACGGTGAAGCTAGCGTAGGGCGCGATCCTCTCGAGAACCACGTCGGCGAGCATGGTGGCCTCACCGCCCGTTACTTCAACTCCTTCCGCTTCGAAGCGGGAGTAACCCTGGGCTGAGAAACTCACGTTGAAGGTGCCGCTGGGCACGCCTGAGAGCTCGTAGGCGCCGTCGGCACCGGAGGTTGCATTGAAGGGCGTTCCGGCGATGTCGACGAGCACCCCGCCGTCGGTGGGGCGGTCCTCCAGGACGGCGCTACCGGAGATGCTTCCGGCTTCGGAGAGCACCACGCTCACGCTTGTCTCCTGGTTCTCTATGACCTCCAAGCCCGTGATAAGTGCGCTTTGTGCTGTGCCCGCCTGGGCCGTCAGCCAGTAAACGCCCACTCGTACACGCGCAAGCCGGAAGTTGCCGTCTGCGTCGGTGGTGGTCGTACGTTCGGCTGACGAGCCCGTGCCGGGTTCGAGCCGCAGGGTGATGGTGGCGCCAGCGGCCGGCGAGGCGTTCGCCAGCGTTACGGTGCCGTGAAGCACGCCGGTCGCTGGCTCTGGGGGCCTCAGGCAGGCTCCCAGGAGCAGGGTCAGCGCGAGCAGCGCCAGGCTGGCTGCTCTGCCGGAGACGAGTGTGCGTGGGGGTTCTTGGGGCCCTCGTGCCATGTCCGTTCGAGTATAGAGCAGCCTTACGCGCGCCCCAGGTCAGGCGTGCCGGGACGACGCTGGCAGCCTCAGGCCGAACCTGTCATCCTGATGGTCGATGTTCACGATGCTCAACTACAGGATCGTGGCGGCGCTGATAGCCGCCGAGGTCTTCCTGGTCACGGTTCTGTTACCGAGCGCAGGACCGCTCCTGGGTGCAGCCATGGGAGCCGTAGCCGGGGCCGCCATCTTCGCCGTCGGGCGCTCGGTTCTGCGCAGCGAACACCTGCCCGCTGTGGCAGGCGCCGAACGGTGGCTGCTCGTGGCCTCTGCCGGGGCATTCACGGCGCTACTCGCCTTCTTCCTGGTGATCGCCGGGCCGGCGGGCCTGAGCAGATGGTCCAGCGTTGCCGCGCTGGCCGCGGCGCTAGTGGTGATCGGAGTGGCGTCAGTTCGCCTGAACCGCCTCGCTTCAGGAGCCCTGCAAGGCTAGGGCCGGCAGGCGCCAACGTGCCTTCGGCCTCACGCCGCTTGGACGAGAGCCCGCCGGGATACACGTGGCGGAAGCAGGCGGCTGGTGACGTCGTCATGTACAAGGAGGCACTCGCTCGGCTATCATCGCCAGCCGTGCCCGCATGCTCCGGGCGCGCCCGGACCCTCCATGGCCAGCGGAGGGCCCCCCAACAGGAAGGGGGAGGCCGATGCTTCTCCGATTGCTCTCCCGCTACACGCGGCCGTACAGGCGCACCATCTGGGTCATCGTCGCACTGCAGTTCCTCGCCACCATAGGAACGTTGCTCCTGCCCAGCATCAACGCCGACATCATCGACAAAGGCATCGTCCTTGGGAACACCCGCTACATACTCGAACGTGGCGGTGTCATGCTCCTGGTGTCGCTGGCGCAGGTGGGCTGCACCATCGGCGCCGTGTACTTGGGTGCGCGGGTAGCCATGGCGTTCGGTCGCGACCTGCGCTCTGGCTTCTTTCACCACGTGGCTGGGTTCTCGGGGCGAGAGATGGCGCGCTTCGGCGCCGCTTCACTGCTGACCCGCAACACCAACGACGTGCTGCAGGTACAAACGCTGCTTTACATGACGTTCGCCATGCTGGTCACCACGCCGATCATGATGATCGGTGGCGTGATCATGGCGCTGCGCGAGGACGTAGGACTCTCCTGGCTGGTAGCGGTCGCAGTGCCGATCCTGGCTGGCGCCGTGGGGTTCATCATCAGCCGGGCCGTACCAGGGTTCCAGAAGATGCAGAAGCGCATCGACCGCGTGAACCAGGTGATGCGCGAGCAGATCGGCGGCATCAGGGTCATCCGCGCGTTCGTGCGGGAGCCGTTCGAGGCGCAGCGCTTCGAGCAGGCCAACCGCGACCTGACCGACGTGACGCTGTTCGTGGGGCGGTGGATGGCAGCCATGTTCCCGCTGGTGGGATTGGTGCTCAACTTGAGCACCGTGGCGGTGCTCTGGTTCGGCGGCCACCGCGTGGACGCCGGCCAGATGGAGATAGGGTCTCTCACCGCTTACATCTCGTACCTCATCCAGATCCTCATAGCCATGCTCATGTCCACCATGCTCCTGATGCTGCTGCCACGCGCCAACGTATCCGCCGACCGCATCGGCGAGGTGCTGGACACTAGCACCAGCGTGCTGCCGCCGGAAGAAGGCACGACCGCGGGCACGGGCAGCGGCCTGCTCGAGTTCGACAACGTGAGCTTCACCTACCCGGGCGCCACCCATCCTGTGCTGGACGGCGTCAGTTTCACCGTGGCGCCGGGCCAGACGGTGGCCGTCATCGGCGCTACCGGCGCCGGCAAGACCACCCTCGTCGGCCTCGTGCCGCGGCTGTTCGACGTGACCAGCGGGGCGGTCCGTGTAGACGGGGTGGACGTGCGGGATTACGACCCCGCCACCCTGTGGGACAAGATCGGCCTCGTGCCCCAGCGGGCTTACCTCTTCAGCGGCAGCGTGGCTAGCAACCTGCGCTACGGCAACCCTGAGGCGACCGACGCCGAGCTGTGGGACGCCCTCGAGGTAGCCCAGGGCCGCGACTTCGTGGAGCAGATGCCCGGCGGCCTGGAAGCGGACATCGCCCAGGGCGGCACCAACGTGTCCGGGGGGCAGCGTCAGCGCCTGGCCATCGCCAGGGCCATCGTGAAGCGTCCGGGCGTGTACCTCTTCGACGACTCGTTCTCCGCCCTGGACGTGGCCACCGACGCGCGGCTGAGGCGCGCGCTCGAGCCCGTGACCAGGGATGCTGCCGTCCTGGTGGTGGCGCAACGCGTGGCCACCATCGTGAACGCCGACCTGATCATCGTGCTCGAGGACGGGCGTGTGGTGGGCAGCGGCACCCACTCAGAACTGCTCGCCACGTCGCAAACGTACCTGGAGATCGTCCAGTCCCAGAAGCAGGAGGCGGCGTGATGCCGGGCAAGGGCGGCCGCGAACGGGATAGGGCGGGGCAGCGCTTGGAGACGCCGGTAGGCGCAGCTGCCCCTTCCAACAAGTCGAGCAAGGTCATGAAGGAGACGGAACGGGTGCAGGCCGGCCGGGGCCCGTTCGGTGGCGGGATGGTGGCGCAGAAGCCGATGAACTTCGGCCCCTCGGTGCGCCGCATACTGCGGCTTCTCATCCCGCAGCGCACGAGGGTGACGGTGCTGCTGGTGGCTGGCGTGCTCTCCGTGGCGTTGTCGTCGGTTGGCCCTAGGGTGCTGGGCCGTGCCACGGACCTCATCTTCGGCGGTCTGATCGGCAAGATGTTCCCGGCCGGCATGACCAAGGAGGCTGCCATCGCGGGCGCACGCGCTGCAGGGCAGGATCAGGTAGCGGACCTGCTGACCGGTGTGGACCTCGTGCCCGGCGTGGGCGTGGATTTCGGGGCCGTGGGCGCGGTGCTGCTCCTGGTGATGGGCATCTACCTCGTGTCGTCTCTGCTCGGGTACTTACAGGGCTACCTGCTCAACGACGTGGTGCAGGCCACCGTCTTCGGTCTCCGGCAGTCGGCCGAAGACAAGCTCAACCGGTTGCCGCTCAGCTACTTCGACCGGCAACCGCGCGGCGAACTGCTCAGCCGCGTCACCAACGACATCGATAACGTGTCGCAGAGCCTGCAGCAGACCATGAGCCAGCTCCTCAGCTCGGTGCTCACGGTGATCTTCGTTCTCATCATGATGTTCAGCATCTCGCCAGTTCTGACGCTGGTGGCGCTCTTCAGCATCCCGGTGACGATGGTGGTGGCCATGCTGGTCATGCGCCGCTCCGGCAAGCAGTTCGTGGAACAGTGGCGGCGCACCGGTACCCTCAACTCCCAGATAGAGGAGGCCTTCACGGGTCACGCGCTCGTGAAGGTGTTCGGGCGGCAACGTGAGGTTCAGGAGCAGTTCGAGGAGGAGAACCGGGGGCTCTACGAGGCGGGCTTCCGGGCGCAGTTCCTCTCCGGGCTCATAATGCCGGCCTCGGCCTTCATCGGCAACCTGAGTTACGCCCTTATCGCCGTGATAGGCGGCTTGCGAGTTGCGAACGGCACCATCACATTGGGCGACGTGCAGGCGTTCATACAGTACTCGCGCCAGTTCTCTCAGCCGGTCACTCAGATCGCGTCCATGGTCAACATGCTGCAGTCCGGAGTGGCCTCGGCGGAGCGCGTGTTCGAGCTGCTTGACGCTGAGGAACAGGTGCCGGAAGAGAGCGAGCGGACCCTGCCCACGCCGGCGCGGGGCCGGGTTACCTTCGAGGACGTCTCGTTCCGCTACGAGGAAGACAGGCCGCTCATCGAAGACCTCTCGCTGGTGGCGGAGCCGGGCCAGACGGTGGCCATCGTCGGACCTACGGGCGCCGGCAAGACCACCTTGGTGAACCTGCTGATGCGCTTCTACGAACTCGATGCCGGGCGCATAACGCTGGACGGCGTGGACATAGCCACGGTGCCGCGCTCCGAGCTTCGCTCGCGGCTCGGCATGGTGCTGCAGGACACCTGGCTCTTCAAGGGAACCATCCGCGACAACATCGCCTACGGTCTGCCTGGCGCCAGCGAGGCCGACATCCTTGACGCCGCCAAGGCCACCTTCGTGGACCGCTTCGTTCACAGCCTGCCGGACGGTTACGACACGGTCATCGACGAGGAGGGCAGCAACGTCAGCGCGGGCGAGAAGCAGCTCATAACGATCGCCAGGGCGTTCCTGGCCGACCCTGCACTGCTCATCCTGGACGAGGCCACCAGTTCGGTCGACACCCGCACGGAACTGCTCCTCCAGAACGCCATGTCCGCCCTACGCGGCAACCGCACCAGCTTCGTGATCGCGCACCGTCTCTCCACCATCGTTGGCGCGGACCTGATCCTCGTGATGGAGGAGGGGCGCATAGTGGAGCGCGGCACGCACTTGGAACTCCTCGACTTGGGCGGTGCTTACGCCCGGCTCTACCTCTCGCAGTTCGAGGGGGGCGAAAGCGAGAAAGTAGCGTAAGGTTCCTGCATGCGGCGCGT
>CAZVTS010000055.1:0-17707 GCA_964630175.1 uncultured bacterium
CCACAAGCGTTCACAGAGCAGGTGCTTAATGGTCTCGTCAGGGACGTTCCTGAACCTTACCGGGAACAGGCCCTAGAAGAGATCGGTGGCCTCACTCCTGGTGACGTTGCCAACATTCTGGTCCTGGATTTCGATGCTCGCGGCTGGATCGGTGACTTGACCATGCCTGCGTTGGTTCTTTGCGGCGAGAAGGACGAGGTCAATCTGCCGCTATCGAGAGAACTCGCTGCCAGACTCCCGAACGCGGCCTTCGAGGTGCTTCCGGGAGCTGGCCACGTAGCCAACCTAGACGCACCAGCTGCGTTCACGGACGCGGTCCGACGCTTCTTGACGCGCGAGTAGACCGCGAGAGTTTGCCTTCTACAGCGCCCTTCAGTGATCGAGTTGGTCTGCCGGCCCACGCCGTCAAGGCGTCTCCCCTACTTGTATCGGCGCAGGGAACCCGTTCCTCCAATAGCCGCCCGGCTACTACCCGCGAGCGTGCCCTGCCATAACCTTGGCGGGTGGCGGTCCTATCTCATCACTCCAATAACGCGCCCCAGCCGTCTACCAGACCCGACCCAGAGCCTAGACCGCACGCGTTCACGGGCCGCCTAAGGGGTACCGTCTCCCGCACCCTCCGCCTCGCCGTAGCTTGGCTGCTGCTAACCACTTTCGTTCTGAGCCTGGCTCAGCCCGTGCCCTACCAGGGCGTACCCGGCGGCACCGCGTGGTTCGCCGGCGACTTCGTAACGGCCTACCAGCAGGCGGTGCGGGTGAACACGGCGGCCGCCCAACTGCTCGCTTCCCGCGCCGCCACCGACCAGGCCGTTTACCTAGAGACCGACCCTGTGGTTGCGAAGGAGTGGCTCGACCGGGCAGAAGCCGCCGCGTTCAGCTGCCTAGACATCGCGCCTGATGGGCCGCTGGCGGCAGCGGCAACCATGGCTGCGGCGCGGGCCAAGGGAGAGGCCGGCTTCTACCGAAGCTACGTAGGCAGGGCGCAGATGGCGGGCGAGGTGAAGGCACTGTTCGAGAGCGCGCTAAGGATGGATCCGGACAACGCCGACGCCCTCGTCTCGTACTCATCGTGGCACTTCGCCCTCACGGAGTTGGGTGTCGGGTGGCTGTTCGGAGCTAACCGCAGCCAGGTGCTACCGCTCATGGAGCACGGAATCGAGGCCGCTCCGGCCCAGATCAACCTCAGGGTCGAGTACGCCAGGGTGCTTTTCGGGCTGGGCCTGAACGAGCAGGGGCGCGAGCAGGCGGAGCTGGCATTGAGCCTGCCCGCACACACCGCAGCCGATTCTTATGAGCAAGCCAGAGCTCGTGCGCTCCTGGCGCCGCCATGACGCTCAACCACTTGCTTGCCGGAGAAGCCGTTCTGCGCGTGAGCAACCACGCCCACGGTTGATAGGAGCAGCGATGGACCCACTCGACCGACGCAACACGCCAGGCGATCCGCACAACCTGGCACGCTTCGTGGCTGCCCAGCAGCCGGTCTACCCCAGCGTGCTTGCCGAGCTTGGCGCCGGTAAGAAGGTCGGCCACTGGATGTGGTTCATCTTCCCGCAGGTCGAGGGGCTCGGTTACACCCCCCTGGCGGAGGAGTTCGCCATCAGGTCCGAGGCCGAAGCACGCGCCTACTTGCATCACCCGCTGCTAGGGGCACGCCTGCGCGAATGCGCAACTGCACTGCTCCGCATTCAGGGCAAGACCGCGCTGCAGGTGCTGGGCACTCCCGACGACCTCAAGTTACGTTCGAGCATGACGCTCTTCGCGGCCGTGGACGCTGCAGAGGAGGAGTTCCACCACGTGCTGGATAAGTACTACGGCGGCGCGCCGGACCCACTTACCACCGCAACCTTGCAGCGCTGGCGTCAGGCGGCAGGTAGCTCTCCCCTGCCGCCGCATTAGCGGCCTGCAACTTGTTCTCCGTTCGTTAGCGATCCGACTCGGCCGTAGGGCCTTCGGGAGCACCCGAATGGCACCCCCGAAGGCCTCCGCCTAGAAGCCGATCAGAGCTCGAACACCAGGTACTGAAGGACGAAGCGCTGTGGCTCCAGTTCGTTCTCCCAGCCTTCGGGAGCATTGTGATACGAGGTGAAGAGCACTAGCCCGTCGCCATGCGTGAAGCTCACCGTTAGCGGGATCGTGCCGTGCGATGGCACTTGCGCGTTGACCCACTCTTTCACGGTGGCGCCGCTTTCCGCGCCCAGCATCACGGTCCAGTTGTCTAGCAAGCCGCCGACCTCGATGGTGTTGCTCGCGCTGTTGATGCAGCTACCACCGGCGCAGGTCTGACCCGCCAGCCAGGCAGCCAGGCCCGCGTCGCGCACCGCGGCTTGCAGCTTGGCGTCTGGTGGCGCCACGCCCATCTGAGCCGCGTCGCGCTCGGTATCGTCGCCGTAGAAGTCAATGTACTGCGGGAACGCTCTCTCAAGCACGTCGTAGGCCAGGTCGGAGACGTAGAGCCGACCTCCACCGTCCACGTACTCGCGGATGAGGTCGACGAAGTCCGGTTCGAGGAGGGTGTCCTCATCAGAGCCGCAGGCGATGAAGACGATCGAGTAGCTGAAGATTCGCGGCGTGCCGTTCTCGTCAGGGGCGAACAACTGCGCAGTTCCCCGCTCCGCAAGGGGAGCCCAGGGGATCTCGGTGTAGTAGGTATCGAACTCGCTGTAACCGAGCTCTACCAGGATGTCCTCGATGATGTCGTACGACCCCTGCACCACGGCGATCCTGGGTGCGCCAGAAGCTGGGCTCGTTGCCAGTCGGACGTCGTTGACGCTGATGACGGTGCCGTTCAGTTGCACCTGGAACGTCGTGCCCCAGGAGCCCTTCACGGCCTTCAGCGTGAGGCTGCCGCCCACGGCCGACTCCACGTCTAGCTCGAACGCCCCATCGGTGCCGGTACAGGCGTACGGTTCGTCACCAGCAGGCGCCGCGCAGTCGCCGTTGGCTGCAGGCCGCACCGTCATGGAGGACCCCGTTATCGTAGCCCCACTCAGCGTTACCGTGGCGCCCGACACGGGCGTGACGCCGTTCGGCGCAAGGAGCCGGCCGGTTATCAGGATGTGCCCCTCCTCTGGCGCCCTCGGGCCGTCCGGACCTCCTCCCGACGAGCAGGCGGCTAACAGGAGCATGAGCACGGCTCCCACAACAAGCAAGAACGACCTGAACTTCACCCTTGCACCTACCTTTCCAAGCCCACGTGGACCGTGGTCCGAGGCATGAACGACGGTAGGCAACATCGCCTTAAAGACGCCTTAATTTCGGTTCTTGGAACGAGGCTGGGCCGCTGGGAACGGCCCATCTGCGTCCGCGGGCGCTTCCATTTCGGTTTACAGCCTACGCCGCACTCATGTAGCCTGCGCCCGAAGGAGTGGCCGCATGCCGGAAGAGGTGGAACACACTCAGCAAGCTACGGCGGCCGCCGTCACGTTCGTTGCCGGCGAGCAAGTAGCGGCGCTGATCGATACTCCCACCTGCTTGAGCCTCATGCGCACGGCCCTGTCACAGCTCGCAGCCGGCGATGCTCGTCAGTTGGTGCGCCCGGTGCTCCGGTTGGACGGCCGCAACGTCTTGGGCATGATGCCGGCCTACGACCCCGCCGCAGCTACCGCCGCGGTGAAGGTGCTGAGCGTCTTCCCGGAGAACTCAACTCGTGGGCTGCCTTCGCACCAGGGGCTGATCGTGCTGTTCGAAACACGAACGGGCAGCGTGCGGGCGCTCGTCGATGCCGAGGCAGTGACCGCCGTGCGCACGGCAGCCGCCTCGGCTGCGGCAACCGATGTGTTGGCCAGAAGCGACGCCACCCACCTCGCGCTGCTCGGTACGGGAGTGCAGGCGCGCAGGCACCTGAGCGCCATACGGCACGTGCGACCCATCACCATGGTGAGCGTGTGGGGCAGACGCCGGGAGCGCGCCGAGGCCTTCGCGAGCTTCGCGCGCGAGGAGACGGGCCTGCAGGTGCGCGCCTGCGCCAGCGTCCGCGAGGCCACCGCCCACGCAGACATCGTCTGCACCCTCACCGCGGCCACCGAGCCGATCCTTACTCTGGCCGACGTGCGACAGGGTGTTCACGTCAATGCCGTCGGGGCCTGCACCCCGACGGCTCGCGAGCTGAGCAGCGACCTCGTGGCGGCGGGCACGGTCTACGTGGACTGGCTTCCGGCGGCGCTCCAGGAGGCCGGGGACTTACTCCTGGCCATGGCAGACGGCACCGTAACGGCCCAACACGTCGTGGGCGAGATAGGCAGCGTCTTCGCCGGCACGTTGCCAGGCCGCGCCCGCCAGGACGACATCACCATCTTCGAATCGCTCGGGCAGGCAGTGCAGGACCTGACGGTAGCCGACCACGTGGTAACTACGCTCGAGATGCGCAACCAGGAAGGGCAGCAGGCATGACCGGCAGGTCGGTCCGCCCGAACCCTGCGCAGGAGGAGAAAGCCAGCTTGGCAACCCAGCGAGAAGGCACCCTCACGTTCAACCACTTCCGCTCCGGTGTGTATGACGGGCGCTTCGTGTTCGGAGGCGAACGGCTGCTCTGGCTGGGCGTAGACCCTCAGACGCGCATGCAACTGAAGCAGATCCCTTTCGAGACAAGCATGAAGGAGTCGCTATTCGACCTCCCGGGCCTTCACGCTGGGCTGGCTACCTATCTAGAGGCCGATTGGAGCGGGGACACGGTGGTTCTGGAGGACGGCGCCCGCTACAACCGTTACCGGGAGTACGCCGGCACCGTGAACGGCCAGGCCGCGACCGGGGTGCTGTGGGCGCGCCGGGGCGAGCCGCCCATCATGGACGTGGTGACGGTGGAAGGCCGGGTGGTGGCTTTCATCATGCCGGGGCGCATCTCGAGCGAGATGCTGGTTCTCGAAGGTCACGAGAGCGTTACCCCCTTCGTGAAGTACGAAGACCCGCTCTTGTCCAGGGCTGAGTACGGCATCAGGCCGCTGGGCAACGTGGCCGTGCGCACGCGAGACGGCGTCGACCTGGCCACCGAGGTGTTCCTGCCCGCCGGCGGCAGGCCCGGCCAGACCTTCCCTACCATCGTGGTGCGCACCTGCTACGGCAAGGCGCGCGACCTGCACCGCTGCACGCACTGGGTGAACCGCGGTTACGCCTTCGTGATCCAGGACGTGCGGGGCCGGTCGGACTCGGACGGGGAACTCGTGCCCTTCTATCACGAGCGCGAGGACGCCCGGGACCTCTTCGACTGGATAGCCGCGCAGGAGTGGAGCGACGGCAGCATCGGCATGTGGGGCGCCAGTTACCTGGGCTACACCACCACCGCGGCCGCCACCACCGGGCACCCGAACCTCAAGACGGCCATCAGTGAGGTGAACGTGGGCTCGCCCTTCTACTACGACACGGTGCGGCGGGGTGGCGCGATCTGCTCGTGGCCGCTGCTCTCCTGGACCCTCGGGCAGTCCGTGTCGAACCGCACGGACCTCGACGTGTTCGGCGGCAAGACGGTGGATCCCGAAGAGGTCGTGCGCATGCGGCCCCTCAGTGACATCCCCACCCAGGCCATCGGCAAGCGCTCGGGACCGTGGGACACCTGGGCGGAGCATTACCGCTACGACGGTTTCTGGCGCCACTGCGACAACGGCGCTCACGCCGAGAACATCAAGGTCCCCATGCTCATCTTGTCGGGCTGGCACGACGGCGACGCGCTCGGCGTGCAGGAGACGTGGCGCTTCCTCACCGAGCACGACGTACCGGGCCGCCGCATCATCGTCGGGCCCTGGCCACATGCGCTCAACGCGTTCCGCGACTGCGGGGAACTTGCCTACGGCGACGACGCCATCGATTACGACTTCGATACCCGCACCATCCGCTGGTTCGACCGCTACCTGAAGGGCGTGCAGAACGGTGAGGACGAGAAGCCGCGCGCCACCTACTACCTGGGCGGCGCGGGCGCCAACGAATGGCGCACCTCGGACGACTGGAACCCGCCGGAGTGCGAACTAGTGGAGCTGTACCTAGACAGTGGCGGCCAGGCCAACTCCATGCACGGTAACGGCCGGCTGCTGACCGCGCCGGAGCCGGGCGGCGCTTTCGACACTTACGTGTACGACCCCGCCAACGTGGCCTCTGGCGACGGGCAGTTCCTGCCCTCCGTGCTGAACGAACTGCAGTCGCGCCAGGATTACCTCGTGTACGACAGCGCCGTTCTTCCTGAGAACGTGGCCGTGGCCGGCAACCTCTCGGCGCGCTTCTTCGCCGCGTCCAGCGCGGTAGACACTGACTTCTTCGTCACCGTGTCCGACGTCGACGAGCAGGGCGTGGCCCGCAAGGTCTCCACCAACGGCGTGCGAGCCGAGTTCAGGAACTGGCCGGCTATTGAGTCGGCGCTACTCACACCCGGTAGCGTGGAGGAGTACGAGCTGCATCTGCACTTCGCCGGTCACGTGTTCCAGGCGGGGCACAGGATCAGGGTAGACATCTGCTCCGCCGATTACATGACGGTGTTCCCGAACACGAACACGGGCGTAGACCCCTACACCGACCCTGCCCCGGTAGTGGCGCGCCAGCAGGTGCATCACGGCGCCAAGTGGCCGTCGTGCGTGCGGCTGCCGGTGCTGTACGGCAAGGTGCCCTGAACTCAACGAGGGACCGAGCCCAACTACCTCGCTCGAAGCAGCCTATTCACCTCTTCGTTCCCGCAGATAACCCGCCGGAGTCTGAACGATGACTCCGAGGACGCTCTTGCCGAAGTACGCCCCGAAGTGCCGCACGTCGCCGGTGATCAGATGCGTGCAGTTGCCCGCGTACGCTGCAGCAAGTATGGGTAGGTCCTTCGCAGGCAGACCTATGCCGCTGAAGAGGGTTCCTTCGAACGTGGAATCCGGAACAAGCGCCAGGCCGTGCGCCAGCGATTTGAGGCGTGATCTCTGCTCATCCGTGGTGAGATTACGGAGGGCTTCATCGACCGCGTAACGGGACGAGAGTAGCTCAGCCCCTGGCAACTGCCAGAGCACCTGGAGTCGTGAGTCCTGCCTGTAGGCAGCGCTGAACAGTACGTTGGCGTCTAGAAAGAGTCTGTCCACCGGGTCTCGAGCCTAGGGTCGGTGGTGCTCGATGGTGTCCGGATCCAGACCAAGCTTCACCACTTCTGCGCGTGCTTCGCGATAATCCTCTGCGTCCACCGCGTTGGAGAGCAGGAACTCTGCTTTACGTTCGGCTGTGTATAGCTCGATAGGGACCAGCGCAGCCGGTCGGATCAGGATGCCTTGCTCGGTCGCCTCTGCGATGACCAGGGAACCCTCGCTTAGACCGTACTGGCGCCTAAGCTCGGCCGGGATGACGAACGTGCCTCTCTTCCCCAACTTACCCGTCGTGCTGGTGGCCATGTCACACTCCTAATGAGGGCAGAATATCAGATTATCAGCTTTTCAACAATACCTGTTTCTGTGCAGCTTCGGTTCAGGAGACCGCTCTGGGTAGGCCTTAGCGGTATCAGGAATACCCGCCGGAGACATCCGCGACCCCAAACCGGGGGGCTCGGGCATGCCTTTCTCTCATGTCGAACACGAAAATGGCGCTAGTGTCCCAGAGTACCCAGGTCATACTGAACTCATCACTCGCAAGGCACCTCGCCCGAGACAAGCACTCCCTCGCCGCTCACGAACGAGGTATCGCTCATCCTCAAAACAATGCCGGATGGAAGTAGGCGAACTGTGACCACCAACCCCAGCCTCGTAGAGGTCCTCCTCCCCGCTTACCACCCCTGCCCCGGCTTCTCAGGAGCTTGTGGTGAGATGCGCTGGGATCCAGCCAACGGCCACGTGCCAAGAGGTTTCGCAGGGGCCTTAGGCAGACTCGAAGACGTGAGCCTGGTGCTCGTCACCGCTGAGCCAGGTGACCCGTATCCAGGCGAGGCATATCCACCTTCTCCAGCGGACAAGGTTCTGAAGGCGGCGGAAGCGCACGTTCGCGCAGCCCTTGCGAACGGCACTGACCTTTACCACCGCAACCTCAGGTACATCCTTGACGGTTGCTTCCCGAGCCTCCCCTTCCGCGAGCAGATGAAGAGAACCTGGATCACGGACGCTGTGCTCTGCTCGGCAACGAAAGAGGGTGGAAGTGTGTCCGCAATCTGCGAGAGAGAGTGCCGCAAGAGGTACCTAGAGAAGCAGCTTGAACTCCTCCCAGACGCGTTGGTGGTTGCCCTAGGAGGCAAGGCACGCACCCGCCTACGAGATTGGCCCGGGGTCATTTCGGCGTACTCGGTGGCACCACCAGGGGCCAGGTTCAAACGGGCTCGACCAAGCTGGGACGCGGTGATTGCCGAGTATCACGCTCGTTTCGACTAGTCACGCACAAGAGGCCCTTGCGGGTCTCTAGCTACGCCATGTCGGTTGTTCTTACGGCCGACCGCGCAACAGGGAGTCAACTAGATCCGTCTCGATCTGACAGACTCCAAGCATGGGTCTCAACATCAAGAAGCCGCGGACCACGGCCTTGGTGCGCGAACTCGCAGAGCGCACCGGCACCACAGAGACCGAGGCTGTGGAAATGGCGGTTCGCGAATGCTTGGCCCGCCTAGATGCCATCGCCGCGGGCAACGACGAAGCCCTGGACGAACGGCGCCGAGCATCGGCGCACATACTCAAGCGCATCCGTACCGGCGTCACCCTTCCCGACGTGCTTGCGGTGCACGCCGCCGATTCGGAACTCTTCGACGACCTTGGCTCGCCCAAGTGAACCTTGAAACGTCTGCGATTCACGCGCGGTCTTAGTGGACGATCTGGTGGCTAGGTTACGAGGAGCCTAGAGAATCTAAGCCCGCCGCGAAGCCCCGCACCTCATCCACCAGCCACTCCCTGAACGCCCGCACCTTCGGGTCGTCTTCGGCGCCGACCCGGTAGACGAGGTCGTAACCGTACTCGACCTCCAGCCGGTTCTCGGGGAACAGTGCCACTAGTCGGCCAGCCGCCAGGTCCTCGGCCACGAGGACGCTCCTGCCGAGCGCCACGCCCTCCCCGCGGATGGCTGCTTCGATGGACATGCTCCCATGGCTGTAACCCGGCCCCCGGTGGGTTGGTGCGAGCAAGCCCATCATCTCGAACCAGCGCTCCCAGTCGGCCCTGAGCCCGATCTCGTGCACCAGCCGGCACGCCAGGAGAGCGTCCGGCGAGCTCAAGCCTCCCATGTGGTCGCGGTAATCGGGACTGCACACGGGCGAGACGACTTCGTCCATGATCCGCTCGGTTGCCGAGTTCGGATATGAGCCGCTGCCGTACCGGACCACGACGTCCACCTGACTCTTCGTGAAGTCGACCTCGCTGTCCGTTACCTCGAGTTGGATGTCGAGTTCCGGGTAGCGCTCCATCAGCCGGTGCAGGCGCGGTGCCAGCCACTTGCTCGCGAACGAGATGCCCGACCCCACGACGAGGCGCGAATCGTTGCTCCTCTGGCGAACGGCATCGGCCGCCAGCGCGAGCTCCGAGAGCGCCCTCGTGACGGCGCTGAAGAAAACGACGCCCGCATCGGTCAGCTCTATGCGGCGGGTCAGGCGCCTGAAGAGCTCGACGCCCAGGTGGGCCTCCAGTGACCTGATCTGGCGGCTCACCGCACCGTGGGTCAGCCCGAGTTCCTGGGCTGCGAGTGTCATGCTCAGGCGGCGCCCAGTGGCCTCGAAGGCTCGGAGCGTCTGAAGGGGTAGCGCGTCGCTCATCTCCTGCCGATCATACGTGAGTTTCACTCACGCATCGTGTGAACCTACGGCGTTTGTCACGGGCATGGCGCAACGGCTAGGCTTGAGTCTCATGCACGCATCGGTAGCCTCGAAGGAGTAACAGTGGCTATGACAAGGAAAGCTGGCGGCGCTGGGGCCGCCTCCCCCACCGGACTGCGCACCGGGCCGCTGACCGCACGCAACCTCGGCGCCATGCTGCTGCTCACCGTCGTGTGGGGCTTGTCCATTCCCATCACCAAGCTCGGGCTCGAGGACCTGCCTCCCCTCACGCTCACGGCGTTCCGGTTCGGCGCCGCCGTGCCGCTCCTGCTCGTGGTCGGGGCTGGCCGGCTGCGCATGCCGTGGAGGGCCGTGCCGAGCGTCGCCGCGCTGGGGGTGCTGGGCATCACCCTGGGTAACGCCGCGCAGACGTTCGGTGTGCAGGGCACGTCGGCGTCCGCCGGCACGATAATCTCCGCCACGATCCCCGTACTCATCGTCATCTTCGCTGCCATCCGGCTGAAGCAGGCTGTTACGGGCCGGCAGTGGTTCGGGCTGGCCGCCGCCTTCGCAGGCATCGCGCTCGTGGCTGTCGGAACGGGCTCGGCCGTGGACGCCGCCTCGCGAACCACGCTGGCCGGCGTGGGTTGGATGCTCCTGTCCGCCGTCACCATCGCCTTCTACTACGTCTGGAGTGCGGAACTCGTGGAGCGGTACGGCACCTTGCCAGTGGCAACGTGGAACATCGTGGCGGGTTTCCTGGCCATCCTGCCGCTCGCCTTCTGGGAGGCGTCGCACTCGTCCTTCGTGATCACGGCCCGGGCAGTTGGGGTCGCGGTTTACCTCGGCATGGCAGTCACCGTCTTGGGTCTCCTACTGTGGCTGTACCTCTTACGGGTGGTGCCGGCGCGCGTGGCTGCCAGCGTTCAGTACCTGCAGCCGGTGTTCGGCATCGCCGCTTCGGCCGCCCTTTTCGGCGATCCGCTCGGGGTTATGTTCGGGGTGGGCGTGGTGATGATACTGGGCGGTCTGGCCCTGACCGTGGCCAACGATCGGGCGGCTCGCGGGCGCCGCGCTGCGCCGCCGCGGTGATGAATGAGCAAGGCAGAACCACAGGTTGAAGGGTAGAAGACGAATATGGCGGGCATGGCGCAAGCACACTTCATCCTGTACGTGGCCGATCAGGGGGCCAGCACCGCCTTCTACCAGGCTGCCCTGGGGCAGGAACCCACGTTAAACGTGCCCGGTATGACTGAGTTCCGCCTCCTGAACGACACCGTGCTGGGGCTCATGCCGGAGGCCGGCATCAAGAGGCTCCTGGGCGCCGCGCTACCGGACCCAACCCTCGCCCGGGGCACCCCACGCGCCGAGCTCTACCTGCTGGTGGCGGACCCACATGCTTGCCATGCCCGCGCGCTGGCCGCAGGCGCCACGGAGCTGAGCCCCGTGCAGCCACGCGACTGGGGTAACGAGGCGGGCTACTTGCTGGACCCCGACGGTCACGTGTTGGCGTTCGCGCGCGCCACCGAAACTTAGAAGGGTCGCAACGGTAGGTCTTCACCGGTGGGCTGCCCGGACGGTGTTCAGGGGCAGTAGCTCCCCGGGGGAGCGAAGGCGTCCTCTCCCCTGCGACACTCGTAAGCCACGTAGGCGCTTTCCCCGCCGGCCCAGCCCAAGTCGATCGCTTGATGCCAGATGGCGGCCAGCGAGTCGTCGAGCAGGTGCCCCTCTCGCAGGGTGGCGGCCACGGCGAAGTCCTGCCCCAAGTTGAGGTCCACCACGGCCTGCACGATCTGGGTGTCCGGCCCGCTCACCTCCCACGCGAGCAGGTCGAAGCTGGCTAGGGCCGTAACCACGGCCATCATCGCTTCCGGTTCGAGCAGCGACCACTCGCCCCGGGGCAGAACGAGGCCCGGCGCCAGTTCCTCGAAGGGAGGGGCCGCTACCTGCTCCCACGCTTCCGGGCCGTGCGCCCAGGTCAACGACAGGCATTCGCCGTACAGACAACTGGCTGCTCCTGCTGCCTCGTCGCTGAGCTCTTTGCGGGAGGCGCTCACCAGCACCGCCTGCCGCGCGGGTACCGGCTGCATCACGAAGCGCCAGGCGGTGTTCGGTCCGACGCCGAACTCTTCGGCGGGCGCCACCATGTCGGCGCCCAGTTCCTCCACCAGCTCTGCGTGCACCACGGGACCCAAGTTGTAGCGTTCGGCAGACACGAGGACGTAGGAAACCGGGTACGCGTAGGAGGCGTGCTGAACGTGAATGAGCCGCACCCCGAGCTGGTACCGGCTCCGCTCCAGCCTTCCCTCCACCGCTTCGACCGCCGTGATGGCCAGGGGGAGGGGCGACAGGTGGCTGGCACTCGCCGTGGCCGCATCGGCATCCGCCAGGTGGTTCCACACGGCCGCCTCGAGGGAGTCGACATCGACCGCGTCGAAGCCGTCGGCGCCGGCGAGGAACTGCCCCACCGCAGCGTCGAAAGTCGGCTCGTCCAGAACGCCGCCCTGCGCCCAGGCCATGGGGAGGGTGAGCAACAAGGCGACGGCGACCAAGAGACTGATGGGGCGAGCGTCAAGCACGTTCAGGACACGGTTCATGGCCCGCATCATAGCCAGGGCACGTGTGGGGCCGCTTGAGGCTGCGTTAACGCCGTTCGGCCGCGCCGCTGAGGCTCAGGCGCCCTTCCTGGGCAGGGAGCGTGCTGCGTTCTCGATGGCGCTACGGATGGCGTTGCGCACGGCGTGGTCCACGATGGTCGTTCCGGTGCGGCCCGCCCTCAAGTTGGTCATGACGTTGCCGATGTCCACCGAAACGTTGCTCTGCGAGACCTCGCTGACCCCACGTCCTATGGCCATGATCTCGGCCGTGACGGTGTCTACGAAGCGGATCTCAACGCCTACTCGCACGGTGACCGTCTCGGCGGAGCCACCGAAGATGCCCAGCACGCGGCCGCCGCCGCCCGTCGTCTGGACGCCGAACTCTGAGACGCTGCCTAGCACCAGCAGCTCCGCGCCTTCTATGCGGCCGATGGCGGCGGCGGAGGCAGGGTCGATGCGGCCCGACTGGGCAAGGTCCTGCTCGAGCAACACCGTCTCTATCTCGGCCCGCTCCGTGATGCGGAACGGCTCGTTGGCGTACGCCTCGGCGATGAACACGTCCGCCACCCCGGAGCCGAGCTCCCGGTAGAACTCCGGACCCTCGGACGAGAGGTCCACGGAACCTATCCGGACGCTGCCGGCGCCGACCGTGAAGCTGGGCACCGCTATCATCCAGCGCTGGCTGCGCTCGAGGGGTGCGAGGGCGAACTCGGTAACGCCGGCGCTAGGGTCGTCGACCGACACGGTTGGCGCGCAGGCCGCCAGGGCGAAGAGCAGCACCAGGAAGGCGCTTGAAACGGGCGATCTCACGCCCGCAATGCTAGCGCGGCGCTTCATGAGAGGTTCTACGGGCTGTGGTGGAACCGCAGAGGCAGGCCGCGCCCCTCACCAGCGGTCCGGCTCAGCCATGGCCACCACCAGTGGCCTCAGCGTATGCAGCACCTTCACGGTGTCGCCCTGCGCGGCTATGACGTCGGATAGCCGGCGGTACGCCTGCGGCGCCTCGTCCCTGCCGCCCCCGCGCAGGATCACGCCTTTACGCGTGAGCCACCCCTCCATCATCTGTTCGGAGATGCTGCCCCTCGAGCGCTTGCCCCGCCGCCGGCCGCGGCTGCCTCCAGCCTCCGTGCGGCTCATGACGCGGCCGGCGCCGTGAACGGTCGAGAACAGGGCCTGCCGCTGTTCCTCGCTGCCCTCCTCGGCGCCCATCAGGATGACCGCGTCGTCGCCCATGGAGCCGCCCACGAAGCCGCGCTGCCCCGGGAACGCCGGCGTGGCCCCCTTGCGCACCACCACCAGCTCTTCCCCGAAGTGCTGCTCCTGCCACGCGAAGTTGTGGTTGTTGTGCACGAGGTCCATCTCCACGCCGCCCATGATCTGCACCACCTTGCGGGCCACCCATTCCCGTCCGGCGTAGGCGTACGTGCCGGCAAGCTTCATCAGCTCCCAGTACGACCAGCCCAGCTCGGTGTCGAGCGGCAGCAGCGCCTCTACGTTAGGCGCGCGGGAACCCCATTTGAGCCCCTCGGATAGGGCCAGGAACCCGCTCGCCACGGCGTGCCCGAACCCGCGTGAGCCGAAGTGCACGCCCACCCACAGGCGCTCTTCCTCGTCTGCGAACACGTCTATGTAGTGGTTGCCGGAGCCGATGGTGCCGAGTTGCCTGCGGGCCCGCTCCCTCAGGGCGTCGCGGTGTTCTCGGGGCACCAGCTCCCAGGCCTCGGAGCGGAAGAGGGCGTGCTCGGTGGGAGCGTCGGGAGCGCCGTTCTCGCCTCCCACGCCGAAGGCGAACGAGCTCCAGATCTCGTCGGCCAGGGCCTCCAAGTCGAGCCCGCTGGAGAGCGTGAGGTCCGTGAGGATGGCGGCGTTACCGCACGCGATGTCGAAACCCACACCGGCCACGCTCACCTGGTTGCGGTACGCGGCCACGCCCCCGATGGGCATGATGTAGCCGAGGTGCCCGTCGGCCATCAGAGCAACGCGCACCGCGCGCGAGGCCACGTCCGCCAGTTGCGCCAGCGTCTGCTCGTCGTGCTCACCGAAGATCTTTATGCAGTTCCCCCTTTACCTGCCGCGCAGGCACACCCGCTGCCAGGGCCAGTCGGTGCTCAGCCACGCGGCCACGGCTTCGGCCAACGGGGTGGTCAGTTCCGCCGAGCCTGCCGTCAGCCATGAACGCACCTCCACGTCGCAGTCGGGCCGTTCCGTGGGGTACAGGTAAACGCAGCCGATCACGCTGCCTTCGGGGTCCAGCACGGTGAAGGTGAAGCCGCGGCGCGCCGCGAAGTCCGCAGCGTGCTTTTCTAAGTCTCTAAGGTTCTCTTCCAGGCTCATGCCTTCGGGCGGCGGCCAGTTGCCGAGCGGGTAGCCGGGCGTGGCCCTGATGTGTTCGGTGCTGGAGGTCCAGGCGGCCAGGTCGGCGCGGTTATGCTGAGGCCCCAGCGGCTCGAACCTGAACTTTGGCGTGACCAGCGCCGTGGGCGGCTCGAAATAGTGGGGCACGAACGGTGCGCTAGACATACCCGGACTCTACCCGAGCGGCGGTCAGCTCCCAGCGGTGCTGAGCTTGTGTTCCGCGGGCGCACCGTAACGAGATGAGGAACGGAGGCAGCGATGCACGAAGCGGCAACAGCTAGCATCGGCCTGTTCGCGTGACCGGCCCCAAGGACAACGGGGAACGGCCCAACAACAGGTGGGAGGAACCCGCGGTAGCGAAGCAGTTCGCTGAGCGGCCCCCCGATCACCGCCTCGTGCAGTTGTTCGCGGCTTCCGGCGAGTACGCTTCGGCGCACGCGACCTGGCGCGCGGGCTCCCACCCGCGGGTTCTCGACCTCGGCAGCGCCGGCGGCAGGAACACAGTGTGGCTGGCGAGCGAGGGAGCGAACGTTCAGGCGCTAGACGCGTCGCACACCATGGTGGCCGAAACGCGCAAGCGGCTGGCCGCGGTGATCGGCGAGGCGGAAGCAGCCGCGCGCGTGCGGCACGGCTACATCGACGACCTGAGCGCCTACGCAACCGGCGGGTTCGACCTGGTGGTGGCTTTAGGCGTCTTGCAGAACGCGCAGACCGACGTGGAATGGGGCGCGGCCGTGGGTGAGGTGGCGCGCGTACTGCGGGTGGGCGGCCTGGCGCTGGTGGCCAACTTCGGCCCGGAGTCGGCGCCCAGGGGCGTTCCACTGGAACGCGAACCTGGCTCCGAGCACGTGTGGCGCGGGTTCGGTGGCCCCGCCTCTCTCATGACCCTGCCGGACCTGGCTAGCCTCGACGAGCACTTCCGGCAACGTAGCCTCCTGCCGGCCATGGCTACGCAGAGCGTGCGCGTAGCAACGGACGCCGGTCACCGCGTGACCCTCAACGCGCTTTACCGGAAGCTCTGAACCAGAAGGCGGGGCAGTTCCTCCAGCAGCTCAAGGCGCTTAACGTCCAGGGCCGACCTCGCCTCCACAGAGGTTGCGACCCGGCCGCCCTGAAGGCCCGAGCGCTGCCGCACCTCGTACGTGGTTCCCGGGTGCCGGGAGACCAGAGTCCTGGCCCTCGCCGCGACCGCTTCAGGCAGCAGGTCTGCGGCCACGGTCATGAGTTCCAGGCTGGCCGGCACGAAGCCGAGCTCGACCACCGTGGCCAGATCCGCAAGAAGCAGGTCGTGCGCTTCCGCCTTCAGGCCGGCCGCCAACAGCACGCGCGCCTCGATCAGGCTGGCACCCACTTGGTCCAGGCGATGGAACCGCCCCAAGTCTGTTCCGCGGAGCCCGGCGGCAGCGGCAAGACTCTGCCTCGCACCAACCACGTCCCCGGCAGCCAGCGCGATCTCCGCCTCGAGTTCCATCGTGCCTACCCCAACAGGTTGCAGCGCCGCGTCGGCCCCGTCGAGGATGGCGCGAGCGGCCTCGAGGTCTCCGAGCAGCCAATGCGCCCTCGCCAACAGGCACACTGTCGCGCCGTGATCCAAGTACGTGTCCGAGTATGGCCTGCCAACTACGAGGGCTTCTTCCAGCATGAGGCGCGTCCGGGCAAGGTCCCCGATGCATAGGCGGATCTGCGCCGCCAGCCGCAACCGCTCCGGCAGATCCAGCGCGTTCCACCGTGTGGTCCTTTCCAGCGCCACGGCAGCATCGATCATGCCCAGACCCGCCCTGAAGTCGCCGTCCAAGAACGCGAGGTCACGTGCCCGCGTCGACCACGCCACTATCCTGGCTTCCGGGCTACCCGCCTGTTTCCAGATCTCCTCGTTCGCCCGGTAGCGCGCTTCTCGTTCTTCTCGCGTGGTCGCGAAGGCGTAAAGACGGTTGGTCACCATCGACCGCACGTGCACCTCACCGATCGATGCCAGCAGTTGGTCCGCCGTCTCCAAGGCCCACAGCCCGGCTTGCATATCACCGCTGGCACGAGCTGCGTTCGAGTAGTGGAAGTAGACCCAGGCTACATAGAACGGGTCGTCGTGCTGCTGCGCGACCTCCAACGCGCTGGAGAGCTCGTGGTAAGCCTGGTCGATGCGTCCATCGAACAGGCGCGTGCTTCCCACGTGGGCCATGAGAACCGCCCACTCGAGACCGGTGGGGGGCGCCCGCTCCAGTACGGATTCGAGCATGTGGACCCATCTTCCGTTTATGTCACCAGCGTAAGCGTAGGAAAGGCCTAGCATGGCGCCCCCTGCTTGCATCAACGCCCGCCAGTTGCCTTCCTCCAGGGCGTGTGCCCACGCCCGTTCGATGTTGCCGTGCTCCGCCTGCAGCAGTTCGATGGCCTCATCGGATCCAGCCTGACCCAGGTCTTCCTGTTGCTTGGCGAACCGAAGGTAGTAGCTGGCGTGAGCGGCCCGTACGTCCCGTAAGTCCCACTCTTCCGCCACGGCCCTCTCCCTCGTGAACGTCTCTATCAGCGGATGCTGGGTCACTCTGCCAGTCGGCGTGACCCGCAGCATCGAGGCGTCACGCAAGGCAGACAGCATGCGTAGCCGTACCCCAGCCACTGCGGCGGCCGCCTGAACGGTGCAACCACCCTCGAACACCGTCAGTCGGGCAAGCGCTTGTCTTTGAGAAGCGCTCAGCATCTGCCACGATGGCAGGAGTGCCCGCTCCACCGTGGTGTGGCGCGCATCCGGGCCAGCGCTCCGCGCCACTGGCAGGCCGGCTTCTCTGCCGAACCGTTCCAGCAGTTGCGCTGGCGAGAGCAGGCTGCTCCAGGTTGCCGCCAGCTCGATGGCAAGAGGCATCCCACCCAGCGCTTCCACCAGCTCCTCCACGGCCGCGCCGTCTCTCCCGAGCTCTACGTTCGCACCATGCTCTCTGGCGCGCTCTAAGAAGAGCTGAGAAGCCGACCCGGCAACGCCGTCGTCTGCGCTCGCGCCCACCAGACCATCGAGTTCGAAGGCCACGGACCTTGCCAGCGCCAACCTTCGCCTGGACGTCAGCAGCCACCTGGCCAACGGCAGCTCTGCCTCTAG
>CAZVTS010000056.1:0-17637 GCA_964630175.1 uncultured bacterium
TTCTTCTCGAGGTACAGCGGCGCGTTCGAGGCCGGGTCCATGGCGATGAACGGCAGGCTGATGGTGGTCTCGGGCAGGCCGGAGAGCTCGATCTTGGCCTTCTCGGCGGCTTCCAGGAGGCGCTGCAGAGCCTGCTTGTCCTTACGCAGGTCCACGTTGTACTCCTTCTGGAACTCTTCCGCCAGCCACTGCACCACCGCGTAGTCCATGTCCGAGCCGCCCAGGTGCGTGTCGCCGCTGGTGGAGCGCACTTCGAACACGCCGTCACCAACTTCGAGGATGGAGACGTCGAAGGTGCCGCCGCCCAAGTCGAACACCAGCACGGTCTCGTTGCCCTTCTTCTCGAGGCCGTAGGCCAGCGCTGCCGCGGTGGGCTCGTTCACTATGCGCAGCACTTCCAGCCCGGCGATGCGGCCGGCGTTCTGGGTGGCTTCGCGCTGCGAGTTGTTGAAGTAGGCGGGCACGGTGATGACGGCCTGCGTGACCTTGGTGCCCAGGCGTTCCCCGGCGTCCTCGGCCAGCTTGCGCATGACCATGGCGGAGATCTCTTCGGGGGTGTACTGCTTGCCTTCCACCACGAAGCGCACGCCGCCGTCGTCGCCGCGCACCACTTCGTAGGGCGCGCGTTCAGCTTCGCTCTTCACTTCGTCCCAGGTGCGGCCTATGAAGCGCTTGATCTCGAAGAGCGTGCCCGCGGGGTTGAGCACGGCCTGGCGCTTGGCCACTTGGCCTACCAGGCGTTGTTCGCCCTTGAACGCCACCACGGACGGCGTGGTGCGGTTGCCCTCGGCGTTAACCAGTACTACGGGCTCGCCGCCTTCCATGACGGCGATGACGCTGTTGGTGGTTCCCAGGTCGATTCCTACGGCTTTTGCCATATCTTGGCTCCTTGTTCGGTGGGGTGTGGGGCCGACGTCCCATGTGAGTGCTGATGAACCCCGGCCGCTTGGGAGCCGCCACCTTGCCACGCCCGATGCCCTCCTGGGCCAACCAGCCGCATGAAACATGAGCGGACTCGGCGCAAGCTCCAACTAGCGAGAAGTATATCCGTCCCGCCGGCACGTTGTCAATTGATGTGAGTGTGGTCGTATCAACTTTGTGTTGCTCGCTCAGCCTGGCCGGGGCAGGCACCGCGCGACCGGGGCCGACGGGCTACCAGGGGCGTCAGGCAGCGTGCGCAGCACTGTAGCATCCGGTAGGGCGTGAACGCTTCACCGGGCTCAGGCGGGTTGAGCCGGCGACCTCGGGAGACGTTCGCCATAGAAGGAACGGAGGCACATCCGGATGCTTTACGTGGTCATCGGGAAAGACGGCAACGACGAGGACGCACCTGCACGCCGCGCGGCCGCGCGGGCGGCGCACTTAGAGGCGGCGCAGGTGATGCATGACGACGGTCGCCTCGTTACGGGCGGAGCGCTCCTGGACGCCGATCAGAACATGATCGGCTCGATGCTGCTCCTGGACGTGGAGAGCGAGGAGGAGGCCCGGCGCCTCATCGAGAACGACGTCTACACGCGCACGGGTGTATGGCGGGAGTTCGAGGTGTGGCCCTACAGGAAGGCGTTCTGACCTGCTAGGCGGCCCGCCGATCGCGGCGGGCGCGAGCAGCTCAGTCGGCGCCGAACGGCACCAGGCGCGAGAGCGCCACGTCGACCAAGCCCATGTCTGTGAGGCGCAACTCCGGCACCACGGCGAGGCCCAAGAAGCTGAGGGCCATGTAGGGCGAGGGCAGCACGCAGCCCAGGGCGGTTGCGGCCGCGTCCAGCGCGTCGAGGTCGTCCCTGGTCTCTGCCAGCGTGTGGGGCGTCATCAGTCCGCCCAGCGGCAGGGCCAGCTCGGCCAGCACCTGGCCATCCCGTACGGCCACGAAGCCGCCGCCGAGAGCCTCCAGCCGCCTGGCCGCCGTGAGCATGTCGGCGTCGCTGGCACCGACGATCATCAGGTTGTGGTGGTCATGGCCCACGCTGGTGGCCAGCGCACCGGCGCCGAGACCGAAGCCGCGCACCAGCCCCACCGCCACGTTGCCGTTCTTGCCGTGACGCTCCACGCAGGCCAGCTTGAGCAGGTCACGTTCCGGGTCGGCCACCACCTCGCCACGTCGCACCGTGGGGACCACTCGTTCCTGAGCCGTGACGATGGTGTTGGGCAGGGCGATGATGCAGCGGACGGCGCCTCCTGGGGCGCTCAGGGCGAAAGCGTCAGCGCCGAGGCCGTCCAGGTGCACGCTGTGCACCACTGGCCCGTCACTCAGGTTCGCAGCGCCGCGGATGACGTGCGGCAGCACCACGCCCTCCCGAGCCACCACCGCGCCACGCTTGATGACGGTGGTGGGGGCGTACTCGGCCAGGTCGGGCACTACGGCGAGGTCAGCGAAGTAGCCGGCGGCCACGGCGCCGCGTCTGGGCAGGCGGTAGTGCAGCGCCACGTTCAGGGACGCGCAGCGCACGGCGTAGGCGGGGTTCACGCCGGCGGCGATAGCCCTCCGCACCATGAGTTCCACTGCCCCTTCGGCCAGCAGGTCGTGCGGCAGCCTGTCGTCCGTCACGAAACCGATGCGGTCTCCGTGCCGTTCGTGCACCAGCGGTAGAAGCGCGTTCAGGTCCCTCGTTACGGAACCCTCGCGGATCATCAGGAAGGCCCCTGCCCTAAGCTTCTCCAGGCCCTCCGCCAGGGTGGTGGCCTCGTGATCGGAGTTGATGCCGCTGGCCAGGTACGCCTGCAGCGCCGCGCCGGTGACGCCGGGGGCGTGCCCCTCCACCGTGAGCCCGCGCTCCTCGCCCAGGCGCGCCTTGGCGAGGGTGGGGGGATGGCCGGCCACCACCTCCGGGTAGCTCATCAGTTCGGCCACGCCCACCACGCGCGGGTGCGCCATGAGGCGCTCCATCTCGCTCGGCCCGAACTCGGCTCCCACCGTTTCGAACGGGCTGGACGGCACGCAGGACGGCACGGTGACCCATACGTCGAACGGCAGGTCGTCCGTGGCTTCGAGTAGCCACCTGACGCCCGCCTCGCCGGCCACGTTGGCGATCTCGTGCGGGTCGCACACGGCGCCAGTGACGCCGCGGCCAAGCACGCCGCGGGCGTACTCGCCGGCGCTTACGAGCGAGGACTCTATATGCACGTGACCATCGATGAGGCCCGGCACTACGAAAGCGCCGTGGAGGTCGATGACCTCCACGGCGTTGTTGCGGCGAGAGACAGCCTCGCCGTCGGCGGGGTCGTAGATGCCGGCTATGAGTCGGCCGGCCAGAAGCACGTCCGCGGGGTGGACCTCGTTCGTGAACACGTTCACCAGGCGGCCACCCGCGAGCAGCATGCTGGCCTTCTCACGACCGCTCGCTACCCCGACGGCAGCCGCCACTTCGGCGCTGGTCGGCGTAACTGCGGTCGCGCTTCCGCTATGGCTTACGGCTCGCCCTCCCAGGGGCCCTCGACGTTGCTCACGGCCCACTGCATGCCGAGCAGTTCGAGAACGGTGGGGCCTTCGCCCTCGCCGTAGACGACGTTGCCGCGGCGGTCGGAGATGGGTCCGGCGAACGGCTCGTACTGGACGGGGCTGGCGTTCATCTGCTGCACACGGCGCATGACCAGATCGTAGACGGATTCGGTGCCCTGGTCGGTGTTCACGGTACGGGCGCGGAGCCTGTCGACGTAAGCGGGGTGCACGACCACGCCGGGCTCGATGCCCGCTTCGACGGAGCCCTCGGCCATGAGCCAGAAGTAGTCCACGTCCTCGAGATTGGTGGCGGTGTAGGTGCCGTCCATCACCTTGCGGAGGATGTCCGTGGTGAGCACGCCCCAGTGCACGAGCTGGCCCGAGGCCAGGGTGTCCGGCGCGAAGGCCTGCATGGAGGCGTAGTGGGCGAAGGAGGTGAGCCCGCGCGCGGCGGCCACCTGCGGCACGGTGGGGGTGTCCTCCGTGTAGGCGAACACGTCGGCTCCGTCGGCGATGAGCGCCTCGGTGGCTTCGGTGGCGCCGGCCGGGTCGAACCAGTTGTAGATCCAGCGCACTACCACCTTGGCATCGGGGTTCACTTCCTGAACCCCCAGGGCGAAGGCGTTGAGGTGGCGCTTGACTTCGGGGATGGGGAACGCCGCTACGTAACCGACGGTGCCGGACTCCGTGATGGCGCCGGCGATGAGGCCGTTGATGTAGTACACCTGGTAGAAGTCGGCCATGTAGGTGAGCAGGTTGGGGGCGCGCTCCACACCGGTGGCGTGGGCGAAGATGACGTCCGGGTAGCGCTCGGCGGAGGCCAGTAGGCCGTCGCCGAAGCCGAAGCTGGTGCCGAAGATCACGTTGCAGCCGTCGGCCACGAGCTGGTCCACGGTGGCTTCCACGTCCGCCTCGGCCACTGCTTCAACGTAGGCGGTCTCGAGGCCGGGGATGTCCGCCACGGTCTGCAGGCGGCCCAGGTCGTGAGCGTACGAGTAACCGTAGTCGCCTACGGGTCCGATGTAGATCCAGCATGCCTTGATGTCGTCTCGCTGGGCGAAGGCAGAGCTGGTCAAGAGGGCTAGCAGTGCCAAGATGGCAACTCGACGGATATGCCGCATACGACCTCCGGTGGACCCGGCCGGGGCTCTCGTCTCCCGGTAACGGTGTCCCTCAACTTCAAAGGTGGGCCTGCCCACCTCGCCCACCGGGAGCCCATCGCACCCGGTCGTGGCCATTGTCATGAACGTTCCCCCCGGCGGTAGGGCGTTCCGAGCGCTTCGGGCGCGCCCACCGCGCCTCGTCCGCTGCGCAGCGCTATGAAGGTGAGCGCCAGCACGGTGACGAGGTAAGGGAGAACGGTAAGCAGTTCCGGTGGCAGGACGCCCTGCAGCCGGAAGGAGAGGGTGAAGAAAGCTCCGAACAGCAGCGCTGCGGGCACCGCACGTAGAGGGTGCCATAGCGCCAGGATGGCGAGGCCAAGGGCGATCCAACCCAGGCCGTTGGTGATGTTCTCACCCCAGGATGGTCGGTAGGCCAGCGAGAAGTAGGAGCCGGCCAGGCCCGCGAGCGCGCCCCCGAACACCACGGCGAGGAAGCGCACGCGGCGCACGGAGATGCCCGCCGTGTCCGCCGCTGCGGGCGATTCTCCCACGGTGCGTACGGTGAGGCCGGGCCTCGTGCGGAACAGGAACAGCCAGAGGAGCGGCGCCAGCACGAGCGCCACGTAGGTGAGGGGGTACTGGTCCACGAACAGGGCGGGCCCGAGGATGGGGATGTCGGACAGCACGGGCACCGTGATGAACGTCATGGGCTTGCCGAGAGGCCGGCCCACCCAGTCGCGCCCCAGCAGGTTGGCGAGGCCGACGCCGCCCAAGGTTATGGCCAGGCCGCTCACGTACTGGTTGGAGGCGAGCGTCACGGAGAGGAAGGCGTGCAGCGCGGCCACCAGCATGCCGGCAACGATGGCCGCCGCCAGGCCGAGCATGAGGCTGCCCGTAGCTTGGGCGGCGATGAAGCCGGCCACCGCTCCCAGCATCATCATGCCCTCCATCCCCAAGTTCACCACCCCGGACCGCTCGGCCACGACCTCGCCCAGCGCGGCCAGCAGCAGCGGCGTGCCGAACGCCAGTGCGCGGGCCACCGTGGTCGTCAGAAGTTCTAATTCCATCTCAGGAACCGCTCTCCGGTGAGGTCTCGTTTGTTTCCGGGGTTGCAGGGGCGGGCTCGCTGCCGCCTCGACGCTGCCAGACCGGACGATACGACAACAGCGGCTCGGTTGCCACCAGCAACAGGAGGGTCACACCGATGATGACGTCCGTGATCTGGAACGGCAACTGCAGGCTGACCTTGATGACGTCGCCGGCGGCGAACACCCAGCCGAGGAGCGGCGCCGTGATGAGCGTGGCCCACGCCCTGCGGCGCGCCAGCAGCGCCACGAGGATGGCCGTGTAGCCGTAACCCATCGAGACGCTGGTGGGTTCTATGAGCCGGTGATGGATGCCGGCCACTTCACCCGCGCCGGCTATGCCCGCCACGCCGGCGGCCAGGGCCGCGAGCGCCAGGGTGGTCGGTAGGAGCTTGATGCCGGCGTAACGGGCCGCGTCCGGACCGTCGCCCATGACGCGGATGGAGAACCCGAGCCTGGTGTGCCGCAGCAGCCAGGTGATGAGCAGGGCCACCACCACGCCTATGACCAGCGTGGGGATGTGCACGCGCGTGCCCTCCCAGAGGGGCAGGTACGTTTCCCGCGGGAAGCGGTCCGTGTAGCTGAAGCCCGTGACGCTGCGGCCGCGCCAAGGCCCGTTGATGAGCCAGCGCACCACGTAGATGGCCACGTAGTTGAACATGAGCGTGGTGATGATCTCGTTCACGCCGAGGCGCGCCTTGAGGTAGGCGGGCACCAGGCCGTAGAGGGCGGCGGCCACGAAACCGGCCAGGTAGAGGGCCGGGATGGTGTACCAGCCGGTGGGCACGAACAGTGCCACCGCGGTGGCGGCGATGGCGCCCGCGAGGATCTGCCCTTCGGCGCCGATGTTCCAGAAGCGCGCCCGAAGCGCCAGGGCCATACCCGCGCCGGCCAGGAGCAGCGGGATGCTCTTGCGCACCACCTCGCCGAAGCCGCGCTTGTCCATGAGGGTGCGCTCCACGATGGTGGCGCCCGCGCGCAGCGGTTCCAGCCCATAGGCGGCGAAGATGCCTAGGGCCACCAGCAGGGCCACCAGGAACGCGCCGGCGCTCACGGCCACCAGCAGCCAGGTGGGGGCGGCTAGGCGCGGCACCCAGCGCAGGCGACCCCCCGCCATCATGCTTCCACGCTCCCGGCCATGAGCAGCCCGAGCCGCTGCACGCCCTCTTCCGTGGAGGCCTCCGCCACGGCCATGGAGCCGGCCACTCTACCGGCGAACATGACCAGGATCCGGTCGGCGAGCTTCAGGAGCTCGTCCAGGTCCTCGCTGATGACCACCACGGCCGCGCCGCGCGCCCGCTGCGCCAGCAGGAGTTCATGCGTGTGGTTGGTACTGCCGATGTCGAGCCCGTAGGTGGGGTGCGAAGCCACCACGAGGCGCGGCTTGCCCGAGAGTTCGCGGGCCAGCACGATCTTCTGGATGTTGCCACCCGAGAGCGTGCGCGTTTCCGTGCGCAGGCTGGGTGTTCTGATGTCGAACTCCGCCACCGCCTGCGCGGCGAACTCCTCGGCCTTGCGCCAGTCGATGATCACGCCCTTGGCGAAGGCCGGGTCGCGCACCTGGCGCAGCACGAGGTTCTCCATCACCGTGAGGGCACCCACCACGCCTTCGGTGCGGCGGTCCTCGGGGATGTAGGCCACGCCGGCGGCGCGCACCTGACGGGGCGTGAGCCGGCCCAGCTCAAGGCCGCCAAGCTTGACGCTCCCTCTGCTGGGCCGCGCCAGACCGGCGAGCACCTGCGCCAGCTCGCTCTGGCCGTTACCGGCCACTCCGGCTATGCCTACCACCTCACCGGGCCTGACGCTGAAGGTGGCGCCACGCAGGGCGTCCACCCCACGCGTGCCCTGCAGCCACAGGTCGTCCACCACGAGCAGGGGCTCCTGCCTGCTCACCACACCGAGCCGTTGTGGGGAAGCCACCTGGCGCCCCACCATCAGGCGCGCGAGCTCGGAGGCGTCGGCCTCGCCGCGCACAAGGCGGCCCACCACGGCGCCGTGCCGCAGCACGGTTATGCGGTCGGCCACGCGCTGCACCTCGTCGAGCTTGTGGCTGATGAACACCACGGCGCGGTCGTCCGCCCGCATGCGCTCTATGACCTCGAAGAGCGCGTCCGCTTCCTGCGGGGTGAGCACGCTGGTCGGTTCGTCGAGTATGAGGAGCTTGGCGCCCTGCATGAGCGCCTTGAGGATCTCTATCCGCTGCTGTTCTCCGGGTGAGAGGGCGCTGACGCGGGCGTCCATCTGCACCTCGAGCCCGTAACGTTCACCGAGTTCGCCGGCGCGCTGCCGGAGCTGCCGGGTGGGGCGCCAGAACGGCGCGCCCTGCTGACCCAGCGCGAGGTTCTCGGCCACCGTGTGGCGCCGAGCCAAGTGGAAGTGTTGGGCTACGAGTCCGAGACCAAGCTCCATGGCGTGCCTGGGGTCTCGAATGCGCATGGCGCTGCCGGCTACCAGGACCTGACCTTCGTCCGGTTGAAGCAACCCGTAGAGCATGCTGATGAGGGTGGTCTTGCCGGCGCCGTTCTCTCCGAGCAGCGCGTGCACTTCGCCTGGCATGATGTCGAGATCTATACCGTTGGCGGCTACCACCCCGGGGAAGCGCTTGGTGAGTCCTCGGGTGCTCAAAAAAGGCAGCGCGGCGCCCGCTTTGGTTACTTCGGGCATCCGCACTGCATCAAGCTACCACGGTTGTGAAGGCGGTCCCCTCTACTCGGGGCGCCGCCTGGAACTAGCTCAGGCGAGGGGCGAACTCGCGCCCTCCTGGCGCGCGTAGTACGGGTTCTCGCCCGTGCTGTGATCGGTTACGTCCTGCACGCCGGTGATCTCGGGCAGGGCTTCGCGCAGCATGCGTTCGATGCCGTTCTTGAGGGTAAGGTCGGCCGCGCCGCAGCCGTGGCAACCGCCGCCGAAGCGGATGTACGCCACGCCGTCCCTCACGCCTTCCAGTGTGACGGCGCCACCATGGCTGGCGACGCCCGGGTTGACCTGCTTGTCGATGACGTCCTGCACCCGCTGGGCGACCGGGTCGTCCCACGTGGTGCCGGCGAAGAAGAGCCGGAAGCCGGATTGCATGACGCCTTCCACGAAATCGACGGTGGCGCCGTCCAGTTGGCCGGCGCTGAGGCGGTCGAGGTAGAGGTCGAAGCCGGCTTCGCTCTGCACCTGATCGTCGTCGCGCTTGTCGTCGGGCTTTACGAGCCACAGGCGCTGCTCGGCGCGGTTGCCCGCGATGCGCAACGCTGTGACGCCCTGGCTGCGCTGCGCTTCGATGAAGAACAGCACGCGGTCCCTGGCGGTATCGGTGAAGCTGATCACGCGCCTAGCCTACCCGATGTGAAGACGCTGCCAAGTGCCTGAATGACACTACAGGACCTGCATGACGTAGTGGTCGGTAGCGCGCTCGAGGCCTTCCAGGTTGGCCACGTACACGCCGCGGGTGCCCTCGAGGGCTCCCTCGCTGCGCAGCTCCCCGAGGATGCGCGTGATGGTGACGCGGCTGGAGCCGGTGAGATCCGCCAGGTCCTCGTGGGTGAGCGCGAGCGGGAGCTTGATGCCGCCCTGCGCGTCGTCGGACGGGAGGCCGAACTGCTTGGCGAGGCGCAGGAACGCACGCGTGACGCGGGCGCCCACGGGCATCTCTGCTTCGTCCAGCATCTCGCGGGACCGGCGCAGCTGGCGCGCGAGGCTGCGGAGCACGTAATCGCGCAGGTTGCGGTCGTTCATGGCCTGCTGCGGGTCGATCGGGGTGAGGCAGGCGTCGTGAACGGCCACGACCGTCTCGGCGTGATGACCACCGTCGAGCGCGGAGAGGCCCAGCACGTCGCCGGCGCCGTAGAGATCCGCGATGCGGTCGCGCCCCAGGCTGGTGGGCACCACGGCCTTGAGCACACCGTGATTGACGATGTAAAGGCTGCTGGCTTCCCGGTCGGCTTCGTACAGCACCTGGCCCGGCTCGAGAGCGCGGGTGGGGAGCGCCAGTCCGCTCGGTACGATGGCGGAGACCTGGCAGCTGCTCGGGGTTTCGAGGTTTTCGAAGGTGTCGAGCATGGTGACCTTCTTTCATGGGCCGCTCAACGCTGAAGGCGGCCTGGTGAGAGTGTGTTGAAAACGGGCGTCCGACGATGGCCACCGCTTGCCGTGGCCGGTGCCTTGGCCCCGCGTTCGGCGAACGTGCCGCACTCCGGGCCAGGACGACTACAGAAACTATAGCATGGCACTACACCATTGTCCATACCCGGCGTGTAGCATGAACGCAGCATGAGAGCCGTGCTGGACAGCGTTTACGCAGCGCGCCGCTTGGCGGTTGACAGCAGGCCGCCCACACCTTAGCATTTAAGGCAGCATGGCCAGCAGATCCGCGTCGCAACCCCTATCGCCCGCCCAGGAACGGGTGTACCAGCGCTTGCTGGAACACCAGCGCCGCACCGGCGAACTGCCGGAGCTCTCGGAGCTGGCCCGCACCATGGGGGTGCATTACGTCACCCTCAAGCAGCACCTGGAGGCGCTGCAGGGCAAAGGCTACCTAACGTTCGAGAGCAGGGGGCGGGGGCGTTCCCCACGCGTCGAGCTGCCCGCGGAGGCCACCGGCATCCCGCTGGTTGGCGAGATCCCGGCGGGCGCCCTCGGACTGGCCAGCGCCCACGTGGAGGCCTACCTGCCCAACCTGACCGGTAGCGGCGCCCTGCGCTCCGATTTCGCCCTGCGCGTCAGCGGCTACTCCATGGCAGATCTCATCCAACCCGACGACATCGTGCTCCTCGCCACCGGCCGGCCCAGCCGCTCAGGCCAGATCTGCGCCGTGCGGGTGGGCGAAGACGAGGTCACCCTCAAGTACCTGGACGTCCTGCCCAACGGGCGCTACGAACTGAGGCCGCACAACCCGGATTACCCCACCGTGGCCGTGCACGGCAGCGAGCTCTCGGTGGACGGTGTTTACCGCGGCCTGCTGCGCGGCTCCGTGGCGGAAGGCCTGCTACTACCCAACTAGCCGGCCCGCCAAGCCACGCGCCTCACGCTTCGCGCGTAGCGATGGCGCCCGTCGCCGTCAGCTCGCCGATCTCTTCGTCGGTCAGCCCCAGCTCCCGTGCAAGCACCGTTCTCGTGTTCTCACCCAGCAGCGGTGGCACCTGCGCCTGGCCCGCGTCGGGCTCGAGGTCCAGCGCCTCGCCGCTCGGGCCGCGCACCTTCCACAGCGGGCTGGCCACCATGTTCAGCTGCCCGATCAGCGGGTGCTGGCCACTCACCACCATGCGCCTCGCCACGGCCTGCGGTTCCGCCAGCGCCTCGTCCAGACCCATCACCTTGGTGGCCGGCACCTTGGCCTCGTTGCAGGCGCGCAGCAGCTCTTCCGTACCCATCTGCAGCAGCCGTTCCTGCAGCATGGGCACCAGCCTTGCGCGGCCCGCCACCCGGCCATCGTTGGTGGCGTACTCGCCCTCCGCCCACTCTGGGTGACCGAGCACCCCACACAGCGCCGCGTACTGCCGGTCGTTGCCGACGGCCAGCACCACGGCTCCGTCGGCGGTCTGGAACGCCTGGTAGGGCACTATGTTCGGGTGCGCGCTGCCCAGCTTGGCAGGCGCTGCGCCGGTGATGAGCGTGTTCTGCGCCTGGTTCACCTGGCTCGCTAGCGCCACGTCGAAGAGCGAGATGTCCAGGTGGGCGCCCTCCCCCACCCGGTCGCGCCGCCTCAGCGCGGCCAGCGCCCCCACCGCGGCGTGGAGGCCCGTGAGCACGTCTATCCACGCCACGGACAGCTTCACGGGCGCACGGCCGGGTTCGCCCAGCATGGCCATCAGGCCGGAGAACGCCTGCATGGCGCCGTCGTAGCCGGCCTCGCTGGCGCGTGGGCCGGTCTGGCCGTAGCCGGTGATGGACACGTACACGACCGCCTTGTTGTGCTGCACCACCGACTCGTAATCCAGGCCGTACCTGGCCAGGTCGCCCACCTTGAAGTTCTCCACTATCACGTCCGCCTTGCGGGCCAGCGCCCGCACCACCTCGGCGCCCCGCGGGCTCTTGAGGTCCACCACCACGCTCTCCTTGCCGCGGTTCACGGAGAGGTAGTAGCCGCTCTCCCCCGCGGGGTAGGGCGGACCCCAACGGCGGGTGTCGTCCCCGGCAGGCGATTCGATCTTCACCACCCGAGCACCCAGGTCGGCAAGCAGTTGCGTGCAGTAGGGTCCGGCGAGGACACGGCTGAGGTCGAGTACGAGCAGGTCGTCGAGCATGCTTCGCCCTCCCTACGGCGCCACGAACGCCGGCACCAGCGCGGTGTCGTAGGGCCTGCCGAGAGCCGCCAGGGCGCGGTCCGGCCTGTCCGTGATCAGGCCGTCTATGCCCATGGCGAGCAGCCTGTCCATCTCG
Source organism: uncultured bacterium (assembly GCA_964630175.1). Classification (GTDB taxonomy): domain Bacteria; phylum Deinococcota; class Deinococci; order Deinococcales; family Trueperaceae; genus JAAYYF01. Next base: position 11,991 of record CAZVTS010000056.1, read on the forward strand.
GCGCGCTCGTTGATGGTCCACACCTGCACGCGCAGGTTGCGCGCCTGCGCAGCCTCGATGAAGTGCGGGGTCACCACCGTGAGCCCACCCTGCGCCACGGGCACCTGAACCGCCTGGAAGGGCGGGCTGTACACCGCCGCCAGCCGGGCACGGGCGAGAACGTAGAAGAGGGTCACTTCCGTACGCGAAGCGGAGGTGGCCACCTCGGGGCACGCCTGACGGAAGGCGCGCAGGGGTTTGCTGTGGAACGACGCCACCATCACACGCAGGGCGTTGCCGCTCTCGCGCAGCTGCTGGCAGAGCGCACGCCCCGCCGCCTCGGAGTCCTGCTTCAGCTCGATGTTCACAGCCATGTTCGGGCTACCGGCAAGCACCTCGGCCAGGGTGGGGATGGTGACGCCCTGCCCCCGGTACGGGAACTCGCCCGTGGCCGCCGAACTCGGTCCGTTCACCGTCCAGCGGTAGCCGGCGTCCAGTCTGGAGATCTCGGCGCCCGTCAGGCTCGCCACCGCGCCCGCGCCGTCGGTGGTGCGGTCCACGGTGGAGTCGTGGAGCACGCGGAACACGCCGTCGGCATCCTGGTGAACGTCTATCTCGAGCACGTCCGCGCCGATGTCGGCAGCCCCACCGAACGCCCGCATGGTGTTGTCGGGCCACAGCCGCTGCCCACCGCCGTGGGCCAGCACCAGTCTGGCCTCACTGAACTGGTTGAAGTAAGCGTGCTCGGCGGCCGGCTTGGCGATCAGCGCGAGTACGCCGTAAGCCGCAGCCAGGATGATGACGAGCACGAGGAGCACACGTAAGAACCGCATGGTTTGGGGCCTCCACAAGTTGGACTCAGGGCAGTGTACCCCCAGCCCAGCCGCTCAGAATCGGCACCTTGGAGCCGCCGCAGCGGGGCGTATGGTTACTCATGAGCTCGCAGGGCCCTCGTGAACACCGCCCCACCCTCCCCGACCTAGCCGAATACAGCGCAGTGCTCTTCGACATGGACGGCGTGATAACCCCCACCGCCGAGGTGCACATGCGCGCCTGGGCTCACCTCTTCGGCGCCTACCTGAAGGAGCAGGGCAGCGCCGAGTACACGGAAGAGGATTACTACGACCACGTGGACGGCAGGCCGCGTTTCCAGGGGGTGGCCGCCGTGCTGGAGTCGCGCGGCATCTCGTTGCCTTGGGGAGAGCCGAGCGATCCGCCGGAGGCGAACACCGTGTGCGGGCTCGGCAACCGCAAGAACCTGCTGTTCCTCCGCCTGCTCGAGGAAGAAGGCGTGGCCGCCTACCCGGGCTCGCTGCGTCTCCTGACCGAGCTGAAGGCCGTGGGCACGCCGGTGGCCGTCGTCTCGAGCTCCAGGAACGCTCACCACGTGCTGCAGGCGGCGGGCCTGGTGCAGAGCTTCCCGGTGGTGATGGACGGCGTGGCGGCCGCCGCGGCGGGCCTCGCGGGCAAACCGGACCCCGCCACCTACCTTCACGCTGCCGAGCTGCTGGGCGTGGTACCGGGCAGTGCGGTGGTGGTGGAGGACGCACTGTTAGGCGTCGAGGCCGGCCGACGGGGCGGCTTCGGGTTGGTGGTGGGCGTGAACCGCGGAGCCGGTGAGGCCGAACTGCGCGCCGCCGGCGCGGACGTGGTGGTTGGCGACCTGGCCGAGCTGGCCGAGAGCCTGCGCCCTGCCCCGCTGAACAGGCAGCATTACCCGGTGGACGAGTGGCGCCTGGTGGAGCGCGGCCTCGCGCCGGCGGAACGCCCGCTGCACGCCGAGACCTTGTTCGGTGTTGGCAACGGCTACCTGGGGCTGCGCGGCAACGACGAGGAGGGCGGCCGAGCGCACGAGCACGGCACCTTCATCAACGGCTTCCACGAGACCTGGCCCATCCACTACCCGGAGAGGGCGTACGGCTTCGCAGAGGTAGGCCAGACGATCCTCAACCTGCCGGACGCCAAGACGGTTGAGCTACTGGCGGGGTCCGAGCGCCTCGACCTATGGAGTAGCCGCACTGAGGCGTACAGCCGGGTTCTCGACATGCGGGCCGGCACCCTGGAGCGCGAGCTCGTCTGGCACACCGCCGCAGGGGGCCGCGTCCAGGTGCGGTCGAGGCGCATGGTGAGTTTCGAGCACAGGCACCTGGCGTTGTTGAGTTACACGGTGACGGCGCTCGACGGCCCCATGGAGCTAACTTTCCGCTCCCGGCTCATGGACAGGCAGGCCGGCACCGAGCAGGAGCCGGGCGCGGTGAGCACGCCGAACGCGGGGCACCCCGGCGCGGCCGCCGGGTTCGACCCCCGCCTGGCGGAGGACATGACGGGCGCGCTGCAACCGAAGCTTCACGGCGTGACCGACGACGGAGCCACCTACCTGGCGCACACCACGCAGCGGTCTGCCCTGGGTGTGGTGGTGATGGCGCGTCACCAGTTGGAGGGCACGGAAGCGGCGCCGGAGGTGACCGCGCAACCACGCGAGACCCGAACCTCGTACACCTTCGTGGCCCAGCAGAACCGGCCGGTGACGCTGCACAAGCTGGTGGCCTATCACGATGGCGCCGCGCACGAGCTCGAGGACCTGCTGAGCGCCGCCAGGTCCACGCTCGCGAGCGCCGCCGCGGAGGGGCCCGCCGGGCTCCTGGCCGGTCAACGCGCTTGGCTGGCAGCGTTCTGGGAGGACGCGGACGTTACCGTTGCCGGGCAGCCGGCGGTGCAGCAGGCGCTGCGTTGGAACCTCTTCCAGCTGCTGCAGGCATCAGCCCGGGCCGACGGACGCGGCGTGTCCGCCAAGGGGGTAACGGGCAGCGGCTACTCCGGCCATTATTTCTGGGACACCGAGATCTACGTGCTCCCGTACCTGGTGCACACCAGACCCGAGTTCGCCCGCAACGCCCTGCTGCTTAGGCACGGCATGCTGCCGGCGGCGCGGCGCCGCGCGCGCACCATGTCCGAGGCCGGCGCGCTGTTCCCGTGGCGCACCATCAACGGCGAGGAGGCGTCCGCCTACTACCCGGCGGGCACGGCCCAGTACCACATCAACGCCGACGTGGCCTACGCGCTCACCAAGTACGTGGCGGCAACCGCCGACCACGCCTTCATGGCGGAGTACGGCGCGGAGATCCTGGTGGAAACGGCACGGATGTGGCTCTCGCTCGGCTTCCACAAGCCCGCCACCGGACGCTTCCACATCAACGCCGTCACCGGCCCGGACGAGTACAGCGCGGTGGTGGACGACAACTTCTACACGAACGTCATGGCGGCCTTCAACCTGCGGCAGGCGGCCCTCACGGTGGACGGACTGCGAACGGCGGCACCAGAGGCGTACGCACGCCTGGTCAGCAACGTCGGTCTCACCGCCGCGGAGACCGCGGCCTGGCGCCGGGCCGCTGAGGCGATGGAGTTGCCGTACGACGACGCGCTTGGGGTGCACCTTCAGGACGCTCGCTGGCTGGAGCGGGAACCGTGGGACTTTGCCAACACTCCCCCTGAGAAGCGTCCCCTGCTGCTCCACTACCACCCGCTGGTCATCTACCGCCATCAGGTGCTGAAGCAGGCGGACCTGGTGCTGGCGCTCTACTTGCAGGCGCACCGCTTCACGCTCGAGCAGAAGCGGCGCGATTTCGACTTCTACGAGCCGCTCACCACGGGCGATTCATCGCTGTCGGCGGCGGTGCAGGCCATCCTCGCAGCGGAGGTGGGCCACCCGGAACAGGCCACGGCTCACTTCGAGCAGCTGCTGTACACGGACCTGGCGAACCTGCACGGCAACACCGTGGACGGCGTGCATGTAGCGTCCGCCGGCGGCACCTGGCAGGCCGTGGTCTGCGGGTTCGGCGGCATGCGCGACGATGGCGGTGCCCTACGCTTCGACCCGCGCTTGCCGGCCGGCTGGCGCGAGCTGGGCTTCGTGGTGCGCACGGGCGGCGCCAAGGTGCGGGTACTCCTGAAGGAGGCAAGCGCCACGTTCACGCTGGAAGAGGGCGCGGCCGCCGAGTTCGAACTGCGCGGGCGGCCCGTTCAGCTCACCGGGTCCGAACCGCTTACCCTGCCACTCTGACGGCGCGGCCGGCGCAGGGCTCCCAAGCGGATCGGCGGCCCCGTTGCAGGGCCGCCGACGCGGTGTTAGCTGTGCTTTGGCGCGCTCAGTCGAGGAAGTCGCGCAGCTTGCGGGTGCGGCTCTCGTGGTACTTCAGCTTGCGTAGCGCCTTGTTCTCGATCTGGCGGATGCGCTCCCGGGTGACGCCGAAGTGGCTGCCCACCTCTTCGAGGGTGTGCTCGCGACCGTCCACCAGGCCCTTGCGGAGCTTCAGCACCATCGCCTCGCGCTCGTTCAGCTTGCCGAGCGCCTCCTCCAGCTCCTCGGAGAGGATGTTCTTGGAGGCCTCGTCCACGGGCGACTCGATGTTCTCGTCAGGGATGAAATCGCCGTAGAAGGAATCCTCCTCGTCGCCGATGGGCGTTTCGAGGGAGAACGGTTCGCGCGTGAGCTTGAACGCCTCCTCCACCTTCTCCGCGTTCCAGTCGGGTCCCATGGCGTCGGCGATCTCGGCGAAGGTGGGTTCGCGCGAGAGCTCCTGCTGCAGCCGGCGGCTGGCACGCGTGAGCTTGTTGATGGTCTCCACCATGTGCACGGGGATGCGGATGGTGCGTGACTGGTCGGCGATGGCGCGGTTGATCGCCTGCCGGATCCACCAGGTGGCGTAGGTGGAGAACTTGTAGCGCCTGCGGTACTCGAACTTCTCCACGGCGCGGATGAGGCCCTGGTTGCCCTCCTGGATGAGGTCGAGGAAGCTCATGCCCCTGCCGTTGTACTTCTTGGCGATGCTCACCACGAGGCGCAGGTTCGCTTCGATGAGGTGTTGCCGTGCCAGGTCGCCGTCCTCCACCACCCGCTGGAGGCTGCGGCGCGAGCGGTCGTCCAGTTCGCCACCCTGCTCGTCGAGCCGTTCGCGCGCTTCCTCGCCGGACTCGATGCGCCGCGCCAGGTCGATCTCCTCTTCCAGGGTGAGCAGCTTCACGCGCCCGATCTCCTGTAGGTACTGGCGCACGGGGTCGTTGGTCTTCACGCGGGCGTCGGCGAGCGCTTCCGCGCGCGCCTCCAGCTCCTCGCGGTCCAGCTCCCCATCCTCGTCCTCGTCGTCGAGGTCGTCCTCGTCCACCTCGTCCTCGTCGAGCATCTCGTCGTCGGCCAGGTCCGCGACCGAGATCCCGCTCTTCTCGAGGTGCTCCATCAGCTCCTCGAAGTTCTGCTCTTCGGGATCCAGGCCGGCACCCAGGGTGGCGCGCCGGAACGCGTCGGTGATCTCCTCGGTGTCCAGCTGGCTGCCGGCCTCGTGGCCGCGGGCGATGAGGGAGCTGATGGCCTCCGAGCCGAGCCAGGCGTGGGCCGCGAGCGCCTCGTCGACCGCAGCGCCGTCGGTCGCCCCGCCGGTCTTGCCGGGCTTCTTGGCCGCGGCGGTCTTGGCTGGCGCCTTCTTGGCGGTAGCCTTCACGGCCGGCTCCTTCTTGGCTGGCGCCTTCTTGGCCGGTTCCTTCTTGGCGGTCTCTTTCTTGGCAGTCTCTTTCTTGGCAGTCTCTTTCTTGGCGGGCGCCTTCGCAGCGGGCGCCTTCTTCTCTGCGGTCTTCTCGGCGGACGCCTGGGTCGCGGCTGCGGGCTTGGCGGCCG
>CAZVTS010000057.1:0-16840 GCA_964630175.1 uncultured bacterium
CCAGGTCCGCTATGAACGTGTCTTCCGTCTCCCCGGAGCGGTGGCTTATGACGTTGCGGTAACCGTAGCTCTTGGCTAGTTCGATGGCGTCCAGCGCCTCCGTTAGCGTGCCTATCTGGTTCACCTTCACCAGTATGGAGTTGCCCACGTCTTCGTCGATGCCGCGCCGCAGGCGGGCACTGTTCGTGACGAACAGGTCGTCTCCCACCAGCTGTACCCTGTCGCCGATCCGTTTGGTGAGCTTCGCCCAGCCAACCCAATCATCCTCGGCAAGGCCGTCTTCGATCGAGAGGATGGGGTACTTCGAGACCCACTCCTCCCAGTAATCGATCATGCCTTCCGTGTCGAGCACCTTGTTCTCTGCCTCGAGGTGATACTTGCCGTCCTTGTAGAACTCCGTGCTGGCCGGATCCAGCGCTATGGCGATCTCGTCACCCGGCGTGTAGCCCGCCTTCTCGATCGCTTCCAGCAACACCTCGATCGCTTCGCGGTTGCTCTTGAGGTCGGGCGCGAAGCCGCCCTCGTCGCCGACGTTGGTGTTGTAACCCTTGCCGGCGAGCACCTTGCGGAGTTGGTGGAACGTTTCCACGCCTGCCCTGAGGGCGGTGCCGAACGTGGAGAACCCGACCGGCAGGAGCATGAACTCCTGCATGTCGACCGCGTTATCGGCGTGCTGACCTCCGTTGATGACGTTCATCATCGGCAGGGGAAGCATCCGTCCGTTGGGGCCGCCGAGGTAGCGGTACAGCGGTAGTTGCAGGGCACCGGCAGCTGCGCGCGCGGTGGCCAGCGACACCGCCAGGATGGCGTTGGCGCCCAGGTCGCCCTTGTTGGGTGTGCCGTCCAAGTCGCACATGGCGCGGTCCACTGCGGCCTGATCGAGGGCGTCCATGCCCAGCACCTCGTGTGCTATGCGCTCCTCGATGTTCTGCACCGCCTGCTGAACGCCCTTACCGAGGTAACGGGCGCCGCCGTCACGCAGCTCGACCGCCTCGTGGGCTCCGGTGGAGGCGCCTGAAGGCACCAGGGCGGTTCCTTGGTCGCCGCCAGCCAGTGTTACGACGGCGCCCACGGTGGGGTTCCCGCGCGAGTCGAGCTGTTCGATCGCACGAACGTCTTCGATGGTGGTCATCGGTCCTCCTGAGTTCTTCGAGGTTTCAGCTTGTTCGTAGTGGCACGACCATCGCCAGATAGCCGGGATCGCCCAGGTCGTTCACTACGCTGGGGGAAGCGTTGACGCCGGAGAAGCGCAGCCTGATGTCGCCCGCGGCCGGTGCCAGCGCGTCTATCAAGTACTTGGAGTTGTAGGCGAGCTGGATCTCGGAATCGGTGCCCTCCTGCATCACGCTTACGGCCTCTTGACTGCGCCCGAAGCTACCTTCCGCCGTTATGCGCAGTTGACCGTCCTTCACGAACAGGTCGACCCTGTTGTTGGCGCTCTTGTCGGCCATGAGCGCCACGCGTGAAACGGCCTCCGAAAGGCCCGCTGCGGGCAGGGTGATGCTCACGGGGTAGTTCGCCGGTATGACACGTTCGTAGTCCGGGAAGGTGCCGTCCATCAGCTTCAGGTTGAGCGCGTAACCTCCGTGCGCCACACTGAGCTGACCTCCGTCGAGTTGCAGGGCTACGTCGCCTTCGTCCAGCACTCGCAGGAGCTCTTCCACGCTGCGCGCGGGCACGATGATGTCGGCCTCGATGCCGGTGCCAACTTCCAGATGGTAGTACGCCAGCCGGAAACCGTCGGTGGCCACGGCTCTCGTGTGCGTCTTGCCCAGTTCGAGCTTCACGCCCCGGAACACGGCTTGGAAGTCCGCCACGGCGGCCGCGTAGCGGACGGCGCTCAGGGCCCTGGCGAACTGGTGCGCGTCGATGCTGCCGCTATGCGTTTCGGGGAAGTTCAGGATGGCGGCAGACCCCGACGCCACCAACTGAAGCTTGGTGGTGTAGTTGCCCGAAGTGACCTGCATCTCGGTCTCGGAGAGTTCCATCTCCACGTCATCGCCCGGCAGGGCACGCACTATCTGCCCGAACACGTGAGCCGTGACCGCGAAACTGGCACTGCCCTGAACATCGGCGGTGAGCCTGGCGCGGATGTCTACGTCCATGTTGGACCCGCTGAGCACGAGAACCTCGTCCTGAACGTCGATCCTAAGCAGGCTCAGACCGGGGTTGCTGGACCGGCTGGGAACGATGCGCTCCACCTTGGCAAGCGCATCGGCGAGGCTCTTCTTTGAGACCAGAACCCTCATTCACACTCCTCGACCATGCACACGGCCTGAGCGCGCGTCCACGGCGCACAAAGCATACCCGAAAGCGCGGTGGGGGCGCACAGTTTTGGCCCAATCGGACTCGTCTTTTCGCCTTGTTACCGTGCTCCTTGAGTTGTCTGAGCTTGTCATAACGCCGCTCGACAGGTTCTCTTCATGGAACCTGGATCTCTGCCCATATGTGACATAGACAAGAACCTACCGGGGTTCATCTCTAACCTAGCGAATGTGGAAGCCTTAATAGTAGGCCCTGCGGAAACTGTTGAAAAACCGATTAACCGGCGCTGCACACGCTGGTCGACGTGTGCAGGAGATTGTGGACAAGTCGGGCGTCCATGTGGAGAACCCGGGAATCCATCCATAGCGGTTCACAGGTCGGCTGCGGTCAAGGTTGTCCACACGAGGACCAACAGGTTGTGCACACGTAATCCACAGGGTTTTCCACAAGAACGTGAGTTGGCTGGCCAGAGCCGAAGAGGGGAGCGGCAACGAGGCCGTTCAGATGAGCGCTTCCTTGAGCGCCTGGACCTCACGCGTGACCCCTTCGGCACGGTCGAGCTGGTCTTGGATCTTGTTCACCGCGTACATGACGGTGGAGTGATCTCTGCCGCTGAAGTAGGCGCCGATCTCCGGGAACGAGTGCGGGGTGAGTTCGCGGATGAGGTACATGGCCACCTGGCGGGGAACGACCAGCTCCTGGCGGCGACTCTTGCCCCTGACGTCTTCTGGCCTGACCGAGAAGTGCTCCGCGGTGCGCTGCAGGATGTCGGGCATGGTCAGTTGCATGTCGCTGGGCGCGAACACGTCGGAGAGCGCTTTGGCCACGGTCTGGCGGTTGAGGGGCTGCTGACTCATCGACGAGTAGACGATGGCCCGAACCAGGGCCCCCTCGAGCTCGCGAACGTTGGAGGTCACGTGGCGAGCTATGTAGTCGATGACCTCCTGAGGCACTTTGACGCCGCGGTACTCGGCGTTCATGGCCAGGATGGCGATGCGGGTCTCGAGTTCGGGTGCCTGGATATCCGTGATGAGGCCCCATTCGAAGCGGCTTCGGAGGCGGTTCTCAAGAGTGGGGATGTCCTTGGGGGGCCGGTCCGACGACATGATGAGTTGCTTGCCGGATTCGTAGAGCGCGTTGAAAGTGTGGAAGAACTCTTCCTGCGTGCGCTCCTTGCCTGCGATGAACTGGATGTCGTCTATGAGGAGCACGTCGATGCTGCGGTAGCGGTCGCGGAAGTGGGTCATGCGATCTTCGCGGATGGCAGTGATCAGGTCGTTGGTGAAGGCTTCGGTGGTTACGTACTCGATGGACATGCTGGGGTACCGCTCGGCAACCGCGTGCCCCACGGCGTTCATCAGATGGGTCTTGCCCAGGCCGGCGTCGCCGTACAGGAAGAGCGGGTTGTAGGCCTTGCCCGGTGCCTCGGCTACGGCCAGGGCTGCAGCGTGCGCGAAGTTGTTGTTCGCACCAACGATGAAGTTGGTGAACACGTACTTGGGGTTCAGTTGTGGCGCTGGCTGCCGACCGGGTGGCGGCTTGGCAACGGCTTCGGGCTGGGCGCTGAAGATGTCCTGCTGTTCGGGCGCCTTGCTGGGCATGACCTGGAAGGCGAGGCGCGGCTCCGTGACGCCCAGTTGTCTTAGGGACGCCTCGATGACGGAACTGTAGTGAGCGCGTATCCAGTCGCGCGCGAAAGTGGTCGGAACGCCGATGACGAACGCGCCGTCCTCGATGCCGAGCAGGGCTACGCTGCCGAACCAGGTGCGGAACTCGACCTCCGGGACTTCGTCCCGCACGTGTGCGATGACGTCATCCCAGATCCCGCCGTCGATTCCTGACATCGTGTCCAACCATCCTTCTCGTCACCCGACCATCTTCCGGTGCGGGGTCCGCATTGGTGCTGCTCATGTCCTGCCGCCATGTCTACTGCTGACGGGCGCTAGCGGCGCGCGGGGCCGCACTCTTCGGTGCCCGCTGCGTGGGCGGAGTCGGTCCCGGGACGCCTCCGCGGGCCACAGGGCCTGCGCGCGGAGTTGTGAGTCCTGGCATGCCTGGTGCACCATCTGCCAGGCGGTGATGCGGGCCTGGCGGGGCGTTCCGGGCGTTGCGCCGGTCCAGCAGTCTAGCAGATGCAGGGAGTTCACCCTACACCCATTCCAGCCTGCAGGTGAGGGGCTCAGGTGACCCACAGGCCCGGGCTGGGCGCCCGCGGGCGCGAGTCACCAGCCGCGGTTCGCATGCCGCGCGGCCCGGTAGCGCCGCTGCAGTTGAGCGCAGGTGTGCGTGGTACCTTCTTCACTGCGAGTTCTGCCTCGCCTCGGCAAGGGGCGGGGTAGGGCGTGGGAGTTGGTATGAACACGGAGTTCGACGTCATCGTTGTTGGGGGAGGGCACGCCGGTATCGAAGCGGTGATGGCCGCTGCGCGCCTGGGGGCGCGTACGGCCATGGTGCTGCCGAACCCGGACAAGATCGGTCTGATGCCGTGTAACCCCGCCATCGGGGGCCCGGGGAAGTCGCAGCTCGTGTTCGAGCTTGGCGCGCTGGGCGGCGTCATGGGCCAGCTGGCCGATAGGACGGCCATCCACACGCGCACGCTCAACGCCTCCAAGGGCGTGGCGGTGCAGTCGCTGAGGGTTCAGAACGAACGAGACGGTTATGCCGCCGCAGCGCGGGAACTGATCGAGAGCGCACCGGGGGTAGAGATCGTGCGTGCGGAGATCGCCGAGCTCGCGGTGGCCGACGGGCGCGTCGTGGGAGCGGTCACTACCGATGGTCGGCGGCTCAGAGCGCCCAGCGTGGTGCTGTGCACGGGGACGTTCCTCGCCGGCGTCGTCTGGTACGGGAAGCAGCAGAGGCCGGCAGGGCGGCAGGGGGAGGCGCCCGCGCGACACCTCTCGGCCAGTCTGCGCGCAACGGGTCACACCCTCGTGCGACTCAAGACGGGCACGCCGCCCCGCATCCGTGCCGACTCGGTCGATATGCGCGTGCTGCAGGAGGTGCCTTCGGACGACCCGCCAGGCACGTTCAGCGGGGTACCCGGTCCGCGCATGACGAGCACGCCGACGTGGCTGACGCGCACCACGCCGGAGACGCACGCGCTTATCCAGGACAACCTGCTCGAATCGGCCATGTACGGCGGAGAGATCGACGCGGCGGGGCCCCGCTACTGCCCTTCCATCGAGGACAAGGTGGTGCGGTTCGCCGATAAGGATCATCACCTGCTCTTCGTCGAACCCGACGGAGTGAACACGAGCGAGCTCTACCTCCAGGGGCTTTCCAGCTCTATGCCGCCGCGGATCCAGGACGAGATGATCCGTACGCTGCCTGGGTTCGAGAGGGCCACGATCCACCGTTACGCCTACGCCGTCGAGTACGACGCGCTGGACCCGGCTCAACTGGACGTGACGCTGATGTCGCGGCACCTGGCCGGCCTGTTCTCGGCCGGCCAGATCAACGGCACCAGTGGCTACGAAGAAGCCGCTGCGCAGGGCTTCGTGGCGGGCGTGAACGCTGCGCGACACGCGGCCGGCATGGAACGGGTGACCGTGAGGCGCGACCAGGGCTACCTGGGGGTGATGCTGGACGACCTCGTGCGGTGGGGCATCGAGGAGCCGTACCGCATGCTCACCTCACGCAACGAGTTCCGCCTGTTGCACCGCCAGGACAACGCGAACGCGAGGCTGATGGGGCTCGGCCATGAGTGGGGAACCGTTGACGGGGAGCGCCTGGCCAGTCAGCGCCGTTCGGAGGAGCGCGTGAACGCGGAGGTCGAGCGCCTCGGCCAGGCGCGCTACCAGGGCGACCTCGCCGCGAAGATGCTGTGTCGGCCGGGAGTCGATTACGAGCACGTGACGGCCCTCGTGGGGCCCGCGGAGACGGAGTTGACGGCGGAGGAGGTCGGCCGCGTTGAGACACTCGTGCGCTACGCGGCTTACATAGAGCGGTCCCGCAAACACCTCGAGGGGCGGGCGGACTACGAGAAGATGCGCCTGAGCGGGGTGGAGTTCGGCCGGGTGCCCGGTCTGTCGATAGAGGGCGCCCACGCCCTAACGAAGGCCGCGCCGGCATCCCTTGGGGCGGCGCAGCGCGTGAGGGGCGTGCGCGATAGCGACGTGACGGCGCTGCTGGTGCACTTGAAGACCAGGAAGCCCGGCAAGGCCGCCTCGGGTGGTGAGAGCGGCACCGTGCCGACCGGCGACGAGGTGCGCGCTTAACCGCTGAAGGAGACGCGTCAGCGGAGAGAGGCGTCGCGCGGCGCTGTGGTGCTCACGACTAACCTCGACGCCTGAGATGTTTCACGTGAAACAATCACGACGAGAACCCCGGCGCCCGGTGGCACACGCGAACCTCACGAGAGCCCTTCGGCAAGCCGAACAGTTCAGACAGCGCGACCGCGTTCCCTAGCCCGCGGGGCCGGTGCTGCTCGGAAGCGCCTCCCGCGTGGAACGAGCTCGCAAGCGCTAACCCCGGAAATGTTTCACGTGAAACAATCCGGGCTACGCTAGCCCAGGATGCAGATGGTGGACCTAACAGAACGACTCGACCAGTACGCCGCGCTCATCACCCGTTATCACAAGACGCTGGACCTGCTCTCGGACGCGGGCTTGAGAGACCTTGCGCACCACATCAGTGACGCGCTTAGCTACGCGCGCTTCATAGAACGCGTGTCTGGCGCGGCGCCAACCGTAGTGGACGTCGGTTCCGGGGCCGGGCTGCCAGGGATAGTGATCGCCGCGGCGCTACCGGAGGCCAAGGTTCATCTGGTGGAGCGCCGCCGCCGCCGCACGGCCTTCCTCGAGTTGGCCACCGCCAGCCTCGGACTCGATAACGCGCAGGTGTTCGGTGGGGACGTGCAGGACCTGACGGGCGTGTGCGCCCACGTGATAACCGCACAGGCGGTCGGCGAGATCGTGGACCTGGTGCGGCTGACGCGCCACCTGCACCGCGACCCATGCTGGCTCGTGAGCCGGCGCGGGACCGGCCACGAGGTGCGCCTGGACGGCATCGCTGCCGCCTTGGACCCGGGAGCGGGTACCCCAGGGAGCGCAGCCAAGACCGTACCGGCCGGAGCCGAGGTGGTGGAGGAGCCGCTCGAGGGGCGTGGTAGCCTCGTCGCAGTCAAGCTACCCGGAGGGCAAGCATGCCAACCATCGGCGTGATCAACCAGAAGGGTGGCGTCGGCAAGACCACTACAGCCGTGAACCTTTCGGCGGCCCTGGCGGAGCGGCGCAAGATCCTCCTGGTCGACCTCGACCCGCAAGCCAACGCCAGCAGTGGCGTCGGCGTAGTCGACCCCGAAAGAACCGTCTACGACGTCATCGCCGGCCGCTCCTCCGCACGGAGGGCTGTGAGCCGTACCGCCATCCCGAACCTAGACCTGCTCGCCTCGTCCGCCGACCTGGCGGGGGCCGCCGTGGAGCTGGGCGCCAGCCGGGAGAACATGCTGCTGCTTTCGCGCGGGCTAACCGGAGTGCGGCCGAACCACGACTTCATCGTCATCGACGCGCCGCCCTCGGTGGGCGCGCTCACGCTGAACGCCTTGGCGGCGGCGGACCTCCTCATCGTGCCGCTGCAGACGGAGTATTACGCCCTGGAAGGCATCGCCAGCATGATGGAGACCATCGAGCGCGTGCGGGGCTCCATCAACTCGGACCTGCGCATCCTCGGCATCCTGCTCACCATGTACGACGGCCGTACGCGGCTCTCGCAGGAAGTAGAGGACAACGTCAGGCGGCACTTCGGGGAGCTCGTGTTCAAGACGGTGATCCCACGCACGGTTAGGCTGGCAGAGGCGCCCTCATACGGCGAATCCGTGCTCACATACGCGCCCACATCGCAGGGGGCGCTGGCGTACAGGGCGTTGGCGGAGGAGGTACTCGAGCGTGTCAGCCAAGAGTAGAGGGTTGGGAAGAGGGCTGGATGCACTGCTACCCAAAGTGGGCAAGGACGTGCAGCAAGTGCCGTTGGCCCAGCTGAGGGCCTCACCGTTCCAGCCGCGGCTGACCATGGACGAGGGCGCCATCGCGGAGCTCTCGGCGTCCATCGCGGCGAAGGGCGTGCTGCAGCCGATCCTGGTGCGCCCGGCGGAGAACGGGTACGAGATCGTGGCCGGCGAGCGACGCTTCAGGGCGGCGCGACAAGCCGGACTCGTCACCATCCCCGCCGTGGTCAGGGAGCTCTCCGACAAGGAGACTCTGGAGATCGCCATCATCGAGAACCTCCAACGGGAGGACCTGAACCCGATGGAGGAAGCCCGGGCGTACAAGCAGCTCCTCGAGTTCGGCCTGACCCAGGAGCAGGTCTCCGAGTCCGTCAGCAAGAGCCGCAGCGCCATAGCCAACACCCTCAGGCTTCTGACGCTGCCGGCGGAGGCGCAGGACGCCCTCGAGAGCGGCGTGATATCGGCGGGCCACGCACGCGCCGTGCTATCGCAGCCCACCGCGGACCGCGCCTGGGCCTTGGCCGAGATCGTGCGCCGGGACCTGACAGTGAGACAGGCGGAGGGCCTCAAGCGCGCGGCGGCGCCGGCAGAGCGAGCGGGTACAGGCAAGCCGGCGTCGGCGTACCACCAGTTGGAGCAGGACCTTAGCCGCTTCGCCGGAACGCGGGTGAGCATCAGCGGTGAGAAGAAGGGGCGCATAGAGCTCTACTTCCATGACGAGGACGAACTGCAAAGGCTGCTGGAGCTCCTCGGCTACCAGGCCTGAGCCGCGCTGGAGCGGTGGTACCATTCCATGAAGACGGGCCGGCAGGCGAGCCAGGCAAGGTGCCTGCGTGCGGCGCGATCCCACAACGATCAGAGGTGTTCTGAATGAAGCAGCCAGTTCGCGTGGCGGTTACCGGCGCAGCCGGACAGATAGGTTACGCGCTGCTCTTCCGAATCGCATCGGGAGACATGCTAGGCAAGGACCAGCCGGTGATCCTCCAGTTGCTCGAGATAACGCCCGCCCTGAAGGCGCTCGAGGGCGTGATCATGGAACTGAAGGACTGCGCCTTCCCGTTACTGCACGGCGTGGTGGCCAGCGACGATCCAGCCGTGGCGTTCAAGGATGCCGAGTACGCTCTGCTGGTGGGCTCCAGGCCACGCGGGCCGGGCATGGAGCGCAAGGACCTGCTGCAGGCCAACGGCGCTATCTTCACTGTTCAGGGCAAGGCGCTCAACGACCACGCAGCCAGGAACGTGAAGGTGCTGGTGGTAGGCAACCCGGCCAACACCAACTGCCTCATCGCCATGCGCAACGCCCCGGACCTGAAGCCGGAGCAGTTCACCGCCATGACGCGGCTCGACCATAACCGCGCCCTCAGCCAACTGGCAGACAAGGCCGGTGCGCGCGTTGCCGATGTGGACCGGATGATCATCTGGGGGAACCATTCCAGCACCCAGGTGCCGGACCTGAACCACGCCCTGGTGAACGGCGAACCCGCCACCGGCGCGGTAGACGCGGCCTGGACCGAGCAAGAGTTCATCCCGGTGGTGCAGAAGCGCGGCGCCGCCATCATCGATGCGCGCGGAGCCTCCAGCGCCGCTTCCGCCGCCAACGCGGCCATCGATCACATGCGCGATTGGGCGCTTGGCACCGCTGAAGGCAACTGGGTGAGCATGGGCATCCCCAGCCGCGGCTGGTACGGCGTGGCCGAAGGCATCATCTACTCCTTCCCAGTTACCGTGTCCGGCGGACAGGTGAAGGTCGTAGAAGGGCTCGAGAACGGCGCCTTCATCCAGGAGCGCATGCGGCTCAGTGAGCAGGAGCTCCTCGAGGAACGGGACGCGGTAGCAGACCTGATCTGACCGCTGGTCCCGCCGGTGAACCCCTCGACCGCCCCGCCCGAGGTTATGTCCTCCTGGTGGGGCGGTCTCATTTCGGTGCGTGATACCATGCCCTGCGGAAAAGGCATTTCCAGAGAGGTAAGAGAGAGCATTGAGTAGCAAGCGTTCCAACGGCGCCCATCAAGCGGCAGGCCCCAAGGGCCGGAAACAGGCCGAGCTCGAGATGCGTGAGGTGCTCAAGGACCACGGTCTGCGCTACAGCCGGCCACGCGAGGTCATCCTCAGCTACCTGCTCGAGCGCGACCGCCACGTGAGCGCCGAGAGCCTCTACGTCGACCTTAAGGGCCGCGGCGAGGAGCTGAGCCTCTCCACCGTCTATCTCAACCTCACCACCCTGTCCGAGGCCGGGCTGGTGCGCGAGTACAAGACCCCCACGGGGCAGTCGTTCTACGACAGCAACGTAACGCCCCACTATCACGTGGTGTGCCACGAAACGGGCGAGGTGATGGACGTTCCTGCGCCTGAGATCAACGGCGTGCCGCTCGGCCGCTTCCTGAAAGAGTACGTGGAGAGCCTCACGGGCTGGGAAGTGGACGAGCCTCGCTTCAGCCTCACGGGCGTTTCGCCAGATGGCCGGAAGAGCGAGAAGGTCGTCAGGAGCTCCAGCGAAGGCCGACGAGACGGCGCGAGCCGAGACTGACGCTGCATACCGCAACCCGTAGACCGTAAACTCCTGAAGCATGAGTGGTGGAGTCACCGTAGGTTCACGTCGGTACGAGATCCGTAGCGGCCTGACGTACGCAGATCTCGTGGAGATAGAGGCCGTTCAGCGTGAGGTGTGGGGGCCCGACGACATCGTCCCCTCGTCACAGCTGCGGGCGGTCGAGCACGCTGGCGGCCTCGTCGCCGCCGCGTTCGAGGGCGACAGGATGATCGGGTTCTCTTACGGCTTCCTGGCCAGGCCACATGGCCGCGGCATGAGCGGTGAGGGCCTTCACTCCCACATGGTGGCGGTGCGCAGCGAGGGGCGGGGCCTGGGAGTCGGGCAAGGCCTCAAGTGGAACCAGCGCCGGTGGGCGCTCGCCAACGGCCTGGGGTGGATCTCGTGGACGTTCGATCCGCTGCAGGCCCGTAACGCCAGGCTTAACCTCGAGCATCTGGGAGCGCTGGCGTTCGACTACCTGACCGACTTCTATGGACCGATGAGTGGACCGTTGGGCGGCGGGCAGAGCAGTGACCGCCTGCTGGCCGTGTGGCAACTCGACTCCGAGAGGGTGCGGCGTCTGGAACCGGGCCACGGTGCCGGCAGGCAAGGTCACGAGACCCAGAGCGCAGCCGGTTCCTGGAGCGAGCAGGTGCCCGCACCGTGGGCCGTCACCCCCAACAGTCCCGGTCCGGACGCCGAACCGTTGATAGCTACCGTGCCGGACGGTGCGGAGACCGTTCGGGTGGCGGTGCCCCTGGATGTGACCAGCCTCCTGACCGCCGATCCTGACCTGGCGCGGCGCTGGCGCGGCGCGGTCGGCGTCACCATGGCGCGCCTGCTGGAACGCGGTTATACGGTGGTCGGGTTCCGCGATGGCGGCTACGTGCTCAAGTTGGAGCGCGAAGGATAGAAACCCGAAGGTTACAGAATAGTAATCAAAGCTTGACAAAACGACATGCCCCGCTTATCATCCTTTCGAGGAGGCGAGGAGCATGTTCGATCCCCGGATCATCGGCAACGCCCACGAACACGTAGCGAAGCTTCGTAAGGAAGCGCAGGAAGCAAGGCTCACACGGGGAGCGACCACGCGGCTCGCCAGGTTCGCAGCCCGCACCTTCCGCACCTGGGCCAACCAGATAGATGGCGGCAAACGCGCCGACCACCTGAGCGGCTACGGGCAAGCGGACACCAACCGAGGCGAGGCGTACCTCGCAGGCTGAGCCGCCCGCTCAAACTGGGCGCGGCGCGAACGAACTACGCGTCGGCCACGGCGCAGTCCCACCCCGGAGGACAACACAAGTGACTGACATCGAACGAGTGAGACAGATGGTGCGCGACGGCCGCATCACGCAGGCCGAAGGCGAGAAGCTCATCGCAGTGTTGGACGCGGCCCGCGAGGCCGATGATGAGCTGCGAGCCGCAGACGAGGAGATGGGCGCGGAGGCGCGCGCCATCGAGGGTGCCGGCGCGCAGGCGGCCGTGGTCGCTCCGATGCCGGCGGTGGACGCACCGGCGCAGACGCCACCCCAGGCAGCCCCGGTCAGGCCGGCCGCGCCCACACCGCCACCCGCCCCGGACGCCCCCACCACGGCGGCCCCGGCGGGAACGCGCTGGGTATCGCTCCAGATGCTGGCCGGCGACCTGCACGTGAAGGTGGACGAGCGCCTGGAAGAGCCCGAGGCGGAGAGCGACGGCCCCGTGGACGTCATCGTGGAACGCAGCGAGAACGGCTTCAGGGTGCGCTGGGATCAGCCTTCGGGCTCGTTCCTGGACAAGGTGATCGGCCGCCTGCGCAGCGGCAAACTCTCCCTGCGCATACCCCCCGGCTACGGCCTCGACCTGGCGGCCACCGCCGGAGACGTAGACCTGGTGAACGTTCCCTACCTGCGGGGGCATTTGACCGCCGGCGATCTAGACGCCACCGGCCTGAAGGGCATCGACTTCACCAGTCGCGCCGGCGATCTCGACATCGAGGTCGAGCTCACCAGCGGCGAGCACCGCGTCAGCGTGACGGCCGGCGCCGTGGACCTGAAGGTGGCGCCGGCTTCGAGCGTGATCATCAAGGCGGACGCTTCCATCGGCGACATCTCCAACAAGCTCCTGGACAACAGGACCATCAGCAGCAGCCTGGGCGAGAGCCTGGAAGGCCGCTACGGCGCCGGTGAGGCGCGCCTCACCGTGGCCGTCACCACCGGCAACATCAAACTGGAGCCAAGAAATGGCTGAGAGCGAGGACAGACGCAGGATCCTGGACATGTTGGCTGCCGGCACCATCTCGGTGGACGAGGCAGCCAACCTCCTGAAGGCCCTGGGGGGCGGGCAACCCGAAGCGTCCGTTGCCCTGAGCGCACCCAGGCGCGGCGGCCACGCCCGACTGCTGCGCATCTCCATCGACGAGAACCTCACCGAAGGCGGGGAGGGTACGGGCACCAAGGTGCGCGTGAACGTTCCCATCGCGCTCGCCCGCTTCGCCGCTCGCTTCCTCCCCAAGGACGCCGGCAGCGAACTGAAGGAACAAGGCATCGATATCGAGGAGATCCTGGCGTCACTCGGCGACGACCTGCCCGACGGGAAGCTCGTGGACATCGACGCCATTTCGGACGAAGACGGCAAGAGCACCGCCCGCATCGTCATCGAGGTCGTCTGATTCGTGCGCACAGGCGAGACTCACAGAGCAACGACTGCACACTGATCGCCCGAACAGGAGAACAGAGATGGCCAGACTGCCCATGCCTACCAAGTGCCCCGTGACGGGGGGCCCGCTGCTCGTCACCCGTCTGGAGTGCGAGGAGAGCGGCGTGAAGATAGAGGGACGCTTCGAACCGAACGAGTTCGCGGTGCTCCCCGAGGAGAACCTCGACTTCCTCCGCCTGTACGTGAAGGTGCGCGGCAACCTCAAGGAAGTGGAGCGCATGCTGGGCGTCAGCTACCCCACCGTCAGGCTCCGCTTCGAGAAGCTCCTCCTCGCGCTCGGTTACGAGGTCGGCGCCGACCCGGCCGAGGAGCGCGCCGCCGTCCTCGACCTCCTGGAGAAGGGCGAGATCGACGCGGAAGAGGCCTCCAAGCGGCTGCAGACGCTCACGCGCCGCGGCTGACCCCACCCTCTTCGCGGCGTGAGACCGAGCGCCGCCTGCGAGCGCCCCGCGCGCAACCGGCCCGCCCGGAACGCTCCGTTATACTGGCCGCTGCATGCCCGACTACTACGCCATCCTCGAGGTGGAGCGCACCGCCGACGAGAAGACCATCAAGACCTCCTACCGGAAGCTGGCGCTCACCTACCACCCGGACCGGAACCGCGGTAACAACGAAGCCGAAGAGAAGTTCAAGGCCATCAACGAGGCCTACGCCGTGCTGTCGGACCCCGACAAGCGCGCCCGCTACGACCGCTACGGCAGCGTGGACGAGAGCATCCCCATGGGCGGCGATATCTTCGACATCTTCGCCTCCGTGTTCGGCGCCAACTTCGGAGGCAACTTCGGCGGCGGCCGCGCCAGGCAGCAGGGCCAACCGGGCGAAGACCTGGAGGCGGAGCTTTCCATAACCCTCGAGCAGGCCAGGGACGGCGCCACCGTGGCTGTGGAGCTGGAACGCATGGCGGCCTGCCATCACTGTCATGGCGACCGCGCGGAGCCGGGCTCCGGAGGCAGGCACACCTGCGAGCGCTGCGGTGGCGCCGGCCAGGTGAGGGTGCAGGCGCAGTCCATCTTCGGAGCGGTCGTCACGGCGCGCACCTGCCCGGACTGCCACGGCGACGGCGAAGTCATAACGGAGCCTTGCCACATGTGCAACGGCCGCGGCCGCGAGATATCGAAAGACAGCGTGGACGTGACCCTGCCACGCGGCATCGACGGCGGCTATCGCCTCCGGGTGCCGCGGGAGGGCAACGCCGGCGTAGGCGGAGCCCCGGCCGGCGACCTCTACCTCTACCTGCAGCTCGAGAAGCACCCGTTCCTGGAGCGCGTGGGCGACGACCTGCACTACGAGCTCGAGCTCGGCATCGCGCAGGCGGCGCTGGGCGCCGAGTTCGTGGTGCCCACCCTGGACGGCGACGAACAGCTGAAGATCCCCGCAGGCACCCAGCCGGGCACCGAGTTCCGCCTGCGCGGCAAGGGCATGCCCCGCCTCCGGCAGACCGGTAACGGCGATCAGATAATCAGCGCCAAAGTCACCGTGCCCAAGGGCCTCAGCGCGCAGGCCCGCGAACACCTCGAGGCGTACGCGGCCGAGGCCGGCGAGGCCACCTCGGAGCAGGGCAGCGTGGCCGACAAGGTGAAGGGCTTCTTCCACGGCCGCCGCAAGAAGGGCAAGGGCGCAGGCGAGGCCGCCGGTCAGCCTGAAGGCTCACGCGGGGAGCCCGTCAGCAAGTAGCGCTCAGCTCAAAGCGCGAGCACACCCCGCAGCCACTCGTCCAACTCCTTCTCAGACAACTCTCCGAAGTCTGACACGGTAACGGAGGCCTGCTCACGGCGGAACCACGTGCGCTGACGCTTGGCGTACTGCCGCGACCCGAGCACCACGGCCGCCAGCGCGTCCGCCTCGCTCGTCTCGCCCCTGAGGTGAGCCGCTACCTCCTTGTAGCCGATGGCCTGCAGGGCCGTGGGCTGTTCCGGGTACTCGGCCAGCAGGCGCCGTACTTCGGCTACCAACCCGAGGTCGAACATGCGGCGCGCGCGTTCCTCTATGCGCTCTGCCAGGGGCTCGGGCGGCGGGTCGAGCACGAGCAGGTCGTAACGGTACTTGGGCGGGAGGCGCGGGAACGCGCTCGGTGGCTTGCCCGTGGTGCGCAGCACCTCGAGGCTGCGCACCACCCGGCGTGGGTTGCGCTCCGCGCGGAGCGCGTCCGCCGGAGAAGCCGCGTGCAGTTCTGCTACCAGCGCGTTGAGCCCGCCTGAGCGTACCTCCTCCCACAGGGGCGCCTGCGCCCCTGGGTCGGCGGGCGGAACGGTTGGCAACCCCGAGCGCAAGGCGCGTAGGTAGAAGCCGGTACCGCCGGTGACGAGCACCGAACGCCCCTCGGCAAGCACCGAAGCTATGGCGGCCTCCGCCAAGCGCACGTAATCCGCCACCGAGAATGGCTCGGCGGGCGTGACCACGTCTATGAGGTGGTGCCTAACGCGAGCGCGCTCTTCGGCGCTCGGCTTGGCCGTGCCAACGTCCATGCCGATGTAGACCTGCATGGAGTCCGCGCTCACGATGTCGAGCCCGTAACGCTCCGCCAAGCGCATGGCGGCAGCGCTCTTGCCAGAGGCGGTGGGTCCGGCGAGCATGGGCAGGACGGGCATGCCAAACGCTAACAGACGCCCAGGAACGGGGTGCTACACTCTCGCCATGAAGATCGAGAAGTACGGCACCGGAGCCGACGTTCAGGAGTTGTTGGACATCCGCGACAGCATCGGAGCCCTGCTCGAGAACCATGCGGAACGCGCCCCGCTGACCCCCAGGGCCGACCTCGTCGACATAGGTCACGCCTTCCAGTTACACATTGAGGTGCCCGGCGTGGAGCTGGCGGACCTGGAGATCGCGGCCGACGAGGACGAGGTCCACGTGGCGGGCCTGAGAGAACCGAACTTCGAACTGGGCGAGAAGGTGTTCAGCGAGCGGGCCGTTGGGCCGTTCCAGCGCACGTTCCAGCTGCCCGGCCCGGTCGACGCGGAGGGCAGCACGGCGCACCTGGCCTCGGGCGTGCTGGTCGTAACGCTGCCGAAGAGGGAGTAGCGGGGCCGCTCAGTCCAGGTCTATCTCTAGCTCACCCGTCACGTTGCCCATAACCACCACGTCGTCGGAATCCAGGTAGTACAAGAGCCGGTTGCCTTCCAGCACGTCGGAGCCTCTCACGCTGCGCGCCGGGTTGCCAAGCAGCACGGCGGTGCCGGCAGCCTCGTCCAGCTCCAGGGAGTCGCCACTGGTGGTGCGCGCCTCGCTGAGGACCCGCACGTTGCCCACCAGCGTGGCGCGCTGCTCTCCCACCGCGAAAGACATCTGATCGGCGGTGGCGGTGAGCGGTTCGGAACCGTCAGCGCCGGAGCGCTCGAGTGCGATGGGGCCGTCCATCACGCCCTCGTCCACGTTGCGGTCGAGGAAGAAGCGCGTGCCGACCA
>CAZVTS010000058.1:0-14701 GCA_964630175.1 uncultured bacterium
AGCCCGCTACGGAGCAGTCCTTTCCATAGCGGGCTTTCTTTGCCAGCAGCGTCAGCTCGTTGATCTATGGTTTCTTGAATGTCACGAAGTTGAATGCCGCGCTGGCATCTGGGTTTCCGTCTTCGTCGTGAACGTAAACCATCAGGTCGCCGCCTAAAGAACTAGTGGTGACGATGTTGCTGTCGGTACCCCCAGCGGACGCCACCGTGTAGTAGTTATTAATGAAGTAACTGACATCTTCGATGGTTATACGGTACCGGTTGCTGGCGCTTTCATATACAACGTCAAAGTTACCTGTGCCGTGTACGACGGTCCCACCCACTGCGACGAAGCCGTAGGCTATGGGCAGGCTTACGTTTGCCTCCTCAAGGGCGGCGACTCTCGCTTCCAGGGCGGTTATGGCGGCCTCAGCAGCGCTGAAATTGGCGTTCAGCGCGTCGTTCATGGCGGCGGCCGAGAGGGTATCTCCGTCACTGAAGTTGAAGGCGGTGAAACTAACGGCAACGCCCCAAACGCCTAGCGCAAGGGCGAGCATCAGTGCTGCAGCCAGGAGTGTTTTGCGTGTTCTCACGATCGCGGTTCCTTTCTGGAGTTGCTCGAAACGGGCTATATCAGGTGAATGGCGCCGGCATCGCAGCCCAGTGGGTCAGGGGCCGAACGTGCAATTGCCGAATGTCGAAACTCCGAAAACGCACGTGGTGCCTGTGTCGGGCGAGGGTCCGTTGCCGCAGGCGGCCAGTAACAGAGATGCAGCCACTATCAGACACATGAACAGGGTGCGCTTCGCCATGGGCGTTGCTTTGGCTGTGGTCATGCTCCCGCTCCTTTCTGACCCCGATCGCCCACAGGTTCTGGGTGCGGGTTCACGCTTTGGCACCCAGCCAGGGACAAGATGACGAAGAAACCTCGGGGCTAGCGGGCGCCGTTGTGGCAGAGAATAGGGCCAGGGCGAAAGTAACGCGGAAAAAATTTGCACTTCCACGTAGCAGAACCTCAGATCGAGTATTCGGCAGCGGTGCCAGAGGTGAGGATGGCCCGGAAAGCGACATCGGCCTGCCGGTAGAACCGGGCGGTGGTCGTGGCTAACCCGCCCCGCCTCCCCTACACTGTTCTCGTGCCCGAGCACGTGCTCCTGTTCGGCGGCGCCGTTCTCGGCGACCCCGGTAACGGGCGAGCTTTACCAGCGGACCGGCGCGGTTGCCTGCTGGCGTACCTCGCCACAGACGGCGGCTGGGTGGAGCGCAACCGCCTGGCTCACCTCTTCTGGCCCGAGTCGGATGAGAACGCGGCCAGGCGCAACCTGCGGCAGCTCCTGCTACGCACGAAGCGCCTCGACCTGGAGCCGGAGCTGGAGGCGCGGGTCGACGCCGTGCGCTGGCGTGCCGATAGCGACGTGGCCCGGTTCAGGCGCGCCGTGGCCGTCGGCGACCACGCCCGGGCCACCGACCTGTACCGGGGGCCGTTCTTGGGCGGCCACCCGTTCGGCGGCGTGGGAGCCGCCGAAGCCTGGGCAGAGGCGGAACGGACCAACCTGCACGCCGCCTTCCACGTCGCTGCGCTGCGGCACGCCGAAACCCTCGCCAGGCTCGAGCGGGCCGAGGAGGCGCTGGCGCTCCTCACGCGGCTGTCGGGCTACGACGAGTTCGCGGAGGACGTGGTGGTCGCGCAGCTAAGGCTCCTCGCCGGCCTCGGCAGGCGTGACGCCGCCACGGCGCTGTATGGGCGCTTCGCTGCCACCCTTGGTGAAGGTCTCGGCCTCGAGCCGTTGGCCGCCACCAAGGAGCTGATCGCGAGCATCCGCGCCGGCACCGCCTTGCCGGCCGTTGCCGAGGTGGAGCCGGCTGGCCAGGCGTTGCCCGCACCCCTGCGAACGCCGCGGTTGGTGAGCCGCGAGGCGGAGTGTGCCGCCCTCAAGGGCGCCCACACCGCCCTGGTGGTGGTCGTCGGAGCGCCTGGCAGCGGGAAGACGCGGCTACTGCGTGAGGCGCTGCCGAACGCCACCTACTGCGGCGCCAGCGAAGGCCTCGAACAGGTGCCTTACCACCCCTTCGCGCGGTTGCTGCGCCAGGACCTGACCGCGGCAGGGCGGCTCGGCGCCTACACGGAAGACCTGGCGCGACTGGTGCCGGAGGTGGCGCCGGACCTGAGCCCCGCGCCGCTGGGGGCCGACTTGGCCAGGGGACGGCTGCTGGAGGCGTTGGCGCGCTTCGTGGCAACGGTGGGGACACTGCTGGTGGTTGACGACCTCCAGTGGGCCGACGCCGCCACCCTGGAGGCGCTCACCTACCTCGCCGACCGCGGAGTGCGGCTGGTGGGCAGCTACCGGGCCGAGGAGGCCACGCCGGCCTTAGGGCGGTTCCTCGCGACCTTCTCGGCGCGCGGTGAACTCATGCGGCTGCCGCTCCCTGACCTGGGAGAGGACGACGTGCGCGCACTCCTCGCCGACCTCATGGGGCGCGCGAGCGGTCCGCCCACCTTCGCCCGGTGGTTGTGGGGTCGTTCGGGCGGGAACCCGATGTTCCTGCTCGAGACGCTGAAGGCGCTCTTCGAGGCGGGCGCCCTCTGGGAGGAGGACGGCGACTGGCACACGGAGGTGGACCGCCTCACGCACGACTACTCGGAGCTCGACGTGCCACCGGTGGTGTCGGAGGTGATCCTGCGGCGTCTCGCCAACCTCTCCCCGGCCGCGCAGCGCGTGATGAAGACGGTGGCGGTGACCGCCAGCGCCAACGACGTCACGTTCCTGGCTGCCGCAACGGGACTGTCTGCGCCCGAGGTCGCCGACGCGCTGGACGAGGCCGAGAGGGCGGGGTTCGTGGCCGAGCGTCAGTTCCAGCACGACCTCCTGCGTCAGACCCTCTACGAGAGCGTCGAGCCGCAGCGCAAGCGGCTCCTGCACGTCCTGGCCGGCGATCACCTTGAAGAGTCGGGCTTCCCCGAGGTGGCGGCGGAGCACCTATGGGCGGCCGGCGAGTACGGCAGAGCCAGGCTGGCCTGGTCGCGGCAGGTGTGGCAGCTGCGCTCACGCGGGCTGCTGGTAGAAGCCGGCGAGGTACTGCAGCGAGCCACCGTGAGACTGCCGGACGGCGCCGACAACGCGTGGCTGAGGCTGCAGCTCGTTGAGGTGGTGCGCGAGACAGGCCGACTCGAGGAGGCCAGGCGCGAGCTGCGGCAGGTGAGGTTGCCGCCAGGCAGCTTGCCGGCGCTGCGGCTCAGGCACGTGCATGTGGAAGCGAACCTGCTGCTGCAGGCGGGGTCGCTCGCCGAGGCCGACGAGCTGCTGCGGGCCAACGAACGCTTGGCGTCGCTCGTCGACGACGAGGAACAACGCACCGCCCACACCCTGCTCCTGGCGCACGTGGCGCGCGAGCAGCAGCGGCCGGAGGACGCCATAGCCTTCCTTGCCCCGGTCGTCGATCGACTGCGGGAGCAGCGTCCGGACGTGCGGCTGGTGCAACACCTGACGTCACTCGGGGTGCTCCACGACGACGTCGGCCGCTTCGAAGCGGGCCTGGAGCTCCACAGCGAAGCGTTCGAGCTGGCCAGGCTCCTCGGCTCCCGCTACCACCAGGTGGAGGCGGCAACGAACCTGGTCGTGAGCCTGCAGAGCCTCGGGCGCTTCGCGGAGGCGGCTCCGCTGGGCGAGGCGATGCTGCGCGCCGGCGATTACGACAACGTGCCCACGCTGCGCCTCAACCTCGCCTACGGCTACTTCGGCGCCGGCCTGGTGACGGACGCGCTGCGCCACTACCGGCAGCTCACGCGGCGGGAGGAACCGCACCTGCGTCTCATCGCCCTGGCGCGGAGCGCTGAGTGTCTCGCCATCGTCGGCACCGAAGCCGAGTGCGCCCAGGAGATGCCGCACCTGATCGATGCGGCGCTCGACGAGCTCGGGACGGCCGATTACCCCGCGGCCATCGGCAGAGCCATGATCGTGACGCTCAAGCACGGGAGCGCGGCCCAGCGCGACCGACTGCTGACCATGAGGCTCGACCGGAGCCTCATCCCGGCTTACCTCCAGGAGGAGCTGACCACGCTACTGCCGGCCGACGCGTGACGGCCGCGTAACGCCCCGCCCACCAAGCTGGTGACGTGGCAAGGGAGAGCGTGGCGGCGAGCCTGATAGTGAGGGTCATCACGGGAGGACCCCGGGGTCAGCGCATCGTGCTCTACGACCTCCGAAGCCGAGCCGTTCACGAGTGCACCTCCTGGGAGGAGGCGCTCGAGTACCTGCGACGACTCTCTGGACGGAGCGGCCTGCGGTGACGAGGTTGCACCTGAACGAAGACCGCCATTGGGCGAGGAGGCATGCATGAGGCTTTCCCGGACGAACGACACCCGGCCGCTCGCTTGGGCGTGGCTGCGTCAGACCCGGGGCAGTGTGGTGGCGGCCGGCCTGGCGCTGATGGCCTGCGTCCTCACGGTGCCCATCGCCGCAGCCCAAGGCTTGTCTGGCACGTACCGGGGCACCATCCCCGCTGGCGAGGTCATGGTGACCCTCCACCTGGCAAGCGAGAACCTCACCGGCACCCTGAGCGGACCCGGTATCGAGCTCGCCCTCCTTGGCACCGCAGAGGGCGACGCGGCCTACGGCCTCGCGTACCAGGGCGACGAGTTCGTCGCGTTCGAGGCGTACCTGACGGGCGACGCCATGGTCATCTACCTGTTCGAGCTGGACGAGAGCGGCAGTCCAGCGGGCGGCGACGTCATCGAGCTTGCCCTCACGCGGCAGGGTGTCACGCCGACCACGCGCGCCGCCCCGGAACCCCTGGCGCCGGACCACTCCGCCGCCCCCGGGTCGCCGCTAGGCGACACGGTTCTCGCCGTGGGCTCCTACGGCAACCTCACGCTCGACAACGCCAAGGCGTTCATCGAGGCCCTCGAGTTCGTGCTGGACCAGATCGGTTACGTGTACGAGCTCACCGAAGCGGAGCGGGCGCAGGCGCTGGAGGAACTCGCGGCCGGCTACCCGGCAGCGGCACCGGAGGACCAGGCCATCCTCGCGCAGGCGCGCGAGGTCTGGGAGCGCGTCAAGATCAACTGGCACGCGGCCACCACCGACGAGCAGGAGGAGTTCGCCCTCGGCGTACTCGTGCTCGCCTTCGGCGAGGACACGGTGCGGAGCTGGCTGAGCTCGGGCTCGAGCGGAGGCGGGCTGGGCGCCACCACCGCGTGCGCCACGTTCGAGGACTGCACCAGCAGCTTCATGGACCAGCAGACCTGGAGCAACACCTTCAACACGCAGGGCTGCTGGGCGGCCGCGGGTTGCGGAGGTTACGACCCGTCCACCAACACCTTCAGCTACGACGGCTACTGAAGACAGGGGTTCTCGAGAGCCCTTACCGCGACCCTCGGGGAGCGTGACGTGGAGGAGGCAAGTATGTACCTGATAGTCGGCGCAACCGGATCTCTGGGTGGCCAGGTGGCCAAGGCGCTACTGGCGCGGGGCGAGCGTGTGAGGGTCACCTACCGCCCCGAATCGCCCCTGCGGCAGGCGAACCGCCACACCGACCCGGACGAACTCCGCTGCCTCGGCGCCGAGATGGTCGAGGCGGACCTCACCCGACCAGAGACGTTGGCGCCGGTGCTGCACGGCGTCGACTCGGTGCTGATGACGGCGTCGGCGACCAAGCGGGCCGCTCCGGATACCGTCGAGTCGGTGGACGTGGCGGGTGCTGCTGCCCTGGCTAGAGCCGCCAAGCAGGCCGGGGTCGGCCACCTCGTCTACGTCTCCGTTCGCGGCGTCAACCCCGACGTGCCGGGCATCCACGGTGCGAAGTCGGCCGCCGAGAGCGCCATCCGCGACGCCGGCGTCTGCGCCACGTTCGTGCGCCCGGCAATGTTCATGGACGACTGGATCGGCTTCGTCCTGGGCGCCCAGCTCGGTGCGGGACCTCGCATCCAACTGATCGGCGACCAGGACCCGGTCCGGCCCTTCGTGCTCGAAGCCGACGTGGCCAAGCTTGTCACGGCGGTCCTGCTGGCGGGCCCTCAGGCCGGCGCCGAACAGATCCGCACGGTCGAGTTCGTGGCCGACGCCGCCTCCCACGCGCAGATCGTGGACCGCATGGCGCGACTCTCCGGCATGCCGCTCGAGGTCGAGCGCCTGCCGCGCGGCCAGGCAGTAACAACCGTGCCCCAACCGCTCGCCGGGGCCATCACGTTCCTACTGACGCTCCTCACGGGCGTCCCGGAGGACGCCGCGACGACGCCGCAGGTGGCGGAGCGTTACGGGTTCGAAGCAACGCGCATCGACGATTTCTTGACCGCGATGTTGGGAGCAGGCGGCGCAAGAGCCTAAGGGGCCTCGGCGCAGCCTGCGGTAGCGAGCCGCAAGCGACAGGAGGGAACATGAGAACACGTCCAGGAAAGACAGTCTTCCTTGCACTGGCGGCAGCGTTGGCGCTCCTGGCCGCGTGCTCGCTGGAGGTCCCGACGAACACTGCCCCTAGGGTGACCATCACGAGCCCTGCCGGAGCCATCAGCATCACCGTTGGTGAACCGGTGACCCTCGCTGCCACGGCGACAGACGCTCAGGACGGCGTTCTCGGAGCCAAGATCACTTGGACGAGCAGGTTGGACGGCGCCCTCACCCTTTCCGCCACCGGCGAGGTGTACCTGTCGCAGGGCACCCACGTCATCACGGCCCGCGTGGTCGACTCGGGCGGCCTGGAGGGTAGCGCCAGCGTCACCGTCACCGTGACCGCTTCGGTCGCCTCGCACGTGGTTGCGGAGGGACGGACGCTTCGGCTGATCACGGTGGCCGGTGACAAGATAGTGGAGCTGGACAGCGCCACCATCGCAGGCGAACTCGTGAGCCCGTACCTGACGGTGCACGGTGTCGCCGCCCACCCCACTCGGCCATGGCTGTATACCGCGTCGATGGTGGGCGAGTGGGGCCATGGGCAGATCGACCGGTTCATCATCGCCGGGGACACCATCACGTATGACGGAACCGCGTTCTCGTATCCGCTGAGCGACGTTGGCGTCTCTTGCGTCGTACGTCTGCTCGACGAATGCGCCCCGATCGGCATGGCCTTCTCGTCTGAGGGAGCGCGCTTCTACGTGCAAGACGATGTCTACGCGAGAGTCCACGTCTTCTCCGTTGACGCCAAGGGGAACCTCACCTTCATCACCGAAGGTGGCTACACTTACGGGCACGGCCTGACAATCGACCCGACCGACAGCTACCTCTACAACGGCTCGAACGTCATTGAGGTGACCAACGACCAGCCGACCTCTGTCCATGATGGCGACGGGGGCAACTCCACCACGCTCATCGAAATCGGAGCTCGCCCGGCGCTGATCTCCACGCAAGACGTGGACGCCGTGGTGATCTACGACCTAACGGATCCGGTAGCACCAACGGTGTTGGCCAGCCTTGGGGTTGGCTCCTACGAGGCTCGCGACCTGGCGATGACGACGGGCGGGGACCGCATCTTCACAGCGGGCCGTAACAACGTACACGTGCTGGCGTTCGACGGTGCGGCCATAACCGCCGAGTCGACACACACCTTGGACGAAGAGTACGTCACCGAGTACAACTCCGTGGCGCTCACGGCAGATGGCGAGCGGGTGCTGACCGCATGGTTCTCGACTTGGGACCTGGCGCCCGCTCCCGGGGGGCTCCAGTTGTTCGCTGCGAACAACGACGGCAGCCTGACGCCGCTGGACAGCGCGGAGTACGACTGGCCGTCACGCGTGGTGTTCGCGCTGCACTGAACCGAAGCAGGTCACGCCGAAGTGCATGGGAGCGGCCCACTGAGTCATGGAGTGGGCCCCTCCCCGTTCTGTGCCGGTGAGCGATCCAGCGGGACGGTGGGCCGCCGAAGCACACCGGGTACCCAGCGTCAGATGATGTGCTTCTCGCCCCGCACCGCCCCGGCGGCGAAGCGGCCGATGCGGAACTCGTCTATGTCTATCAGGCTGGCGCGGCCGTTCAGGAGCTCCTCGGTCATGAGGCGCGCCACGGTGGGCGCCTGCTGCACGCCGTGGCCCGAGAAGCCGCAGGCGTCCAGCCAGCCTTCGGTGTTCGGGTTGCGGCCGAGGATGGGGCTGTGGTCTGGGGTTACCTCGTAGTAGCCCGCCCAGCTGGCGCGCCGGTCGAGCGTGAGCTCCTCCATCCACGGGAAGCGTTCTATGGCTACCTCCAGCGTAGGTTCCAGCCAGGTCCAGTCCACGCTGTCGTCGAAGCCGGCAGGTTCGTCCGGGTTGGACCTGCCCATGATCAGGCGCTGGCCTTCGCTCCGGAACCAGAGGCCGGTGGCCAGGTCCACCGTGAGTGGGTAGCTGTGGTCTCGCGTTAGCGGGCCCGTTACGAACACCATGCGGCGGTACGGGTCAACGGGGATGGTGAGGCCCGCCCGCCCACCCACCACGCGCGCCCAGGGTCCGGAGGCGTTGATGACCGCGGGCGCCTCGAAGGCGCCGTTGTTGGTGGCAACGCGCCATGTGTCGCCCGTGCGCTCGGCCTTCAGCATCTTCGTGGCCACGTGCAGCACGCTGCCGCGGGCGCGCGCCATGCCGAGGTACGCCATGGTCACCCCGTGCGGGTCCACCACGCCGTCGATCGGCCCGAAGGTGGCGCTGTGCACGCCCGCGGTGTGGAACGCCACGATGCGCTGCGCCTCCTCGGGCGTGAGCACCTCCACGGGCGCGCCCACGCGGCGCTGCACTTCCACCGCCGCGTGGTGAGGCTGCCAGTCGTCTTCGGGTACCAGCAGCAGGTAGCCGATCGGCCTGTACCCCACGTCCTCGCCGAACAGTTCAGGGAAGTCGCGGTACTCCTGGATGCTCTCGAGCGAGAGGCGCACGTTGGCTTCGGTGGAGAACTGAACGCGCACGCCCGCCGCGCTCTTGCCGGTGGAGCCCGTGGCGGGCGCGTCGGCGGCCTCCAACAGACCTACTCGTAACCCCTGCTCGGCTAAGCGGAACGCGCAGGCGGCGCCGACTATGCCGGCGCCGATGATGATCACGTCGTAGGTGGAGGTGGGCATTCAGGCCAGCGATGCCAGGGCGGCGGAGAGCTTCGCGCGCGCCTCAACGGGTAGGTCGGCACCCTGCTCCATGACCTCGGCGGGTGCCAGGGAGAAGATGGCGGTGGGGTCCGCGATGCTCACCTCGACACTGCCGGGCGCTACCTCGCGCACCACCACGTTGCACGGGAGCAGCAGGCCGATGCTGCGGTCGGCGCTCAGCGCCTGATGTGCCAGGTGCGGGTTGCACGCGCCGAGGATCCGGTAAGGCTCCATGTGTTCACCGAGCCGCGCCTTCAGCGTGGCGGCCACGTCGATGTCCGAGAGAACGCCGAAGCCGTGCTCCTTGAGCGCGAGCGTTACCTTGTCGATGGCCTCGTTGAACGAACTAGCGAGCACACGGCTCATGCCCAACTGCGTCTCCTGCGTCGTGATGGTGTCCATGTGGTTCCCTCCAGGGCCCAGCGTCATCAGGCGCGCCGGGCGCACGGTCGTTGAGGCCACGCTACAACCCCACTCGAATGACGCATGTACCCGGCCTGCCCTTCCGCGCAGGGGCTCGCCAGCCTGCGCCGCGGGTTGGACGCTACCGCCCCAGCACGGCCTCGGTGAGGGTGAGCACGTCCACGTCTGCGGCAGCCAGGTAGGCCATCACCTGCGCGAACTCGAACCCGCCGTACTGCGGCGGGTACTCAGGCGGAGAGTTGGTGAACTGGTGGAACACCAGCACGAGCCAACCCCTCTCGCGCGCCGCCTGGTCTATGGCGGCGGTCAGGACCTCCACCGGGTCTCCGCTCTCCACGCTCAACGCGCGGATACGGTACGGGTCTGCGGGCGGCATGGTCTCCAGCCCCGCGCCCCGCACGATCGTGCGGCCGGCCGCGAAGTAACCGCGCACCACGTCCAGAGATGGCCCGTCGACGAGCCCGTGCGGGTAGGCGATCACGTCCGCACCGCGCCTGAAGCCCTGTTCCAGCATCCAGCCCTTCACGCCCTCGAGCTCAGCGCGCAGGTCCTCCTCGCTCAGACTGTCGAAGCCGTGATCCAGGGCCGTGGCATGATGCGCCACCACTTCCCAGCCCGCGAAGCGCTCCACGAGGTGTAGCTGGGGCAGCGTCATGAAAGTCTCCACCCCCACCAGGTCGCGGATCACCGCGATGCTGGCCCGGATGCCGTGACGCTGCGCCTGCGGCAGGGCCAGCTCGTACACGCCGGAACGAGCGTCGTCGAACATCAGCGTCACCACGCCACGTTCGGGTCTGGCCGGGGCGTCCAGGCTGTCCAGCCACACGCTCACCGGGGCCGCGCCGTCGTCCACCAGGCTCAACTGGATGTCCGTCACGCGGGTGAGGTCCACCACCGCAGGCTCCAGGGGCGTGCCCAGGTTCAACGACAGGGTGCCCCACTCACCGTCGTCGAGCAGTCGCTCCGCGGGCGCGTTCGAGTAGCTGAGCAGCCGGTACACGTCGTGCGTCTCGAAGCCGTCGTTGCTGAGGTAGACGTAGAAGTGTTCGAGGTGCTCGAGCCCTACGATCCGCAGGTTGAGCCTGAGGAACGAGTCGCTCAGGTCCAGTGGCGGGAGGTCCGTGGCGCGCAGGTTGACCTGCAGCCCGGAGCCGTCAGTGCTCAGCCTGAGAGAGCGCGTGCCCAGCAACACCTCGTCAAGGTCCGGTTCCGCAGTGCCGGACGTGCTCTGCTTGAAGAACCGCGTGTCGTGCTGGAAGGTGTCGATGACGACGGTGGCGCCAACCTGCTTGGCCTCCACGACAGGACGCAGCAGCGTGGCAGCGGGTGGGTGCGCCACCTGGGCGTGGCTGACGGGGCCCAGGAACAGGGCGAACAGAGCTAGGCCTGGCAGCCATGTGCGCAAGGCCGCCGGCCCGGTCATGGAGCGCAGCATGCCTGATTAGACCACCTGAGGGGCCGGGCGGGAGCGCCCTCAGGTGATCACCGTGACGGGGACGGCTGCTTACCGCTCCTCGAGCACCACCACGACCTGGTTCGCCTGGTCGAACTGAACATCGATGGTGACCTCGCCGAGATGCTCGCCCGCCCCGCCGAAGATGCCGTCGCCGTTCTCGTCCGTGGCCACCACTATCCGGAACGGCCCTATCGGCACGTTGACGATGGTGAAGAGGCCGTCCGGATCGAGGAGCATGGCAGGGTACTGCGGGTGGTCCGGGAACGAGATCTGCATGGCCCCTACCGGCGGCGGGGGTGGCGGTGGCGGAGGCGGCTCCTCTCCGCCCATGAGGGCGTCGTAGGCGGCCACCGCGTTGATGAGGCCGTAACCGAACTGGGTGTCTCGGCCGCTGGCGCCCAAGTCCACGGCGCCGTCGATGATGGCCTGACGGATCTCGGAGTCGGTGGCGCCAGGGACGGCGCCCTTGAGCAGCGCCACGATGCCGGCCACCATGGGCGCCGCCATGCTGGTGCCTTCCTGCCACCCGTAGACGTGGTTGCCGCCCACGAGGTCGAAATCCGTGCTGAAGATCGTGTCGTAGCGGCCGTTGGGGCCGAAGCCGTCGCCGCCGGGTGCGGCGATGAACAGTTCGGGGCCCACGTGGCTGTAGCACGCGCGCCCGTCGTCCGGGTCCGTGGCGCCCACGGCCCACACCTGCGAGTAGGCGGCGGGGTACGAGACGGGGTTGTTGGTGCTCTGACCGCTACCGCATGCGGTGTTGCCCGCCGCGCCAACGATGATGATGCCGGCGTTGCGGGCGGCCTGTAGCGCGTTCACGGTGGGGGTGCCGAGGGGCGTGCCGGTGCCCAGGCTCAGGTTCATCACCTCGGCGCGTATGGCGCCGCCGTTCACCACGTGCTGGATGCCGCGGATGAGGCTGGCGGTGTCCATAGGGCAGCCGGCCCTCGTCTCGTAATCCAGGTCCACCAGGTAGAGGCCCGCGCCGGGAGCAGCGCCCGCCACGCCGATGCCGTTGTTGGCGGTGGCCGCCGCTATGCCCGCCACGTGCGTGCCGTGCGTGCCGCACTCGGCGTTGGTGGCCTCCACGCCGGCCTTCTGGTCGCCGGCATCGTACTGCCCCACGAGGTTGCCGGCCAGGTCGGGGTGCCGCGGGTAGAAGCCGTTGTCGAGCACGGCGATGGTGACGCCGGCTCCGTCGGACACGGCCCACAACTGTTCGGCCTGCACGCGGTCCAGGTTCCACTGCAGGTGCCGGAACTGGTCGTTGGAGTAAGGGTAGATGGGTACGGGCAGCTCAACGTAACGCACGCCGTTGGTGCTCGAGAGTTCCGAGATGGCCGCGGCAGCCTCGCTCGCTGGGACCTCCACGAAGGCAAGGCCCGCTTCGTCGAAGCGGAACGTGACGGCGCCGCCGCCGATGCCGGCCACGGTGGCGGAGAGGGCGCTCAGTGCCGCCGGGGCCGGCGTTCCCGCCATGCCGGTGGCGCTCAGGCTGCGGTCGGCGGCCTCGAGCCCGACGATGAGCGTGATGATCTCTGCGGCGCCAGCGTCACCGGTCCCGGTGGGCTCGGTGCTGAGGGGGCGCTGCGGCGCGTGGGCGGCTGCCAGGCGTGTCTCCGCGCCGGTGCTGCCCTCCGCTGTCTCACTCGGGCCGCCGGGCTCGATCACCACGGGGGCACCGGCCGAGGCTGGCTCAAGGCCCCACCCATCGGCCGCGGCCTGCAGCGCGTAGCCCGTCACGT
The DNA here is from genome assembly GCA_964630175.1 of uncultured bacterium. Taxonomy (GTDB): domain Bacteria; phylum Deinococcota; class Deinococci; order Deinococcales; family Trueperaceae; genus JAAYYF01. The sequence continues at coordinate 12,642 of CAZVTS010000058.1, forward strand.
AAGGGAACGTGAACACCACGTCGCTCACGAGGGTCCTGCCAGCGGCCTGCAGCTGCAGCCTGAACGGGTAGTCGGGCGCATGGTCCAGCCCGGTCGGGTCCACGGTGAGCGTCACGCTCGCGCTGCCGCTGCCGGAAGTGCGGCTCAGCGCTACCCGGGAGGTGATAGGGGGCGCGGCGCCCTGCGCCTCCAGCACGCGCAGCTGCCAGGCGCCGTCGGCCCGCACCTGCACGCTGGCGGTGGTGACGCCGTGCATCGTGGCGGGCGCGGTGAGGCGGGGCGGTTGCGGCGGCGGGTCCGGATCTGGGTCCGGAGTGGGCGTTGGGCCCGAGGAGCAGGCCGCCAGCAGGGCGCCCAGCAGGACGGTAAGAACGAGGCTTCGAAGCGCGCGCGTGGCCCTGGGTGGGCGCACCGAACGCACCGGGGTCAGTTCATGTTCCTGAGGCATGAGGCTCCATCCGCGCCAGCCGTGGCGCTCATGACACCACTAGATACCCGACCAGCCTGAGGCCCGGCATGTCAGATGCGTGAAAACGGCCTTGGCGTTCGGCTCATGAAGCCTGCGTGAACTCCTCTGCCCTACCCCGGTTGGCGCATGGCCGCTATGCCCCTTAGCAGCCCGTCAGTCGAGCCGTCGTGAGCCGCGGCCTCCGGCTCGCCCGCGTGCACCTCGGGAACCAGCTTCTTGGCGAGCTCCTTGCCGAGCTCCACGCCCATCTGATCGAACGAGTTCACGTCCCAGATAACGCCCTGCGTGAAGATGGAGTGCTCGTACAGCGCTATCAGGCTGCCCAGCGCCCGCGGCGTGAGGCGCGGTAGCACGATGGAGGTCGTGGGGCGGTTGCCGGGGAAGCTCTTGGCCGGGCTTGGAGACTCGGCCGCGCTGCGGCCCAGCATGAGCGCCTCCGTCTGAGCCAGGAAGTTGGCGAGGAGGATGTCGTGGTGCTCGCGCAGCGGGTGCTGCGGGTTGGCGGCCACGATGAAGTCGGCCGGGATGAGCTTGGTGCCCTGGTGCAGCAGCTGGTAGAAGGCGTGCTGCCCGTCCGTGCCGGGCTGGCCCCACACCACCGGCCCCGTCTGCCAGGTCACTGGCTGACCGCCGTGCGTGACGCTCTTGCCGTTGGATTCCATGCTGGCCTGCTGCAGGTAGGCGGGCAGGTGCACGAGGGATTCGTCGTACGGCAGCACCGCCCACGTCTCGGCCCCGAAGAAGTTGCCGTACCAGACGTTGAGTAGCCCCATGAGCACGGGAACGTTGGCGGCCAGAGGGGTGAGGCGGAAGTGCTCGTCCACCGCGTGGGCGCCCTCCAGCAGCTCCTCGAACCGCTCGAACCCCACCGCCAGGGCGATGGAGAGCCCGATAGCCGACCAGAGCGAGTAGCGCCCGCCCACCCAGTCCCAGAAGGCGAACACGTTCTCCGCGTCTATGCCGAACGCGGCCACTGCCTCCAGGTTGGTGCTCAGCGCCGCGAAGTGGCGCGCCACCGCGGCCTCGCTGCCTGCGGCCTCCACCAGCCAGCGGCGCGCCGTGTGGGCGTTGGTCATCGTTTCCAGCGTGGTGAACGTCTTCGACGCCACCAGGAACAGGGTCGTGGCCGGGTTCAGTTCGGCGAGCGTGTCGTGGATGGCTGCGCCGTCCACGTTCGACACGAAGTGAAGCTTGGGCCCGTCGGCATACGGCCTTAGTGCCCTCACCACCATCTGCGGGCCTAAGTGCGAGCCGCCGATCCCGATGTTGACCACGTCCGTGATGGCGTCGCCGGCGTAACCGCGCCAGGCGCCGCCGCGCACGCTCTCGCTGAAGCGCCGCATCTGCGCCAGCACCTCGCGCACGGCCGGCATGACGTCTTGGCCGTCCACCGTCATCGGCCGGTTGGAGCGGTTGCGCAGCGCCACGTGCAGCACGGCGCGCCCTTCGGAGGTGTTGATCGGCTCGCCGGCGAACATGGCGTCGCGCGTCTCGGCCACCCGCGCAGCGCGCGCCAGGTCGATGAGGAGCGCGAACGTCTCCTCCGTGGCTCTATGCTTGCTGAAGTCCACCAGCATGTCTGCCAGCCCGA
>CAZVTS010000058.1:14801-15969 GCA_964630175.1 uncultured bacterium
GTCTCCTCCGTGGCTCTATGCTTGCTGAAGTCCACCAGCATGTCTGCCAGCCCGAACGAGAAGCGCTCGAACCTGCCCGGATCGGCTGCGAACAGGTCTGTCATGCGCACGTTCGCCAGGTGGCGCTGATGCTCCTCGAGCGCCCGCCACGCATCGGTGCGGGGCGGCGGTGGCGGGGCGGCTGGCAGGCCGTTAACGGTGCCGGCCATCAGTTCGCCCCTGCAGGTTCGGGGTGCGGCTCGCCGCCGGAGGCGCTGGAGGTGCGCCAGATGTTGATGCCCGCCTCCACCGCGTGCTCGTCTATGCGGTCCAGCTCAGCCGCGGTGAACTCGAGCGCGTTGAGCGCCGCCCAGTTCTCCTCCAGTTGCTGCACGCTGGAGGCGCCTATCAGCACGGAGGTCACGCGCGGGTCGCGCAGGCACCACGCCAGCGCCATCTGCGCCAGCGTCTGACCGCGCGCCTCGGCGATGTCGTTCAGGGCGTGCACGTGCTCTAAGTTGGCGCGGCTGAGGTACTTCGACTTGAAGGAGCCCTCGGCAGCGGCGCGCGAACCGGCCGGCAGGGTGCCCGCCACGTTAGCCGGGTCCACCCCCAGGTAGCGCGAGGTGAGCATGCCCTGCGCCAGCGGCGAGAAGACGATGCAACCGGCGCCCAGCTCGTCGAGGGCTCCGAGCAGGCCCCGCTCTATCCAGCGGTTGAGCAGCGAGTATGAGGGTTGGTGGATGATCATGGGGGTGCCGTTCTCGCGCAAGATGCGCGCCGCCTCCCGCGTGGTCTGCTCCGAGTAGGAAGACACCCCTACGTACATGGAGAGCCCCAGGTGCACCGCGCTAGTGAGTGCACCCATCGTCTCCTCGAGCGGCGTCTCCGGGTCGAACCGGTGGCTATAGAAGATGTCCACCCAGTCCAGGCCCATACGCTCCAGGCTCTCGCCCAGGCTCGACAGCAGGTACTTGCGTGAGCCCCACTCCCCGTACGGGCCCGGCCACATGTAGTAGCCGGCCTTGGTGCTTATAACCAGCTGGTTGCGGAGGCCCGCCAGGTCCGTGCGGAGGATCTCGCCGAAGTTCTCCTCCGCCGAGCCCGGGGGCGGACCGTAGTTGTTGGCCAGGTCGAAGTGCGTGATGCCGAGCTCGAAGGCGCGCATCACGATGTCGCGCATGACGCT
>CAZVTS010000059.1:0-15398 GCA_964630175.1 uncultured bacterium
ATCTAGGGATATCTCAACGGCGATACATACCGCGTCTTCCGATTCCTAAAGCATAGGTACACTGCCTCAGATAGTGTCCAAATGTGATTGCATTTGACTCTCTCTGAAACTATTCGGCTCCCCATTTGTCTGTCATGTCGTTAACCTTAATTACTAATGGACGCGCTGAGGAAGACGCCTTTCCGACGAGGACGGCATGGCGCGTTGGCAAAGTTGAGATTGCTTGCGAATACTCTTCGCCAACGTAGCTCTTGAGGAATTCAAGCCCGGTCTGGTCAAATGACTGCAGTGCGAACATTGTATTGCATTGGTTCAGAATCGACTTGGTGACATTAGCTGTTCGCTGAGTGATTACAAGCGCGCCCATACCGAACTTTCGCCCCTGCAGAATGTACCGGGCGGTCCGGTTGACATGCTGCGTATCACCTTGTTGCGCTACTTGATTCCATTCGGGAATAAGTGAGTGCGCCTCTTCGAAAACGACACATAATCTGGCCGGGATGTTCTTGCCGCGTTCAAGTTTGGCCTGAGCAGCCTCTTCAAATGCAGCCTTCACGAAATCGGCAGTGATCTTTGGGTACCCTTCGCTATCCAATGCAAACTGGTGAATCCCGACCCGCGAGTCACTATTGAACCATCCCCGAACATCATTGGCCGTTCGCAGGGCTGTCGGGTTGTGGTGCGTCAGATAGATATCGTGCTGCCTACTAATGTCCAGGATTAAGACCTTGATATCTTGTTCAATCATCGCCTCAATCAAGTGAAATGCGAGAAAAGACTTTCCGCTCCCGGTAACCCCGATTATCGCAGTATTATGCGTAACGATGTCGCCAACCTGGACATGTGCTTGAAAATTCGAGTTGGGTACTACTCCGACCAGGGCGCAGCCTCTTGGCGCGTTCGTTGCTTCGTGGTTCTGGAAATCGAGCTGGTACACAAGTTGTCCAGCCTCGGCAACCCAGGGGACTGGCTCAAATCGGCTATTCAGGCGATCCCAATCCCCGAGTTGTCCAGCAACTACTTGAACAGTATGCATAGCGTTGCTGTCGTCAAGCGATTGTTGTCGTAGCGAAGCAGAGATTACCTGAAAGTAAACCAGAGCGTTCGAGTCATCGATACGCGTACTTACAACGTGGCCTGCTCTAAGATGCACATCAGGATGAGCGTGGAAAACCATGCTTCCGATAGTTGATCCAGATTCGACACTTCCAATCGGGCGCGTGGCTTGGTCAGTGTCTGTCACAAGAATCTCCGCTGTAAGGGACCCGCCCGACTTGTTTCCCAGGCTCTGCCAGTCGTTTCCAAAACTCGTGATTCCGAGTCGCCCGATGCGGTTGCCAGCAAGAAGCCGGTCGTCTATGACGACGGCCGTTGCAACAGTGCCACCCGCACGGCTCTTGATTATCGCTTTGCGACCTACAAGGTTGCTTGGAGCATCGAAAGCGATTCGAGCCACTGCGATCCTCGGACTAATTAGATGATCAACGACCGCTAAAACCTGGGCGTTATTCTCACGTTCTCTGAAAACCGAGTCGAGGCCAGCGGCAATGGCAGGCAGGTTGATGATCATGAATGCTGCCCAGAATAAAAAGAGAGCGCTAGAAGCGTGTGAGTCGAGCCCAAATTGAAGGAAGCACCCCCAGAGAAACAATGCAGAGAATATTGCTTCGGGGCGCCCAAAATGGCGATTCAGCCTGGAAATGGCCTGAACGGTCCGAGTCTTTGCAGTTACGGAGTGGGTTCGAAGCCACATCAAGGCGTAACTTGTTAGTACCAGACATATTGCCCAAATCAGAAACGCCCACCAGATACCGCTACGTAGGTCTTGTGGGACAAGCAATAGAGACATTCCAGCTGTCGTGCCGTTAACGAAAACGTTTGCATCCTTGGAAAAGTGGGGTTGATCGATTAATGACAATAGAAGCAAGAGGAAGAAGCCCGCTGTAAACCAGAAGTGATCGAACAGGAACTCAAATCCGCCTGAGTAGACGCGACCGATAGCAAGGAGGATGACGAATGAGCCAAGTAAGACCACGAGGCGTGTTCTGATACTCATGTGTGTCTCGCTCGAGACAAGCAGTTGATCGAGTTGACTAGAGCTAGCGCTTGAGCCGTAGTAGGAATCAACCGTGACTGTAGATTGCCTGGCATGGCCACAGTTGCTGCGCTTCGGTGCAGGTCAGGCAGGGCATGAGCGGCGCAAGGCGGCAGCCGGTGAGGTGGTTCAACCAACACAATTGGCGAAGCGCTGAAACATTCAGATGCAGCCGAACCGCGTGGACTACATTGATTAGAGATAGGACTAATCTGTGGGACTACCGACCGGCTGGAGAACAGTCCGTGGTCGGCGCGGCAGGATGATAAACGCTTGGCCATTCGTCTCTAATAATGCCATGTTAGCGGGGGCTAAGAAGGATTTGACAGAGTTTTCGGCTGGCAGTCCACACATCACCCTGGAGGACCGTATAGGTGGCGAGACCGCCAGCCCAACTACTAACGCTTGGACTAAAGTGTCAAAAACCTGATAACTCGTCTTATCCGACTTATGTAATCATCCACTAGATGAGCGCGCCCGACCCCTCCAACGGCACAGATTCACGAGCCCTGCAACGCTTTGACGGCGACAACGTCTCGCGCGCCGAGAGCTGGGCGGCGCTGCCCACTGACGCCCTGAAGCGGCGCGCAGCCGCCGCGGCTAACGCCCGAGATCCAGAGGAACTGTGGGCGCTCACCGAAGCGTACCTGTTCCTGCACGGCTCCAAGGGCGCCAAGGCCAGCCAGCACACACTGCGCACGTACCGGCGCGGCGTACTCGACCTGCTCACGGCCTGGGCCGGCGAGAACCTGCTCAGGCCGTCGCGCGACGCCGGCGTGCTGTACCTGCGGCGCTTGGAGGCCGGCCTGCAGCCGGACGGCACACCGGCCAAGCGGCCACCGTCACCCGCAACGCTGCAGGTGAAGCTCGCGGCCGCCAGAACGCTCTACAGGGCGCTGCGCTGGTCGGGTGCCACGGAGGCGCGGCCGTTCGAGGACGTGCGCGCCGCCAAGGACCCCACACCCGCCTGGGAGAAGCGCCGTCCGTACACGGACGAAGAAGTCGAGAAGCTCCTGGAGCTGGCCGAGCCAGCCGAACGCGTGGTGGTACTGCTCGGCGCGCACGGCGGCCTGCGCATCGGTGAGATGGCCGAACTGGAGTGGCGCGACATCGACATGGGCAAACGCACCCTCAGAGTGCGCTCCGGCAAGGGCGGCAAGGCCGCCACCGTCAGCCTAACGGGCCGTCTGCGGGACGCGCTGGTGCAGCTCAGGGCGGAACCTTACGAGGAGCACCGCCAGCGTGACGCCGCGCTCGTGCTTCCCTGGGCGGCCGATCATGCTCGCAAGCGCTTCAGGCAGCTATGCGAGCGTGCTGGAGTGGACTACCAGGGGGCCGGCGTGCACGGGCTCAGGCACGCTGCCGGCACCCGTTACTACCAGCAGACCAACGACCTGGGTCGAGTAGCTGCCCACCTGCGGCACGCGGACATCCAGACCACGCGCATCTACGCCAAGATCGGTACGAAGGCCATCCAGGACGATATCGAGGAGTGGTGAACGGTCCTCTCAGCTGAACTGCTTCCGGGTCATGGCGCCCCACTTGCCGCGGCTCGAACGAATGCGAAACATGGCTATCACACGCACAACGGCGAGCCACTGCCTGTAGCCGAGGTTCTCGGTTAGCACTGCCACGACTAGTCGGTAGCGGTCGCCCAGACTCTTCGGCGAGTGCGGCAGCGTCTGATCCAGCGCGGCGCTGGCCAGGCCCACCAGCATGCCGTAGAACACCGTGAGGGCCAGGAACGCTGCTACGAAGGGCGTGTCGAGCTGGCCGAGCACAGCGAGCACGATGATGATCAGGTAACCCAGCACCTCGAGGATCGGCGAGATGCCCTCCACGAACCAGATGTACGGGAGAGCCAGGCTCCCTATCCGGCCGTACCGGCGCCTGAACAGCATGCCGCGGTGCTCCCAGAGCGTTTCCCACAGGCCGCGGTGCCAACGATCACGCTGCCCCCTCAACGTCTTGGCGTCCTCGGGCACCTGTGTCCAGCAGACAGGATCGACGAGGAACTCGAGTCTGTGAGGCAGGCCCTCGTCGCGGTAATGGCGGTGGAGCCGGATGGTGAGTTCGAGGTCTTCCCCGACCGTGTCCGCCCGCAGGCCGCCCACTTCGAGCAGCGCGGCGCGCCGGAAGATGCCGAAGGCTCCGGAGATGGAGATGAGGCAACCCACGGCGCTCATGGCCGTCCGCGCCGCCATGAAGGCACGCAGGTACTCCAGGAACTGGTAGCGGGCGATGAAGTTGCGCGGTGTGCGCGGCCGCTTCACGGCGCCCCCCACCACGTCGGCTTCGTTCACCACGCGGATCGTGCCGCCCACGCCCAGCAGGTCTGGCGTGTCCAGGAACCGCGTGCCGACCTTGCGGATCGCGCCGGGGTCGATGAGGCTGTCGGCGTCCGTCAGCACCACGAGTGGGTAGCGAGCCTGCTCGAGAGCCGCGTTGAGAGCGTCTGCACTGCCCCCGTTCACCTTGTCCACGACCAGTAGGTTCGGGTAGAGCACGCTGCGCTGAGCGCCACGCACTTCCGCGTGCTCCCCTACCCGGCGCGGGCTCCAGGCGCAGGGGCGCAGGTCGAAAGCGTCGGACAGCACGCCCAGGGTGTCATCCGTCGAACCGTCGTTGGCCACTATGACCTCGAACTCCGGGTAGTGCATGGATAGCAGGCTCCGGAGGCTGCTGACGATGGTCGCTTCCTCGTTGTAGGCCGGGATGAGGAAGCTCACCGGCAGGTACGTGGACCTGCGCGTGAGCACCTTCTCCTCGAGAATCGATTGACGACGCTCACGAAGCAGGATGGTCCTCGCCGCCAACACCAGTGCCGCAGCGTTGACGCTGTTCACCACCATGAAGGCGAGCAGGACGAAGAGCTGAAGGTAGTCGGCGGTGCTCACAGGTCAGGCTTTCATGGGCGCCGGCGTCGCGGTGCCTGGCAAAGTGAGGAGCGCCCGCGCCAGGTCTCCGGTCGCTATCTCGGGGGTGTTCCGGAAGAGATGCATGGCCGCCATGTCCCGCGCGAACGCGTCGGGATGAGATTCCGCTGCGCTAACCAGCGTTCCCTGCCCAAGCGGGCCGCATGCGTTCAGGGCGGAGCCCGCCGCGAAGCGGACGTCGAAAGACCGGTCACCAAGCAGCTCCCATAAGTGAGTGACCGCCAATTGCGGGGCCACGCCCACCAGCGCGTGGGCCAGTTGCACCCTGGCGCCGGCGTGAGGCTGGGTGCGCGCGCCCAGCACCGCGTCCATGGTTCCGGGCGGAACGTGCCCGAGGCGAGCCACCGCGCGAAGACCAGCCGCCAACGTCTCCCCTTCCAGCCCGCTTAGCAAGGCGCCGGCCAGCACGGTCTCGGTTCCTGCCGGCAGCGTGTCGGCCAACGCGTCCAGCGCCGCTGTGCGCACCGGTTGTGGGAGGTCGCGGCCGAGCAGCTCCTCGCAGAGCCACACCAGGTGGTCGCGGGCCTCGGTGAGCGCGGCCGAGAGGAAGGCCCGGTAGCCGCTCGACGCTCCGTACTTGGAGGAGTGGGCCGCAACACCGGCGACCACCAGGTAGCCGAGTTGGCCGCGCTGGGGCTGCACGCCGAGCGTCCTGCAGGCGCCTAACAGCCCGGCACGCGCTTCACGCACGTTGTCGCTCCCAGCGGCTTCGGCGAAGATCGGCATGGCCGCCGGTATGGCCAACCAGGCCAACCGTTCCAGGGCTTCCACCCGCCTGAGCTTCAGCAGCCCGCCTTCGCCGCTAGCCAGCAGGAGGTCCCTGTCCACCAGGCCCCACTCGAGCAACGCGTTCCTTATGCGAGCGGCCGCCTCGCCACTGAAGTCCTGGAGTATCTGGGCTGCGGCAGCGTTCGCCGCGCCGGCTTCGCTAGCCGAAGGGGGCTCCACGGCGTCGCCTCCGGCCACGGCCGCCCAGCGGCCGAGCCATACCCGAACCAGTTGGCGGTTCGCGCCCTGAGAGATCCGGCGTTCAGCGATGATGCCGAGGTGCAGTAGCGAGATGAGGCAGAGGGCCACGCCCACGCCGCTCAGGGCGATCACGAGTGACCGCCAGGCGGTCCCGTGATCGCCCGGCGAGAGGAACTGCAGCAGCAGTGCCCCCATGGTCATGACTACGAAGGCCGCTGCCACCAAGATCGCACCGAACAGCGAGGCGATCTTCAGTTGGTGCACCTAGGATCCGGTCCCGGACGTCCCCCCGAGAAGATGATGGCGCCCCACCGCACCGTCCAGTTGCTCCACGAGCTTGCGCATGTCCAGGGGTTTGGTCGCGATGTCGAACGCGCCGCTCGCCAACGCTCGTTGGCGGTGTTCGCCACCAGCCAGGTTGGACACCACCATCACGGCCGACCCGGCCGCGGCGAACACGCTCACCTCGTCCAGACCGCTTCCGTCGGGCAGGTGCACGTCCAGGACCACGGCGTCGGGAGCCGCCAGCGTCGCTAGGGCGGTCCTTGCCGAGTGCAGGTCCTCGAACTCTGTGACTCGCCAACCGGCTCTGGTAAAAGCGTGCGAGGCTAACAGCAGTACCGCCGGCGTGTCATCCACGATCCAGACCGAGCAAACGGGGGGCAGGCTTGCGACCGCGGTGCTTGACCGCGAGATCATGTCTTGCATGGCAAGAATCTAACCTCTGCCTGCTGGTGCCAGATGCCGTGTTCCTCACACGCATTCTGCTATTCCGCCACGCTCTCCCAACTGAGAACCGTTCCGCTGTGCAGCGCGACCTTGCCCTCCTGCGTAGTCACTACAAGCGCCCCATCGGCAGCCACCCCCGCAGCGCGGCCGCTCACATCACCCCGTGCGGTCCGCACGACAACCGTGCGCCCAGACAGGAAATCGAGCGGCGCCAGGCGCGTCGGCAACTCGGCCGCAGTCGTATCGCCGGCCAGAACGGCGGCGCTCAGGCACGCCGACGCAGCGTCTAGCACGAGCGTGTTCACGTAAGCGAGCTCCCAGCCAACCAGGGCGCCTGCGCCGGCGGGAACCTCGTTATCCACGTTCACGCCTACGCCAACCACGAGGTGCGACCGCAGGAGTTCGGAAAGGATGCCGCCCACCTTGCCGCTTCCCAAGTAGAGGTCGTTCGGCCATTTGACGCTCACTCTGGCACCTGCTTCGCGCAGCGCCTCCGCCAGGTGTACTGCCAGCAGCAGGGTGATGGCGGGCCGGCTGAGCGCGCCCTCCCAACGGTCTTTCAGGGCGAAGCTCTGGTAGCTGCCGCCTGGCCCGCTGGCCCACGGTTTGGCGCGCTGACCGCGTCCGGCCGGCTGCTCGGCTGCTCTGACCACGAGCCCATCCACGTCCTCGCCCGCGGCCAGGCGTTGCCTGATCAGTTCCTGCGTGGACGGCAGGGCCGAGTACTCCTCCACGCGCCACTCGGGAAGGGCCGGTGGTGGCCCCGACCTCACGGCGTGGCGCCAGCCAGCGCCTGCGCCTCGGCCTCCTCACGGCGGATGCTGAACACGCGGCTCACGCCGCGCTCGGTGGTGACGCCCCATAGCGTCTCCGCCACCTCGAAGGTGGCCTTCTGGTGCGTGATGAGGATGAACTGGGTTCCGGCGGCAGCGAGACGACTCACGAAGCCGCAGAAGCGCCGGATGTTGGCCTCGTCGAGAGGTGCGTCGACCTCGTCGAGCACGGCAACGGGCAGGCCCCCGCCGTTACCCTCGTCGCCCATGAGCGCGAACAGGAAGGCGAGCGCGCCCATCGTCCTCTCCCCCACGGAGAGCAGGTGCAGCGACTGCGTCTGTTTGCCGGGCGGCTGCAACCTGATCCGGAGGCCCACAGGCCGCACGCCCTCGGTCTCGACCTCGATACCGCCCTGACCGTCAGCCCCGAACAGTTGCCGCACGTGGCGGCCGAAGGCGTCCTTGAGGCGAGCGATGGCCTCACCCAGCCGGTGCGTGGTCTCCCTGTCGATCTTCTCGAGAGCCGACTCCAACTCGGCCACAGCCAACGTGGCCTGCACCGCTTCCACCTCCAGGCCCTCCTTGCGTTCGCGTGTCTCCTGTAGGTCGGTCGCGGCGCGGTGGTTCACAAGACCGAGCTGTTCGAGCTCCTCCTCCACCGTGCGGATGCGCGCTCTGGCGGCGCGCTCACTCATCTCTAGAGCCTCCAGACCGGGGGGGAAACCGCGCAGCTCCTCCTCGGCGATCTCCAGCGCCGAATCCCGGCGGGCGGCCTGAACCTTGGCCTCTTCCAGTTCCTGCGCTCGCCTCGCTTGAGCCTCGGTCTCTGCCCCCAGGGCCGCCTCGAGCTCCTTGAGGCGCGCCCGGGCCGCGCCAAGCTCCCGCTCCTCGTCTTCGAGGCCGCTCGGTAGGGCGCTACTGGCCAGCTCATGAGCCGCGGCCGCCTCCGTATGCTCCCGCCTGAGTTCCTCGGACCTAAGCTTGAGGGCTCCCAACTGCTCCCGCAGGTCGGCCGCCCGCGCCTTGCTCGCCTGGAACGTGGAGCGTGCGGCGAGGTAGGTGCGCCACCGCTCCGCCGCCATCACCGCACGTTGCCGCGCCGCTGCCGCGGCCATGCGCTCCTCGCCTTCCTTCTCCCGGGCGGTCTCGAGCGCGTGGCTAGCAGCCGCATGGTTGGCCTGTGCCTCCGCCGAGCGCACCTTGAGCGCCTCGAGGGCGTCCTCATCAGGCAGTTCAGTGCTGCTCATCCGCGCGAGTTCCGCCTCCAGAGCACCGCGCCGACGCTCGAGTTCCGTCACCAGGCTCTTGCGACCCGCCAAGCCCTCCCGCGCTTCGGCAAGTGCCGCTTCGGCGGTCGCCCGCTCGCTCGCCAGTTCCCTGGTCGTAGCCAGCAGCCGCTGCACCGCAGCTTGTGCTTCCGTGAGGCGGGCAAGTGCGGTGGTGGCGGTGCTCTCCGCGTCCGCTGCAGCCGTCTCGGCTTCTTCGAGGTCGGCGGCTGCGCCGAGCACGGTGGCGTGCTGCCCGCGCTTGCCGCCGCTCATGGCGCCCGTGGCCTCGAAGATGTCGCCTGTCAGGGTCACCATGCGCGGCCTCACGTCGTTGCGCCGGGCGAGGGCGGTGGCGGAGCGCATGTCGGCCACCACGGCCGTGCCCCCGAGCAGCTGCTCGAACAGGTCGGCATACCGGCTATCCACGCTGATGACGTCCGTGGCGGAAGCCATAACGCCCTCCTGGTTGCGGAACGCCCCCAGCGGGCGCGGCACTTGGGTGCGCACCATGTCGAGCGGCATCGCGGTGACGAAACCTCCGGAGGCCCGCACGTGTTCAATCACCCGCGCGCCCGTCTCCGCGCTGTCCACCACCACGAACTCCGCGCGGCGCCCGAGAGCGCCGGCGATAGCCTCCTGGTACTTGGGCTCCACCCGCACCAGGTCCGCCACCGAACCTATGACCCCGGGCAGGTTGGCCGCTAGCGCGTTGCGAGGGCCCTGCGCGTACCCGCGTCTGGATTCGAACGCTGCCCTAAGACGTTCGGCAGCGCGCCGTCTCGCTACGCTCTCCGCACTGGCGAGGGCGTGTTCTTCGTGCAGCTGCTGCAGCCGCGTGCGCCCGCTCTCCAGCTCAGCGGCTCCTTGGTCGGATGCCTGGGCTGCTCGCTGGGCGTGACCCTCGAGCTCCGCCAGGCTGCTGCTGTCTTCCTGGCCGCTCACCGCTTGCAGCTGCTCGTTCACGTCGTGCAGTTGCGCCACTAGCGACGCTCGCCGCGACGCCTCCGCGGCGGCCGCCAGCTCCGCGTCGGAGAGTTCGGCGCGGGCGCGCTGTAGCGCTGCGGCCGCTGCGCTCTCCTCTAACCCCTTGCGGAGAAGCGCCTCTTTCGCAGCGTCCGCGTTGGCCTGAGCCACTACGCCGGCCTGCTCCGCGTCTGCGGGCTCCTCTTCTGGTACGTGTGGCGGTTCCAGCCGTTCCAAGCGTTCCGCCTCTGCCGTGAGCGCAGCGATGTTGGCGTCGTGGGCGGTCGTGCGCTCCTTAAGCCGTTCCAGCCGCTCGGCTGCCAGGCGCAGGTTGCCGCGGCGGAACTCCAGCTCAGCCGAGGCCTTGCGGTAGCTCTCCTCAGCCACGTCACGGCGCTCGTTGGCTGCCCGCGCCTCATCGCGAAGCTCAGCCAGCGTCTCCCGCCCGTCCAGGATGCTGCCTTCCAGCGATCCGCGCTGCTCCTCGAGGGCCCTGATCTCGGCCGCTAGCGCGGCTCGCCTCGCCGTAGCAGCGGTGAACCTGAGCGTGAGCGCTTCGGAAGTGAGCTGGGCGTGCCTGGTGGCACCACGCGCCTCGTCTTCGAGGGCTGCGCAGCGCTTCTCCAGCTCGAGCAGAACGTCCTGGAGGCGCTCGAGATGCGAAAGCGCCGTGTCCAGGCGCGCCTGGGTCTGGTCACGGCGGCCCGACAGCCGCGCCACGCCGGCAGCTTCGGCCACGTACTCGAGCAGCTTGGCGGGATCGGCGATGAGCACCTGGCTCACCTCGCCCTGCCCGATGATGGCCAGCCCGCTGCGGCCCAACCCGCTGCCCGCCAGGGCCTCTTCAACGTCGAGGAAGCGCGCAGCGCGGCCGTTCAGGCGGAGCCGGGTGCTGCCTTCGCGGTCGAGGCTGCGGTACACCTTGAGGCTGCCGGTAGGGGTCTCCAGCTCCACCTCGACCTCAGCCAGGCCCACGGAGCGCTTGCCCGCCGCGCCGTGGAAGATGAGGTCCGTCTTGTCCGCGGCGCGGAACTCGCGGGCGCGCCCGCCTCCGCTCGTCCACTTCAGGGCGTCGATCACGTTGGACTTACCGGAGCCGTTCGGCCCGATGATGGCCGTGACCCCAGGCGCGAACTCTATGGTGGTGCGGTTCCCGAAACTCTTGAAGCCCTGCAGAGTGAGCGAGGCAAGGCGCATCAGCTGTCTGAGGTCGCGGCGCCGCCGCCCCCTTCGCCATGCTCACCGGAGTCGTCTTCGTCGTCCTGCGCAGGTGCCGGCAACTGGCGACCACGCAGCGAATCGAGGTGATCACGAAGCTGCGACTGCAGGTTCGTGATGCGGCCCTCCATGCTGTTCTGCAACTGATCCAAGCGCGCCCGCAGCCTGATTATCTCTTCGACCCCGGCCAGGTTCACACCCAACTCCTGCGTCAGGCGTCGGATCTCGCGCAACTGGTCGATGTTCCTCTGGGAGTAGAGCCGCGTCTTGCCGGCGCTGCGTGAAGGCTCGATCAGACCCTTGCGCTCGTAAAGCCTGAGCGTCTGCGGGTGCATGTCCACGAGCTCGGCTGCCACGCTGATCACGTACAGGGGCTTGTCCAGGTCGATCTGCCCCGAGCCTCGCCTCCCGCCCGGAGCCTCGGCACCGCCATCGGCCTGGTCCACGGACGCCTGGTCGAGTTTAGGATCGTCGCTGCTCAACTCGTTCCGCCTCCTGCCCCAAGCTTACGAAACCAGGACGCCACAGCGCGTGCGCCGCCCCGCAGCCAGTCCTCTTCAACGGTCAGCACCAGGTTACCGGTGACACCGCCACTCCGCACTCCGCCGCCGACCACCCGGATCTCCGTGTCCGTCCGAGCACCGGCCGGAACTATCACCTCAACGCCCTCGAACTCCGTCGTGGTGCCGCTACGCGCTTCGAGAGGTGTGAGCAGCAGCTTGGCGTGCACGTCGTTGCCCTCCACCTTGGCGCCCTCGGGCAGGAGCAGCGCCAGTTGCACCATCACGTCTCCCGGCGGCTGCCCAGGACCGCCCGCGCCGGCCAGCCTCAGCTTGGCGCTGGCGGAGGCTCCAGGAGGTACCCGTACGTCCAGTTGCTCACCGCGCCTCACACCCCGCCCGCCGCAGCGGGAACACACGGCAACGCCGCCGACCTGAGCCCCTGTGTTCCCCGCCTCGAACGGCCCTGGCGAGCGCGGTTGCACCTCGCCCTCCACGCGGCCCGTGCCTTTGCACGTCTGGCACACGCTCACGCCAGGCACCCGCACGGACTTGACGGCGCCGTTCTTGAGCTCACCGAGGCGCAGCGGGAGCTTCACCTGGTACGTCTGACCAGGCAGCATGCCGGCCCCGCGGAGCATGCCCGCCATCACGCCGAAGAGTGCGTCGAACACGGCGCTGCCCGTGCTGGGCATGCCGCCCCTGGCGTCCCAGTCGATCTTGATGTCCGCTTCGCGGAAGATATCCTGCCAGTTCACGTTGCTGGTGTCGTGCTGGTAGTTGGCTGGATCTGCCGCCCCGTAGCGGTCGTAGCGGGCGCGCGCGTCGGGGTCCCGGAGCGTGGCGTAAGCCTCCGATAGCTCCTTGAACCGCTCCTCGGCTTCCTTGTCGCCCGGGTTGCGGTCCGGGTGGTACTCCATGGCCTTACGCCTGTAAGCCGATTTCAGGTCGTCCTCGCTAACGTCCTTGGGGACGCCGAGGACCTCGTAAGGGTCGCGCCGGGGAGCTGCCACCTGAAGAGGATACTTTGCGCGGCAGGGATGGAGTGCAGTCCGGCGCGAACAACGTACCCGGCGGGCGCCGGTGCTATCCTCGAACTGTTTCGACCGGAGGCCCGCAGGCCGCCCCTCGGAGGTTGAGAGATGCCCACACGCACGAAGCGGTTCGTAACACTGTTGTTGGTGTTGCTGATGGCCCTGCTACTCTCTGCGTGCCGCAACGAAACGCAGAACCGCATCCGCCGCAGCATCCAGGAGTACACGGCGCAGCGCATGTACATAACCATCTACTCGTACGACGGCAAAGCGATCTTCGAAGGCATTGTGGACGGCAAGGTAACGCGCTCCGGCAACGCCAGCGAGGGCGGGGAGGGCAGCGAAGCGCTTGGCAACTACGTGTTCTGGTACGACGAGCGGGGCCGCTACCATCAGACCGACCTGCCGTACCTGGTGACCACCTACGATAGGGCGCAGACTCCCGCCAACTGACCCGGCAACAACACGGCGTTCCATCCCAGTGGACCTCAGGACCACTAAGGGAAGGTTAAGGAATCCGACTGCGTACCGACTTCGAACGCTGCTACACTCCAACAAGATTG
Organism: uncultured bacterium; assembly: GCA_964630175.1. Classification (GTDB taxonomy): domain Bacteria; phylum Deinococcota; class Deinococci; order Deinococcales; family Trueperaceae; genus JAAYYF01. The sequence continues at coordinate 13,049 of CAZVTS010000059.1, forward strand.
GGAGGCCCATGATGAACGGCAAGCGTGTCAGTCTGGCGGTGGCCACCGCCCTCGTCGCTCTCCTCGTTTCCGCCTGCACGATCACGGTGCGGCCCGGGGGTGTCGGCGGCGGCGACTACCCGCTCAACCAGGTGATACAGGAGTTCCGCCCCACCCGCGGTAGCGGCGCCACTTACCGTGTGGGCGATCAGATCGAGTTCCGGCTCGTGGTCAACCAGCCCGGGTACGTGACCCTTTCCGCCATAGACCCCGACGGTCGCGTTTACACGTTCGCGCGTAACGTGCCCGTGGAACGTGGCGTCAACTACCTGCCCACCGCCGGTCAGCGCGTGGTCTACAGCGCGGGTCCGCCCCGCGGCCTGCACTACGTGCGCGCCTCGTTCACCTCGGGCAGGACCGACAGCAACGTCACCTACACCGGCCGCATGGGTAACGGCGAGTGGAACTCGGCCATCAACCTCGAGATCCGCAGCTTCCCCGTAAGGGACGTGTTCGAGACCAGCCTCAACATCCGCTGACCCAAGGGCTGTTGCAGCCCACCCTTACAACCTCGGAAATAGCGCGTCGCCACGGACTGAAATCCGTGGCGACCGACTTGTGGAGTAGAATGGTTGTCATCGTGGCGCGTAGCGGTTCCGCTGGCGCCGACGCCACCGTGGAGGAAAACAGTCTTGGCAGGCCATAGCAAGTGGTCACAGATCAAACGTAAGAAGGGCGCTCTCGATCAGAAGCGCGGCAAGATGATCAGCAAGCACATCCGGGCCATCCAGGCGGCCGTCCGGTCTGGTGGCGGGGGCGACCCTGCCACGAACCTGGCCCTCAAGAACGCACTGTCGGCTGCGAAGAGCGACAACGTGCCCATCGATAACGTCGACCGCGCCATCGAGCGCGCCACCGGCGGAGGCGAAGGCGGCGCGTTCGAGCCCGCTTTCTATGAGGGCTACGGCCCTTCTGGCGTGGCTGTGCTGGTCGAGGCGCTCACCGACAACAAGAACCGAACCGCCGGGGAGGTGCGTCACGTTTTCACCAAGCACGGAGGCAACCTCTCGGGTTCAACCGCCTGGCAGTTCGATTCCAAGGGGATGATCGTGCTGGAACAGGTGGGCGATCACCTCGAGGAGGCGGCCATAGAGCTGGGGGCAGAGGACATCGAAGTGGAGGAAGGCTCCACCGTCATCTACACGGGGCCCACGGACCTCTACATGGTGATCGAGGGCCTGCAGGAGCGGGGCCTGGAGGCGGAGGTGGCACAACTCACCAAAGTGCCGCAGACGCTCACCGAACTGAGCGGCGAAGAGGCCGAAACGGTGATCCGCTTCCTGGACGCGCTCGAGGACCTCGATGACGTGCAGAGTGTGTACACCACTGCCGACCTGGCGAACGCTCCTGAGAGCGTCGACTGAATCTAGAAAGGGTGAGCATGAGCTTCCCGATCCTTCGTTGGGATGACGTTCCGGCCATCACGGCCAACCAGATGCAGCAGCTGATAATGCTGGCCACCGGCAAGTTCGGGCTGGATAACCGCGTTCTGGTTGAGCACACGGCCCGGAACCTGGTTGCGCTCGCCGAGGAGTTCGGCGATTCGGGTCCGGTGCTCGTGGTGGCCGGGCGCGGCAACAACGGTAGCGGCGGCCTGGCGGCCGCGCGATTGCTGGCAGCACGCGGAAGACGTGTGTGGGTCGTGCCCACACACGAGGCCGAGAACTACTCGGGCACTCCCAAGGAGCAACTCGAGCACCTGCGGCACTTCGAGCGGGTGCGGGTGCGCACGAGCCTGCCCAAGATGAAGTTCGGCTGCGTCATCGACGCCGCCATAGGCACCAACCTGGAAGGCCCGCCGCGCGGGCGCACCCTGGACGTCATCACGGTGCTTAACCAGGCCTCCGACAGCGTGGTCATCTCTCTGGACACCCCAACCGGCATGCTGGCCGACGACGGCGAGACCCCCGGCGACGTGGTGAGGGCCGACATAACCATGAGCATCGGCCTACCCAAGGTCGGCATCAAGCCGGGCGGCAACGTGGGGCGCCTATTCGTTGGCGACCTGAGCCTACCGGCCGGCCTGTTCGAGGCGCTCCGACTTGATCCAGTGGAGCTGCCGGCGTACATAACGGAACTCACTGCAGACTGACCGTTCTGTCCGGCAGGTTCCCATGCCGCACCACCGTCTCCGGCAGCTTGAACACATTGCGAACACCCCGTCACGGATTCAACCAGTGACGGGGTGTGTTTGGTAGGCGCGGACAGGATTGAACTGTCGACCTCTACAGTGTCAGTGTAGCGCTCTCCCACTGAGCTACGCCCCTGTGCGCCAAGCACTCTACCGCAGCTTCGGCGTCCTCGGCTAGCC
>CAZVTS010000060.1:0-14976 GCA_964630175.1 uncultured bacterium
GAACGGTCGCCAGTGCCGATCTGCACGAGCCTGGCTTCGCGGGCGGCATCGGCGGCCCTGGCGCGCTCGCGCTCCAGCAGCCTGGAGCGCAGCACCGTGAGCGCTCGCTCCTTGTTCTTGATCTGCGACTTGCCGTCCTGGCAGGTGACGATGATCTCGTCATCCTGCCCCGGGTGGTACGTGACGCGCACGGCCGAGTCCGTGGTGTTCACGGATTGGCCGCCAGGGCCACTCGAGCGGTACACGTCCACGCGGTAGTCGGCGGGGGAGAGGTTGACGTCGACATCGTCCGCCTCCGGAAGCACCGCCACCGTGACGGTGCTCGTGTGGATGCGGCCCTGCGACTCCGTGGCCGGCACACGCTGCACCCGGTGCACGCCGGATTCGAACTTGAAGGCCCGGTAAGCGCCGCGCCCGTCGATGCCGAACGATACGCGCGTCAGGCCGCCTACCTCTGTAGGGTGCGAATCCAGCAGTTCCGTGCGGAAGCCCAGGTGCGAGGCGTAGCGCAGGTACATGTCCAGCATCTCGCGGGCGAAGAGGGAGGCCTCGTCCCCGCCTGCAGCGGCGCGCACCTCCACGATGACGCTCTTGTCGTCGTAGGGGTCGCGTGGCAGCAGGAGGGTATCTAGTTCGCTTTCCAGGTCGGCCAGACGCCCCTGGAGGCTCACTGCCTCCGCGGCCGCCTCGGCGGCGAACTCCGGGTCTTTCGCGAGCTCTTCGAGATCGGCGAGCTGCCTGACGACGTCACGTCTCAACGCGTCTACGTCGACGATGGCTTTCACCTCGCTGTAGCGCTGCATGGTCTCGCGGTACCTGGCTGGGTCGGCCAGCAGGCCCGGGTCCGCCAGGCTGCGCTCGAGCATCTCGAGCTCGTAGGTGAGGGACTTCATACGGTCGGTCATTGACGCTAGTGTAATGCCTCAGGTCGGAACTTCCGGAGCGGAGGCTTCACTTGCGCTCAGGGTTGGGCCGCGAGCCCCCGGTTCGTGACGACGGCGATGGCGAGGCCGCCCGGGTCCAGTGCGTTGGAGGCGCCGTCGCGCAGGTCTATGAGGCCGGCGCCGGTGCAGAGCGCGGGAAGGCCGACGAGGGTGTCGCGCAGTGCCTGCCTCAGCACCGCCGGTTCCCCACTGGGTATCTGCAACGCGATCAGCTGCTCGAGCGCGGACTCGATAAGGTCGAGCGCCGCCAGCATCGGCGCCGTCGCGACCGCTTGGCCCGCGGCGCCGGGCACCGCGGCCAGGCGCTCTGCGTCCAGGTGGGCGGCTGCGGCGCACGCGCCGGCCGGACCCCAGACGCCGTGTCTTGGCGAGGTCGGGTCGGCAGTCTCCGGCAGTGAAGCCGGTGCTGCCAGGGCGGGCGGCACGGCGATGCGGGCGTTGATGAGCCTGGCCCAGGGCAGTTGCGCGTTGCCCGGTGCCAGCAGCGCTGTGCGCACGTACACGTTACCTTCGTAACCCCGCCGCCGCAGCGCCTCGTACGCCACAGGCAGGTCGTCCTGAAGCCCCCACACGACCACACCGCCCGGCTGGGACGCCGCCACCAGCAACGCCTCCGGTCTCAGCTCGCTTGATCCTGGTGCGTAGCGCTCCGTGCGTGTGATGCCGGCGCCGACAACCGTCAGCAACGCCGCCAGGTCCGTTTCGGCTTCATCACCGAGGGACCCGTCCAGCGCCATCAGCGCCAGTGAGGGGCGGTTCTCGCGGTACGCGTCTGCGACGATGGCGGCGAGAGCGTCGGTGTCGTCCGGAGCCAGCGAGAACGCCCAGTACGGCTGCTCCGTTACCTGCGCGAAGGTGGTGGGCGCCAGGAGGGTCACGCCGGCGGCCTCCGCTACCTCGGCCACGGCCTTCGTGGCGAGCGGCGTGGTGCAGCACACGATCACCAGTGCACCCGCTTCCACCAGCGTCTGCGCCGCCCGGCGGGCCTGCGCCAGGTCGCTGGCGTCGTCCTGCAACGTCACCGTCACGCCCACGCCGAAGATCCCGCCTGCGCTGCGCAGTGCCGCGTCGCGTTCGGCGGCCAGGAGCCACTGCGCCACGCCCTGGGCTGACGCGACGCCGGTGCGAGACGCGATGACGCCCACCTGTAACGCGGCGCCCGGAGCCTGCGCACGCCCGAGCGAAGAGGCGCACAGGGCCGCCAGGATCAGCGTCGCCAGTGCCTTCAGCAGGCCGGCGCTACGGTGGCGGCCTCGTGAACGTATGGGGGAGAGCATCGTTGATCCCTTCAGTGCCCCGCCGGGCTGATGAACAGGAGCTTATGCCGGGAAGATGAGTGGGGGCGCAGCCGGGGAGCCTGCCCGCTTGGAGGACGCGACTACCCAACCGAGCGCCCCGCCCTCGTGAAGAGGCGGGGCGCTCGGTTGGCGAGGCGTGCAGAGAGCTCCGCGGCGCTGCCGCGGTCAGCTCGTGCTACTGGTGCGCCCGAACCGATTCGAACGGTTGACCTTGGGCTTAGGAGTCCCCTGCTCTATCCAGCTGAGCTACGGGCGCGCGCCGGGAACGATTGTACGGCTTCCGCCGCTGAAGGCTCAACCTGGGGCAGAGCCGGGGCGCCCGCCCCTGGAAGCGTGGTCACCGCACGGAGAGCTCGTAAACCGCGCCGCCATCGTCGTAGTAGTAGATGACGTCCACGTACCAGGTGCCGCCACGTGGGTTGTTGATGGTGAACGAACCACCGAACGCCTCGGATATGTCGCGGTAATCCCAGTCACCCGTGTCCGACCAGCTCTCGATGTCGGCGCCGTACTTGACGGCGATGTCCACGTCGAAATCGGCCTTGAGGTCGATCACCAGCGTGGGGGTGCCGTCCTGAACCATCACGGCGTAGGTGTGGTAGTTGATCGTGTCCGCTTGACCGACGATGCTGTGCGTCACGCTCTGTCCAGGCGTAAGCGTACCGACGTAGCAGAGCTCGCAGCCGGTGGAGGAGCCCGTTGCCTGCGCGGTCGACTGCTGCGTGGTAGTGGAACCCGCCGCGCCGCCTCCCTGGCCCTGGCCTGTGGTGGCAGCCCGCGTTGTGCCCGCTCGGGCCACGTCCGGCACGTGCGGACCGATGAGCGCCCACGCGAGGCTGATGGGCCTCACGTACGCCTGCTCCTCGACGTCCAGCTCGCCCCACTGCACGGTGCGGCCGGCCGTGGGCACACCGATCAGGTAACCCATCTCGTCGAAGGCGCCGCCGCCTGAGTTGCCGTGCGAGATCTTGCCATCGGTCTTGATCCATTGCCGGCCGCCGGTCTCCATGTCCTCGCCCAGCCAGCCGGACATGAGTCCTGCCGTGAACGTAACGGTGGAGCCGGACACGCCCGGGTAGCCGACGATGGTTATGTAATCGCCCGGCAGCAAACCGTTGGAATCGCCGACCTGCACGTGCGGGAAACGCATGTCGTCACCCACCGGGGTCTCGTCGAGCCATTCGCTGATCTTCAGTACTGCCAGGTCGTGGGTGGCGTCCCCGGCCACGAACTGGGCCCAGAACGTAGGCTCAGGCGGCTTATCCGTGAAGTCGGAGCCGGTGACGTAGATGAGGTGCCACTCGTAGGTCGTGCGCCTGTCCAGGTCGCCTATCACGTGGTAGTTGGTGAGGACGTACCCGGATGGGCTGATGATGGTGCCGGAACCCGACCAGTTGACGAGCGAACCCGCCTCGAAATCGTAGGGCACCACCTGCACCACCGCGTCGAGGATGTTGAGCCGCGCCTCCCGTGGAAGGCTTTGTGCCGACGCGCCAGCAGCGAGCCCGACTACCAGCAGCAGGGGGATTCTCCAACGAAGCATCTGACGACCCTTTCGCTTTTCCAGCAGCCGAGGTGAAGTGATGGGTGAAGGGGCGGCTGGCGGTGATGGGTGGGAGCTGGGCGCCGAAGCGCAGACGCCACCCTAAGCCTGGCTCCGATTCTAAGCACCAATACCCCTGTGGACGTAATGAGTTTGTGCACTTGCGGCTCTGTGCGAGTATGGGGCGGTGCGTAACGGTGTTGCCCTCGGGTTCGGTCCCGGCGCCGCCATCGGGCTGGGGCGCTTCGGTTACTCCCTGCTGCTGCCCGCCATGCAGACCTCACTGCAGTTGACGCTGGCGCAGGCCGGAGCGCTCGGCAGTGCCAACACGGGCGGCTACCTCGTGGGCGCCGTCATCAGCCACAGAGTGCTCGCGGCCGTCGGTTACCGGCGCGGCTTCTATGGAGCCCTCTTGCTGCAGGCCCTCGCGCTACTGCTCATGGGCCTCGGGCCCGCTACAGGCATCATGGTGCTGCTACGCGCCGTGCAAGGGGTGCTCGGCGCCTTCGTCTTCGTGGGGGGAGCGGCGCTGCTGCTCGCCTCCGGAGGCCGCGCCGGCGCGCTCGGTGCCTACTTCGGGGGTGTGGGAGGGGGCATCGCCCTTTCGGTGCTTATATTGCCGCTCGCTGCCGACTGGCGGCTGGGGTGGGTGGCGCTAGGTTCGCTTTCGCTGGTGATGGTGCTGGTGAGCCTACTGCCAGTCAGACTGCTCAAGGAGCCTGCACCGCCGGTGCTGGGCCGGGGCGGGAGTCTGGCGCCGATAGCGCTGGCCATGCTCGTGTACGCCCTCTACGGGGCGGGTTACATCGGCTACATGACCTTCGTCACGAGCGGCGTCTCCGGTTCGCTCACGCTCTTCTGGCTCCTGCTCGGAATGGGTACGCTCTTCAACGGCGCCGTTTGGGGGTGGGTAGTGGCTCACTGGGGTGGACCCGCCGGCATCCGGCTCTCCCTCGTACTACTGGTGGTGGCCAGCCTCGAGCCGCTGCTGCAGGCCGCTCCGCTCGTTTCCGCGACGCTCTTCGGGGTCTCGTTCCTGGGCATAATCACCGCGATAACCGACCTCTTCCGGCTCAAGTTGCCGCCGGGGGCCTGGCCTCGGGCCATGGCGTTGTCGACGGCGGTGTTCGCGCTGGGGCAAGCGCTCGGCCCGAGCATCACTGGGGTGGTCGGCGACCTGGCGGGCGGGGTGGCCGGCTCTCTCTGGGCCTCGACGGCGTTGTTGGCTGCCGCTTCGGTGGTGAGCTTCCTGCCGCTGGGCGAGGGTAGGGCCAACGGAAGCGGAGCAGTCCCGCCGGCGCCGTAGCAGCCGCCCGGCCCGCGGATGGTAGTTTTCAGTCAATGTCTCAGACGACCTTAGGGGTGGATTTCGGCCTGAGCGTCACTGACGCCGTGCAGGCCGCAGGCGGTGAGGTCCTGGCGCACGCCGCCAGGCACCGGCCAGGGCCGGCAACGGTCGAGCTGCTGCTGAAGATGATCGGCGACCTGCAAGAAGGTTCGCTCAGCCCACTGGCTACGCGGGGCGCACGCCTGGGTGTGACGGGAGGGCGCTCACGCGAACTGCCTGAGCAGGTGGGCGGGCTCCGGCTCAGCTGCGTGAGCGAGACGGACGCGGTGGCTCGCGGCGGTCTGGCGCTGGCGGACACCGTGAAGGCGCTGGTGGTGTCCTGCGGCACAGGTACCGCCATGGTGGCTGCAGACGCGCAGCTTGGGCGGTTCGAGCACGCTTCCGGTACAGCGGTCGGCGGGGGCACCCTGGAGGGGCTTTCCAAGCATCTGTTGGGCGTGCGGGACGCCAGCCGGGTGGCGTGGCTCGCCCTGCAGGGCGACGCCGCGAACGTGGACACCACCTTGGGAGAGGTCCTGGGAGGCGGCATAGGGAGCCTACCGCCGTCGGCGACGGCCGTGAACCTTGGGCGCCTGGCGGAGCTGCCCGGACCGGAGCCGGCGGACCTCGCTGCGGGGCTGGTGACGCTGGTGGGGCAGACGATAGCGCTGGTGGCGCTGAACGCAGCCAAGGTGGCGAAAATGCCGCGCACGGTGTTCGTGGGTCGACTGGCAGAGTTCGAGGCCGTGACCCGTGTGATCAGCAGCGTCTTCGCGCTCTATGGGGCGCCGGCACCCGTGTTCCCGGAGGGTGCCAGCATGGCCACCGCGTTCGGTGCGGCGCTGGCGGTAGCCGAACTGGGTGGATAGGTCGGTCTAGCTAGCGTCGGCAGTGGAGGCGCCGTCCCAGCCGCGGGTCACCTCGACCCAGCCGAGGGCGCCACTGCAGCGCTCCAGCTCTTCGAGCGTCATGGGGACCGCCGAGCTGGCGCTACCGGCCGAAGGGTAGACGACGTCGAACCGCTTCATGGACACGTCCAGGAAGACGCGCGTGCCTGCGGGGTTGGCGAACGGGCAGACGCCGCCGATCGGGAAGCCTGTGAGGCGCTCCACGTCCTCCGCAGCTAGCATGCGCGGCTTCCCACCGAACAAGCGCTTGAAGCTCCCGTTATGCATCCTGGAATCGCCCGCGGCCACGATGAGGATGGCCCGGGCTGGCTCGTCAGGATCGTAGAACGCCAGCGTCTTGGCGATGCGGGCGGGCTCGGTGCCCACCTTCTCGGCGGCGAGCTCCACGGTGGCGCTCGATTCGGTGAACTCCATTATCTGAGCCGCCTTGCCGAACGGTTCGAGGTGGTTTCGGACGGTTTCGACGGACATCCTGCGAGCATAACCAAAGTTCCGGCACCAGGGCCAGCCGGATACCGGAACAGGAAGCGTTGGCGGTGGCTAGCGAAATCAGGCGGTGACGGGCTCCTTGCCGGTGACCTTGGCGACCGCCTGCTCCACGATGTCGAGCCCGCGCGCGAAGGTGTCCTGGTCGATGGTGAGTGGTGCCAGGATCTTCACCACCTGGTCTCTCGAACCGGACGTCTCTATGATGAGTCCGTCACGGAAGCACTGAGCCACGATCTTGCCCGCGAGTTCGCCTGAACCCACGTCCACGCCGCGGAACATGCCGCGCCCTTTGAGCCTGGCGCCGGGCACACGCTCGGCGATACGCGTGAGGCGCGATTCGAGGTACTGAGCACGCTCCTTCACGCTGTTCACGAACTTGCCGTCGGCCCAGAACTTCTCCAGCGCCACGCGGGCGGTGACCATGGCGTGGTTGTTGCCGCGGAAGGTGCCGTTGTGCTCTGCCGGCCAGAAGACGTCGAACTCGGGCTTGACGAGCACCGCGGCGAACGGGAGGCCGATGCCGGAGAGCGACTTGGCTAGCGTGACGATGTCCGGCTGAACGCCCATGTCGTCGAACGAGAAGAAGCCGCCGGTGCGACCGATGCCGGCCTGGATGTCGTCGATTATCAGGAGGGCACCATGCTCACGGGCGATGTCCGCCACGCGCTGGACCCACCGTTTGGAGGCCGGGTTCAGCCCGCCTTCGCCCTGCACCGTCTCGAAGATGATGGCCGCCGGCGGCTCTATGCCGCTGGACGGCTCGTCGAGCATCTGCGCGAGCACTTCCGCCGTGTCGATGTCCGGCCCAAGAGCGCCCTCGAACGGCATGCGCGTGACGCCGCTCAGAGGCTGCCCGGCGCCGCCACGGTTATAGAGGTTGCCGGTGGCCGCAAGGGCGCCAAGCGTGACGCCGTGGAAGCCGGTGGTGAAGGCGATGACGTTGGTGCGGCCGGTGGCCTTGCGTGCCAACTTGAGGGCGGCTTCCACGGCGTTGGCGCCGGTGGGACCCGTGAACATCATGCGGTGATCCATGCCGCGCGGTGCCAGTATCAACCGCTCGAACGTGCTGAGGAACGCCTCCTTGGCGCTGGTGTGCATGTCCAGGCCGTGGGCCACGCCGTCCGCCAGGATGTGGTCCACCAGAGCGGCCTTCATGTCGGGGTCGTTATGACCGTAGTTGAGCGAGGAGCAGCCTGCCAGGAAATCGATGTACTCGCGCCCGGCCGCGTCCGTCATGGTGGCCCCGCTCGCCTTCACGAACGACGTGGGGAAGCGGCGGCAGTAACTACGCGCCGAGGACTCGCGCCTCTCGTAGATGGCCGGGTCGGTGACGGCGGTTCTCGGTTCGTCTGTAACGGTGTTCGTGGACATGATGCCCCCTTCGCGGCGCAGTTGTCGTTGGGCCAGTGTACGGCACGGCATATGGAACGGGCGCCCATGGCCCCTCCAGGGAGGTTCGGCTGGGCGGTTCAGGCCCCGCAGATGGCGGTAGCGACCTTGATCAGGACTCGCCTCACGACCTCCACGCTCTCGAGCTCCACCCACTCCACGCTCTGATGGATGCCGCCACCGCGCGGTCCGTAGATGACGGTGGGGATGCCGGCGGCCGCCACCAGGGCCGCGTCCGTCCAGTAGGGCGCTCCCACCAGTGGCGCAGGCGCGCCGGTGACCTCGCGCGCAGCCGCAGCTACCACCTGCACCACTTCACTAGAGACCGGCACCTCGAAGGGTTCGCGCGCGATGCGGGTCGTTACCTGGGAGCTGAAGGTGGGATCCTCTGCTTGGAGGCGCGCCAGTATGGCGTTCACCTCTGCGAGGGCCAACGCGTGCCCTTCGCCGGGCAGGGTCCTGCGCTCGAGCGCGACGGTGGCCCGCGCTGGGGTCGTGTAGAGCTCCTGCCCGCCCGAAGCGAGCACCGGCTGCAGCGAGCCGTGGCGAAGCAGAGCGTGCGGCGAGGCTTCAGTGAGCTGACCCGCAACACGCTCCACGGCCGCGAGGAGCCGGCCCAAGTGCGTGAGCGCGTTCACGCCTGCCTCGGGTTTGGCGGTGTGCGACGCCTTGCCCGTCAGGTCCACGTCGAGGACGGCGAATCCCCGGTGAGCCACTTGCAGCTCCAGCTCCGAGGGCTCCAGCACCACCGCTGCGGCGAAACGCCTGCCGTTCCGGCCCAGCTCCGCCAAGGTCTCCTCCGTGCCGATGCTGCCGTCTTCCTCGTCCGCCACGGCCGTGAAGGCAACGTCGCCCTTCAGGCCCAGGCTCTTCGCGGTCACCAGAGTCATGAGGCAGGCAGCCAAGCTGGCTTTCATGTCGAACGCACCGCGGCCGTACAGGCGGCCGTTCTCCACTCTCGGCTCGAACGGCTGGTCCATCCCCGTCACTCCCACGGTGTCCAGGTGGCCGTTCAGCAGCAGGTTCCTGCCGCCCCCCGAACCTTCGGCGGTGATGATGAGGCTCGGTCGGCCTGGCGTGCTCTCGAGCCACTGGACCGTGAGGCCATGCCCTTCGGACCACTCCTTGATGAACCGGGCCAGGCGTCCCTCCCCGGCGTGTGAAGGGTCCAGCGCGGGGTTCACGGAGTCGATGCTCACCAGGGTGGCGATGAGGTCGGTGAAGGAGTCGTCCGGCAACGTGGTCATCCTCATGAGGATAAGACGGAACCGCCTCTGGATAGCACTGGGCGGCCGTCCGTTCGGCGTGACCCATGACGCGCTGCGCGCCCAAGGTGAGGAGAAGCGCGTATCCAGCCGGGAGGCTAAGCGGCTAGGATGACAGAAGATGGTTCGGTTCGTGTGGCGCCTGATCAGGGGCGCGACCCTTGCTAAGAGACCCGGCTGCACGGCGTGGAGATGACGTCGTCCCGGCTGACAGCCCGTCTGCTCGGAGCCCCGCGCTTCGAGTGGCGAGGCCAGCACGTGGTGCCGGGCTCCCGCAAGGGCCTGGCCCTGCTGGCTCTGCTGGCTTCTCACCGGGACGGCCTCAGGCGCGAGATGCTGGCGGAGTTCCTGTGGGAGCCCGGAAAGCTGGCGAGCGTGAGGCAGGCGCTCTACGAGCTCCGCAAGCTGCCCGGTGCCGAACTGTGGCTCGAGGAGGACGGCAACGTCGTCCGCCTGGCGGCTGCGTCCAACGCCGCTGCGTTCGAGGACGCGCTGGCGGACGGTAACCCCAGTGCCGCGCTGGCTCACTACGATGGCGAGTTCATGGCGGGTTTCCAGGACGTGGCCGTGCCGGCGTACCTGGACTGGCTGGCTCAGGAACGTGAGCGGCTCGCTCAGCAGCACCTTCAGGCTCTGCGGGACGATGCGCAGAGGCTGGAATCCGAGGGACAGTTCGGTGCCGCCCGCTTGCGGATTCAGCAGGCGCTTCAGGCCGACCCACTGAACGAGGCTCACTACCGCACCGGCATGCGGCTCGCTTACGTCCAGGGCGATGTGGACGGTGCGAAGGAGCTCTTGCGGCGCTGCGCCGCGATGACGCGGCGCGAGTTCGACAGCGAACCGTCGGCGGAGACGCTGGAACTGGCGGCGGCCATAGAGCGCGGCCAGCCCCTTCCTGTGTCCGCCGACCTCACCAACCTGCCGCTGCCGCACCTGCGCCTGTTGCAGGCGCTGGCCATCGGCAGCGGCGCGCTCGGGGTGGAGGAGACTGCCACGGTCGTGGAGCGCCCCAGCTTCGATGTAGCCTCCGACCTCGGCGCTCTGGAGGCGCGGGGCCTGGTGAACGCTCACCTCGCGGTGGCGCCCACGTACCTCGCGCAGGTGCTGGCGTCCATTCCGGTGGCGCTCAGGCGGCTCCTGCACGAGCGCATGGCTCAGGTGCTCGTGACTGGCGGGAAGGTGGGCGAGGAAGTTGTGGCGCGCCACCTGTTGGCCGCAGGCAACCCTGCCGCAGCGGCGCCACGCTTCATGCAGGCCGCCAAAGCGGCATTGGCGCGCTCGGAACTGCCGAAGGCCGAGACGCTACTGTTCCGTTTGCTCTGGGCCGACGATGGCTCCGAGGTCGGCAGCCTGCGGCTGGAGGCTTGCCTGCTACTCGAGGGCGTGGCCTCGCAGGTTGGCAACGAGGAACTGCAGGACGCTGCGCTTAGCGAAGCGGAGCGGCTGGCCTGGTTCAAGCAGTCGGACGCGCACATGGCGGAGGCGCGCATGCGCCGTTCACGGCAGCAGCTCAGGCGCGGCAACCGGGGCGAAGCGCTGGAACTCGCGCTGGAAGCGCTCGCCATCGGCGTCAGGCTGAAGGACGAACTGCTGACGGCCAGGGCGCGGAACGCGGTGGGGGGCGCCCAGTTCTACAGCGGCGACCTTGACGGCGCCAGCGAGTCGTTCCGCGCGAACCTGACGGTGGACGACCCAGTGGAGCGCTTCAGAGCCAACAACAACCTGGGATCCTTGGCAGCGCTCCGGGGCAGCTTGGAGGAGTCGTACGAGCATTTCGAGACCGCGCTCACCTTGGCCCGCGCGTCCGCCACCCTTTCGGAGGTGGCCTCCACCCTCAACAACCTCGCAGCTACCGCTGAGCGGCTCTCCAACTACGGCCTGGCCGTGAGGCACTTCCGTGACGGGCTGGACCTGGCGCGCAAGGACCGCGCCACGATGGTCGAGGGCCAGCTGCTGGTGAACCTGGCCGTGGTGTACCAGCGGCAGGGCTACCTGGGACCCGCCTGGAACACGGGCAAAGAGGTGGAAGAGCTGGCAGCGGAGTTAGGCGACCTGCGTCTGGCCGCTCACGCTCTCGACCTGCAGGCGGAGGTGAAGCGCGCCTGCGGTCTGCACGAGGAGGTCATCAACTTACGGCGGTTAGCCCTCGACAAGGTGCGAGAACTGGGGGATGACCGTCGCGCCCTGATGCTCAAGGCGCAGTTGCTCGTTCTCGAGCACGTGCACGGAGGGGTGAGCCTCACGGAAGCCGAAGCGGCCGTTGAAGAGCTTGAGGCCGCGCGCCTCATGGACGCCTCGACATGGTTATGGATAGAGCTTGCGCTGGCCGGGAAGGAGCCGACGCTGGTGGTCCGCCACTTGAAGCGTGTCGGCGAAGTGGCCAACCGCCACATGCAACTCCTGAAGGCACTGGCTCAGGTGCGCGCCTCGCTCCTACCAGGTGGGAGGACGAGCACCCGGTCCAAGGCGTCGGCAGCGGCCGCGGCGCAGAACGCCGCGGAGCTGCTCGAAGTGCTTGAAGTGGCGGAACGACCCTTCGGCTGGTGGTTGCTGCGGCGCTGGAGCGAGCGCACGCAGAGCGGCAGAGAGCTTGAGGGCGCCGCCTGGTTGAGTGAACCCGAAAGCACCCTGGTGACGGAAGCTTTGGAGCAGCAGAGCGCGGGCCTGCCGCAGGCGCTCAGAGAGCGCCTCTACGCTTCGCCCCAGCGGTGGGAAGCTGAACTGCCGGCGGATTGACGCTCTTTTGACGCCTCGTTCGTAACCTCTAGGCCAGCGAACTACGACCTCGAGAAGGCACGTTGCTGCAGAGGGGTACCGGATGTCTGAAGGTGTAAGGCACTACCTGTTGCGTCTGTGGTGCGAAGGGAAGGAGCACGGCGAAGGCGAAGGCGCCTGGCGGGCCAGCCTGCGCAGCGTGCGAGACGGCAGCCTGCGCACGTTCTCCGATCCCGAGTCGCTGATGAAGTTCCTCAACGACTCGACTGGCGCGGAGGCCTCCCAGAAAGATAACTGAGGCGGGCGGCTGCGAAGCCTGGCCCACGACTTCGGGGGCGCACCGGTAGACCTGTGGTTTCGTCAACTTGAATAGACTGGCCCTGACGCACGTTCGCGTGCCAAGGGAGGAACCATGCCTAACGTTCTCATCACTGGAGGCGCCCGCGGCATAGGCCGCGCCACAGCGCTGGCGGCTGCGCAACGTGGCTGGTCCGTGGCGCTAGGTTACGCCTCCAACGCGGACGCCGCGCACGAGACGCTCGGCGCGGTCGAGGCGTTGGGGCAGCGGGCGGTGGCTCTGCAGGGGGACGTAGCCGTGGAGGAGCAGGTGGTGGCGCTCTTCGACCAGGCAGTAGGGGTGCTCGGCCGGCTCGACGCCGTGGTGGTGAACGCCGGCATAGTTGCCCCCGCGATGAACGTCGCCGAGATGAGCGGTGAGCGTATCCGAAGGATGTTCGCCGTGAACAGTGTCGGGGCCATGCTCACGGCGCGTGAGGCGGTGCGCAGGCTCGGGCGCTCCTACGGAGGCTCCGGCGGCGCGCTGGTGTTCGTTTCGTCGAGGGCGTCGCAGCTTGGCTCGCCCTTCGAGTACGTGGACTACGCAGCCTCGAAAGGTGCTGTGGACACCCTGACGGTCGGTCTTGCCAAGGAGGTAGCCGCAGAGGGCATCCGCGTGAACGCCGTGAGGCCGGGCCTGATCGACACGGAGATCCATGCTTCCGGCGGCCGGCCCGAGAGGGCGCGGGAGTTCGGTTCTCGCACCCCGCTGGGTCGGCCCGGAACGGCTGAAGAGGTCGCCGCGGCGATCATGTGGCTACTCGGCCCCGAAGCGTCCTACACCACCGGCGCTCTACTGGACGTGGCTGGCGGGCGCTGAGCGTGGACCGCGGCCTCAGAGAGGTCGGCCACGTCATCATGTCGGCAACCCTTCGTAGCGTCAGTCAGGCGCCGCCACCCACCGCTCCACCTGTTCGCTGACGGACGCCTCGTCTTCGAAGAGGATGGCGTGAACGCCAAGACTCTCGGCGGTGGTCACGTTGGCCGGCATGTCGTCGACGAACAGAGCTTGGTGTGGCGCGAAACCTTCCGCGCCGAGTATGGACTGGTAGAAGGCCGGGTCGGGCTTGGCCAGGTGCATGAGGTTCGAGGCGTAGGTGTGATCGAAAACGGCGTAATCGCCGCGCTCGGAGTGGATGCGGTAGTGCGAATCGAGCGTGTTGGTGCCGGCCACCACGCGGATCCCGCTTGCTCTGAGGCGCTGCACCAGGTCGTACATCCGGGGCCGCCTCACCGGCCGGAAGAGTTCGCCCCAGTACTCGGCCGCCGCCTGCACGCCCGTGTTGGCGCGGAAGCGCTGCCAGAACTCGGGCGACGAAATCAGGCCCTTGTGCAGCGCGTCGTAGCCGGCCGCGTCCAGCAACGGCAGCAACTCCTCGAGGGTCAGGCCGAGCTTCTCGGCCATCTCGGGAGTGACGTCGAACCCGTCTACCATCACCCCACCCATGTCGAAGATACAGAGCTTCGCCGTCACTCCTTGCCCGCCGAGAAGACGTTGGCGCCCCGCAGGAAGTACTTCGACAGCGTGAAGAAGATGACGAGCATCGGGATGCTGGAGATGGCGGCCACCGCCAGCATGGCGCCCTCGTTGGTGCTCTTCTCCTCCAGGAACGTGACCACGTAGAGAGGCATGGTCTTGAGTTCGGGTGCGTGCACCACCAGCAGAGGCCAGATGAGGTTGTCCCACTGCCCCTCGAACGTGAGGATGGCCAGCACCGCCATCACGGGCCACAGGTTCGGCACCACGACCCGGAAGAAGATGCCAGGTTCGCTCGCGCCATCTATGCGGGCAGCGTCCAGCAGTTCGTCCGGGAAGCTCACCAGCGATTGCCGCATGAGGAAAACCCCGAACGCGCTCAACAGGAAGGGGATTATGAGCCCCGCGTACGAGTTCTGGAGCCCGAGGTCGGTGATCACCACGTAAAGGGGGATCATCACCGTTTCGAACGGGATCATGAGCGTCGAGAGGATGAAGAGGAACACCACTGCGGCGCCACGGAAGCGCAGTTTGGTGAGGCCGTAACCGGCCATGGTGGAGAACAGCACGGTGGTGCCGGCGATGGTGCCGGACACGATGAGCGAGTTCAGAAGCGCCCGCGGGAAGATGAACTTGCCGTCGTTGCCCTTGATGGCGTGCCAGAAGTTGTCGAAGCTGAACGGGTCCGGCCACCACGAGAAGGGCATCTTGAGGATGTCCCGAGCCGGCATGAACGAAGCCACGAACATGAACACCACTGGCGCCAGCACCAGCAGCACGGCGCCGACGAGGATGACCCAGCCCAGGGCGTTGCCCACGTGCCCGAGGGGGGTGCGGCGCATGCCGCCTCGTGAATGGGCGGGGCGTCTTGCCTGCAGCGCCACCGCTCAACCCTCCTGTGCGCGCGAAACGCGGAACTGGAGGAAAGCCAGGATGAACATGACGACCAGGAGGATTATGGACATGGCGTTGGCCAACCCGATCTGCATGTCGCGGATGGCGGTGGTGTAGATACCGAGCGTGACCACGTTGATGGGCTCACGCGGTGCGCCCGCCTGCGTGAAGAGGTACTGCGTGCTGAAAGTACGCATGCAGAAGATCATGGCCATGATGGAAACGAGCACCGTGATGGGTTGCAGCAGGGGCAGGGTGATATGGCGGAACAGCTGCAACGGGGTGGCGCCGTCCACCCGCGCTGCCTCCTTGACGCTGTTGGGGATGCCCCCTAGACCGGCGATGAAGATGATGGTGAAGAACCCGAGCTTGCCCCAGAAGTACACCAGCA
>CAZVTS010000061.1:0-14821 GCA_964630175.1 uncultured bacterium
CCAGGAGGTACACCGATGAGCACGGTGATTCCTGGCATCGCTAGCATCCGAGACCTGAGAGCCAAGGCCAAGCGGCGCTTGCCGCGCATGGTCTTCGATTACTTGGACGGCGGCGCCGAGAACGAACGCACCCTCCATGGCAATGCCGAAGCGTTCAACGACCTGGTGTGGCGCCCGCGCGGAGCGCTCCGGTACGACCAGGTAGACATGAGCACCATCGTGCTCGGGCAGCACCTGCCCGTGCCGTTCATCCTCGCGCCTGTTGGGTCCAGCCGCATGTTCTGGCCGCAAGGCGAGGAAGCCGCCGCCAGCGCAGCCGGGAAGGCCGGCACCATCTACACTCTCTCCACGCTCTCCGGCACACGCCTCGAGGAGGTGAAGGCGGCCACCACGGGGCCCACCTGGTACCAGCTCTACCTGGTGGGCGGGCGCGACGTGGCCACCAAGGCCATCCACCGCGCCAGGCAGAGCGGCTACAGCGCCCTCGTGCTAACCATCGACACGGCGGTGGCGGGCATGCGCGAGAGAGACATAAGGGATGGCGCGCCACAACTGATAGCCCGCCAGCTGCCCGACATGCTCCCGTTCCTTCCACAACTCCTGCTGCGGCCCGCCTGGCTGGCGGAGTTCTTCAGAACCGGCGGCATCATGAACTTCCCCAACGTGGAGCTGCCCAGCGGCCCCATGCCGTACGAAGACATCGGCACGCAGCTCGCCGCCGCCGCTGTAGCGTGGGAAGACGTGGACTGGATCCGGGAGGAGTGGGGCGGCCCGCTCATCATCAAGGGCGTGCACGTGGCCGACGACGCGCGCCGCGCGGTAGACGTTGGCGCCAGCGCCGTGGTGGTGTCCAACCACGGTGGGCGGCAGTTGGACGGGGTGGCTCCGAGCCTCTACGCGCTGCCCGAGGTGCTGGAAGCGGTGGGCGACCAGATAGAGGTGCTCATGGACGGCGGCATCAGGAGCGGGTCCGACATCGTTAAGGCGCTGGCGGTGGGCGCCCGCGCCGTGCTGGTGGGCCGGGCGTACGCGTACGGGCTGGGCGCCTACGGTGAGCCGGGGGTTACGAAAGCCATCGACATCCTGCGTAGTGGGGTCGACCGCACGCTGAGGCTCCTCGGCTGCTCGTCCATCCATGAGCTCAAGAGCTCGTACTACAGCGCCCCGCGCGGATGGCCCAATCACACGCACGAGGCCATCCAACAGTAGGTTCATGGGCTAGGCGTCAGCGCGGTCAAGCTCGGCTCGTCACCCACGTCGCGGACCTCGGCGGCCGGGACTTTGGCAACTACCGGCGCGCCTACGGGCTCGCCTAGGCTGGGTTCACTATGCCCATCACCGAAGCAGCCACCAAAGCACGCCCGTCAGAAGCCTCCAGGCAGTTCACGCTACGGCCGATCTTGGATGTTGCTAGTGACCTCGGCCTTGACCCCGATATGGTGCTGACCCTCGGGCGCCACAAGGCCAAGGTGGAGCTGGGCGCCGGCGCGGCCGGGACCACGCCCGCCACCGGCAAGCTCGTGCTGGTAACAGCCATCACGCCCACCAAGGCTGGCGAGGGCAAGACCACCGTGAGCGTGGGGCTGGCGGACGGCCTGCGTCGCCTCGGTGAGCGCGTTGCCCTGTGCCTGCGCGAGCCCTCTTTGGGGCCCGTGTTCGGCATCAAGGGCGGCGGCACCGGTGGCGGGCAGGCTCAGGTGGAGCCGGCCAACGACATCAACCTGCACTTCACTGGCGACCTGCACGCCATAGCTGCGGCCCACAACCTGCTGGCGGCGATGATAGACAACGACCTGCACTTCGGCGGGGCCTCAGGCCTTACGCCCGAGAGCGTTACCTGGTCGCGCACCGTGGACGTGAACGACCGTGCCCTTCGCAACGTGCTGGTGAACGTGGGCGGCCGCGCCGAGCGCCGCACCCGTTTCGACATCACTGCTGCCAGCGAGATCATGGCCGTGATGGCCCTGGCGTCGTCGGTGAGCGACCTGCGTGTGCGCTTAGGCCGCATCGTGGTAGGGACCCGCGAGGACGGCAGCGCGGTAACGGCCGGCGACCTGGGTGCCGTCGAGGCCATGGTGGCCCTGCTGCAGGACGCCCTGAAGCCCAACCTGGTGCAGACCCGCGAGGGCACGCCGGCGTTCGTGCACCTCGGGCCCTTCGGCAACATCGCTCACGGCTGCTCCAGCGTGGTGGCCACCGAGCTGGCCCTGCGGCACGCCGACGTGGTGGTAACGGAGGCCGGCTTCGGCTTCGAACTGGGTGGCGAGAAGTTCCTGGACCTCAAGTGCCGCCAGGCGGGCGTGTGGCCCAACGCGGTGGTGCTCGTGGCCACCGTGCAGGCGCTCGCGGCGCACGGCAACGACGACCTCGAGAAGGGCCTGGCGCACCTGGACAGGCAGCTCGCCAACGTGGGGCAGTTCGGCCTGCCGGTCCTGGTGGCCATCAACGTGTTCCCGAAGGACACGGAGGCGGAACTCCTCGCGGTGGAGAACTACGTGGTGGAGCGCGGCGCGAGGGTGGCCCGCATGACCTCCTTCGTCGAAGGCGGCGTTGGGGGAGAGGCGCTCGCGGCCGCCCTGGTGGACCTGCTGGCCGACGCCGAACAGGCGCCGAGCGCCCCCAGGTTCCTTTACGAGGAGACCGACGACCTGCTCACCAAGCTCACTGCCGTGGCCACCAAGGTTTACGGGGCCGCCGGGGTGCAACTGAGCGAGGGTGCGCAGCGGGACCTGGAGCGGCTGCGGGCCTCGGGGCACCACCACCTGAACGTGTGCGTGGCGAAGACGCACCTGAGCTTCAGCCAGGACCCGAAAGAGGGCGGGCTGGTGGAGGGGTTCACGCTGGAGGTCGAGGAACTGCGGGCGTCGGCCGGCGCCGGGTTCGTGGTGGCGCTCATGGGCAAGATAGTCACCATGCCCGCGCTGCCCCGCACCCCGGCGGCGCTACGCGTGAAGGTGGCGGAGGACGGCAGCGTAAGCGGCCTCATGCAAGGCGAGTGAACCGGCGCGGTGCGCCTGGCGACCGGAGGGGCGTTTCTCGTCTGCTACGGTGTTTATGGGTATGTACCCGGGAGGTACTCAATGATCGGTGCCAACCTCAAGCTTGCTCTTCTCGACAACATCGACCAGACGTCCGAACCCGTGCTGTCGCTCTACATCAACGTCAACCCGGCCAACCCGGACAACACGCAGGGCGCCGTAGCGCTGCGGGCCGCGGAGGCCATGCGCGGGGCAGGCCTGGCCAAGGATTACATCAACGACATCACCGCCCGGCTGGCCAAGGATTTCGCGCGGCCTGAGGGCCGCACGCTGGTCATCTTCGCCGGCGAGGACCCGGCGCAGCGCTTCGACGCCTACTACCTGCAGACCGATCTGCCGTTCCTCAACGCCACCGGCGGAGTCATCGCTCATTGGGGTCGCCCACTAGTGTCGCCACTACTGTTCGTGCTCGATCAGCGCGAGCGCTACGGCGTGCTCTACGTGGCGTCTGACAGGGTGCGCGTGTTCGAGGCGTTCCTCGGGCAGATGGAGGAGCACGCGGACTTCGTGCGCACCGTGGACACGGAAGACTGGCGGCCCCTGCGCGAAGCGCGCCGCAGCCCCGGCATCGGGGCCGGCGTGGCCGCCCGGGGCGGGGCCAACGTGGGCGCCTTCAAGGGCCGCATGGAGGAAGCCACCGCGCGCCTCTACCGCAGCCTTCTGCCGCGAGTGGCGAAGCTCGTGGCCAAGCAGCGCATGGACAGGCTCATCCTCATGGGCCAGCCGGCCGCCGTCAGCGCAATGCAGGCGAGCATGAGCAACGAGCTGAAGGACAGCGTGGCGGGCACGCTGCCGCCGCCCACCAACCCCGACGCGCCGGCCCACGAGTGGCAGCCCCTGGTGCAGGACCTCATAGCGGAAACCGAGCTGAAGTTCGAGCTGGAACTGCTGGACAAGATCCGTGAGAACGGCGTGTGGGGCGTACAGCAGACGCTGACCATGCTGCAGGACGGCAGGCTGCACACGGTGGTGGTGCCGTGGACTGACGCGGAGCCCGTGTGGCGCACGTCCAGCGGCCGCGTGGCGGCCACGCTGCAGGAGGCCGAAGCGCTGCGCCCCGGCGAAGAGGTGGCGCAGGTGCGCCTGATGGAGGTGCTCACTGACCTAGTGCAGGGCAGCGGCACCATCCTCGAGTTCGCGGAGGGCGGGGCGGAGGAGAGGCTGAACGCCGAGTTCGGCGGCATGGCGGGGCTAACGCGTTGGTGAGCCCTGCATAAAGGCTTCGCGAAGCCGCCTATATACAGCAAGTTCCGAACTGCATCACTCCAGCCGGAGGTGGTGCAGTTCGGAACATCGCCGTTAAGCGGTAGTGCACGCTCCGCCGCAACCCGCGAACCGCAACTTCTCGCACCGCCAACAAGGCCCGCTTTCGGCTCCTACACGTGCTTGATTTGACGCCGCCCCACCCCGGCAGTATCGTTTACCGAGACCGCCAAGAGTATTTACGGAAGGGGCGCACCACATGCACGCACTTTTAGGCGTGGCCCGTGTGATAGACAAGATCACGGGCGCCGTAGCGCAGGTAATGCAGTGGCTAACACTACTTATGGTCCTGCTAGGCGCGTACAACGTCGTCACTCGCTACGTCGGCAGGGCCATCCAACAGTCGCTCGGCGGCGCCATCTACACCGTGCTGCAAACCTACATGTTCGACCTCGTGTTCCTGCTGGCCGCCGGCTGGGTGCTAAGCACGGACGGTCACGTGCGGGTGGACATCATCTACTCCCGCCTCAACGAGCGCCGCAAGGCGTGGGTGGACCTCTTCGGAACGGTCTTCTTCCTCCTGCCGTTCACGTACATGGGCTTCATGCTCAGCCTGCCCTACGTGCAGCGCTCCTGGCAGCACATGGAAGTGAACCTCAACGCCCGCAACATCCCCATCTACCCCATGAAGACGCTGATACCCGTGGCGTTCGCGCTGCTGGCGCTGCAGGGCATAGCCCAGATAATCAAGCAGATAGCCAAGCTGCGCGGCATCGAGCCTTCGGGCAAGGCCAGCATCCTGGCGTCCACGCATGACGAGGGCGCAGGCCCCGACGCCGCCACCCCGGGGCAGGTGGGCTGAGTGGAGTACCTAGCCTTCTGGATGTTCGGCGCCACCATCGTCCTGCTGCTCATCGGTTACCCGGTGGCGTTCGGCCTGGGTGGCACGGCCGTGCTCTTCACCATCATCGGCAGCGATTTCCTGCCGGGCCTGGGGCTCGATCTGCCGTGGGACCCGATCTTCCGGGTGGCGCGCCTCAACATCATGCCGCAGCGCATCTACGGCACCATCATGGAGAACTACACGCTCGTTGCGGTGCCGTTCTTCGTGTTCATGGGCGTCATGCTCGAACGCTCCGGGCTGGCCGAGGAGCTACTGGAGACGATGGGCGTGCTGTTCGGCCGCATGCGCGGCGGCCTGGCCATCTCCGTGGTGGTAGTGGGCGCCCTGCTGGCGGCCTCCACCGGCGTGGTTGGCGCCTCCGTGGTGACCATGGGCATCCTCGCGCTGCCCGTGATGCTCAAGTACAACTACGACAAATCGCTGTCGTCCGGCGTCATAGCTGCGTCGGGCACGCTGGGGCAGATCATCCCGCCCTCCATCGTGCTCGTCATCCTGGGCGACCAGATGGGCATAAGCGTAGGGCAGCTCTTCCTGGGCTCGTTCATACCCGGCTTCCTGCTCGCCGGCCTGTTCGTCGTTTACGTGGCCGTGATCGCGTTCCTGAAGCCCAAGGTGGCACCCGCGCTGCCCGACGAGGTCCGGCAGATACCGCCCAAGGTGCTGGCCGTGAAGGTGGTGCGCAGCCTGCTGCCGCCCCTGTTCCTCATCCTCATCGTGCTCGGCTCCATCTTCTTCGGCATCGCCACACCCACCGAGGCCGGCGCCGCGGGCGCCATCGGCGCCATGCTCCTCGCCATCATCAACCGCAAGCTCAACCTGCGCAACCTGCGCGATACCATGAAGCAAACGGTGCAGCTCACCAGCATGGTGTTCATCATCCTGGTTGGCGCCACCGCGTTCAGCATGGTGTTCACGGCGCTGCATGGCGACGTGCTGGTAGACAACTTCCTGGTCAGCCTGCCCGGCGGTCAGTGGGGCTTCCTCTTCTTCACCATGCTGACCATCTTCATCCTCGGCTTCTTCATCGACTTCATCGAGATCACGTTCATCGTGGTGCCGCTCATAACCCCCATCGCGGCGCACTTCTTCGGGGCAGACATGCTGCTCTGGTTCGGCGTCATCATCGCCATGAACCTGCAGAACTCCTTCCTCACACCGCCGTTCGGGTTCGCGCTCTTCTACCTGAAGGGGGTGGCGCCGCCGGGAATAAGCACCACGAACATCTACAAGGGCATCATCCCCTTCGTGCTGATCCAGATATTCACCATGTTCCTGCTGATCGTCTTCCCCAAGATCGTGACCTGGCTACCCAGCTTCTCCAACGCCAAGTAGGGTTGGCCTAATGCCGGCAGAGTTCGGGGCGGCCCCAACCACAGGGCCGCCCCGAACCGTTGCGAAAGGGGGCCCAAAGCGGGCCCCCGCGCTGTTACTTGAAGATGAACTGGTTGTACGCGTGGTACGTGACTTCCGTCCAGGCGCGTACGTTCTGGTTGAACTCCTGGTAATCCGCCAGGATGCGGGCGTAGATCGGGTGGTTGGCGGCGTTCTCGGCGTGGATGGCGTCCGTGGCGTCCTCGAAGGCGGCCAGGATCTCTTCCGAGAACAGGCGGATCTGCGTGCCGGAAGCGATGAGCTCCAGGAGAGCCGTGTAGTTCTTGGTGTCGTAGTTGGCCAGCATCTCCACGTTGGCGCGGGCGCAGGCGTCCTTGACCACGGCCTGCAGGTCGGCGGGCAGCCGCTCGAACTCGTCCTTGTTCATGTAGGTGGTGACGCCAGGGCCGGGCTCCGCCCAGCTCGGGAAGTAGTAGTACGGTGCGGCGCGGTTGAGGCCGAGGATCTGGTCGTCGTACGGACCCACCCAGTCGGCGGCGTCGATGACGCCCGTGTCGAGCGCGATGAACAGTTCACCGCCGGGGATGTTCTGCACGTTGAGACCCACGCGGTCCATGACCTGCCCACCGAAGCCGGGGAAGCGCATGGTGAGGCCCTGCAGGTCGGCCACCGTGTTGATCTCGCGCTTGAACCAGCCGCCCGTTTGCGCGCCGGTGTTGCCGGACGGGAAGGCCACCATGTTGTCGGGTGCCAGCAGCTCATGGTGCAGCTCGTTGCCGTTGCCCGTGAGCATCCAGGCGTTGAACTGCTGCGAATCCATGCCGAACGGAACGGCGGTGAAGAAGCCGTGCGCCGGGTTCTTGTTGATGAAGTAGTAAGGCGCCGTGTGGGCCATGGCGAACGCGCCGGTGCTCACGGCGTCGTAGACCTCCAGCGCGCCGATCTGTGCGCCGGCAGGGTACACGCGGATGCTGATGTCTCCACCCGACGCTTCGTTGATGTACCTCGCCACGCTCTCGGCGCCGCCGAACAACGTGTCGAGAGACGTGGGCCACGACGTGACCATCTCGAAGTTGAAGGTACTGCGCTGCGCACTGGCGAACATGAGGGGGCTGAAAGCGGCCCCCGCTGCTGCCACGCCTGCTCTCTTGATGAACTTACGACGGTCCATTACTGCCTCCCACTTTGAGTGCCGGCGCCTGTGCGGTGAACCGGCCAGAGATGTTGTTTACCCGAGTATACGTCCTGCAGCCGCGTTCAGGGGTGAATATGGCGCGCAGCACGGAGTACACGCCTCATGGGTAGGTAGAAGCCGCGCAACCTGCCATGCTTCCGTTCCGGCAGGTGAACCGTAGTTGGTGCGTCCCACACCGCCACGAAATGTACACAACAGCCGCAAACGTACGAACTGCCTTACAATGAACCCATGAGTGAGGTCACGATCTCCGATGCACGTAACCGCCTCTCCTCGATAGTCGACCAGGCGGGCAAAGACCCGGTCTTCCTGACCCGTCGGAACCTGCGGGTGGCTGCCGTGGTCGATGCGGAGTACCTCCAACTCCTGCTGGCCGCTTCCGAAGAACTGGCGGACATAAAGGCGTTGGACGAAGCGTGGGACGAGGCCGAGCGGCTCGGTGAGGTACCTGTACCCTGGGAAGAAGCCAAACGCGACCTCGGCCTATGAGTTATGAGGTGCTCATCCTGCCTGGTGCGGTACGCGCACTGCGCAAGCTGCCGCCCGACGCGAAGCGGCGCGTGCAGGCGGTCATCGAGCTGTTGTCTTCGAACCCACGTCCTCCTGCCGCTACCAAGCTCACCGCCAGGCCCGAATGGCGTGTGCGCGCAGGCGATCACCGCGTCATCTACCAGATCCAGGACGACGTGCTCGTGGTGGTCGTGGTAACCATCGGACACCGGAGCCAGGTGTACCGGAAACACTGAGCCGCGCGCTCACCTCGCCCCGGGTTACCCTCTAGCGGTGAACGGCTCCCCCAACCACCTCGACATCTGGTTCATCAGGCACGGCCAAACCGACTGGAACAAGCAAGGGCGCGTACAGGGTGCCAGCGACGCGGACCTCAACGCCCTGGGTCGACTGCAGGCGCAGGCGCTGGGCAGGCGCCTGCACGGCGAGGAGTTCGACGCCGTCTGGTCGTCCGACCTGCGGCGTGCGCGCTACACGGCTGGTTACGCCTTCCCGGAGGCGCAACTCGCCCTCGACGAACGCCTAAGGGAACTGCACGCCGGCGACCAGGAGGGCCTGCTCCTCAGCGAACTGAGCCCGGCTGCCCTGGCCGTTCGGGAGGCGTTCGCCGCCGGCGACACCACGGTGGCCGCTCCCGGCGGCGAATCGTACGGGCAGGTCATCCAGCGGGTGCGCAGTTGGTTGGGCGACCAGCCCGCCAGCGGCCGCGTGGCCTGCGTTACCCACGGGGGCGTGGTGCAGGCCGCCGTGCGCCTCATCCTCGGGCAGGAGGCCGGCTGGCGGCAGGGCCCCAAGCTCACCATCGCCAACACGTCCATTACCGTGGTGCGCGTAATGGACACCGGTTACTCGCTGCTAAGGCTCAACGATCACGCGCACCTGGAGGGTCTGGAGCGCCAGGAGTCAGATGCCGCGCAGGCGCGGGTCGAGCACGTCGCGGACAGCGTCGCCCAATAGGTTGAAGCCAACCACCGAAAGGAAGATGCCCAGGCCGGGGAAGATGGACATCCACGGTGCGCGCAGGAACTGCGAGAAGCCGTCGCGGATCATGAGCCCCCACTCCGGGTCGGGCGGCTGAGCGCCCAGACCGAGGAACCCGAGGGCCGCCACGTCCAGGATGGCCGTGCCGATGCTGAGCGTGAGTTGCACGATGAGCGGCGCGAGCGAGTTGGGCAGCACGTGCTTGAGCACCACCCGGGTGGCGCCCGAGCCAACGGCCCGCGCCGCCTGCACGTACTCCGCCTGCTTCACCTGCAGCACGGCGGAGCGCATTATGCGCGTGTAGATGGGCACCTGCGTGATGGCGATGGCCAGGAGCGCGTTCGTCAGGTTGGGCCCCAGCGTGGCCACGATGGCGATGGCCAGGAGGATGCCGGGGAAGGCCAACAGCAGGTCTACGGCCCACACCACGGCTATATCTACCCAGCCGCCAACGAAGCCCGCGAGCACGCCCAGAAGCGTGCCCACTATGGAGGCGAACGCCACCGCCAGCAGGCCCGCCCTGAGGCTTATGCGGCCACCGTGCAGCACGCGCGTGAAGATGTCGCGCCCCAGTTCGTCGGCCCCGAAGATGCGCTCCGCGCTGGGTGGTGCCAGGCGCGCCCGCAGGTTGCGGTCGCTCCTCGAGTCGTAAGGCTTGAGCACGGGCGCGAGGAGCGACACGGCCAGTAGGAACAGCACTATCGTGAGGCCCAACACGCCGGTCGGGTGCCGGAAGAAGCGGCGCAGGTTGCCGGAGCCGCGGCGCGGTTCAGTGTGGTCGGGAACGGTAACGGTGGCGGTTTCGCTCATGAGTACTGGATCCTCGGGTCTATGAGCGGGTAGGTGAGGTCGACCAGCAGGTTCACCACCACGAAGATTATGGCCACGAACAGCACACCGCCCTGGATGATGGGGTAATCGCGCGCCGTGATGCCGTCGTACACCCAGCGGCCGATGCCGGGCCAGCTGAACACCGTTTCCGTGAGGATGGCGCCCGAGAGGAGCGAGCCGAAGCTGAGGCCGATGACGGTTATCACGGGCAGGAGCGCGTTCTTGAGGCTGTGCTTGCGGATTACCTTGGGTTCGCTGATGCCCTTGGCGCGGGCGGTGCGCACGTAATCCTGCCCGAGCACCTCGAGCATGGCCGAGCGCGTCATGCGCACCACGATGGCGAGCGGGATGGTGCCGAGGGCCACGGCCGGCAGGATGAGGTGTTTCAGGGCGTTGAGCGCTCCCTTGAAGTTACCCGTGATGAGCCCGTCCACCACGTAGAAGCCGGTGACGCTCTGGATGGAGACGGCGGTCGACAGCCGGCCTGATGGCGGCAGCCAGCCCAACACCACCGCGAAGAAGTAGATGAGGATGATGGCCAGCCAGAAGACGGGGAAGGAGACCCCGATGATGGCGACGAACGTGATGGCAGTGTCCGTCAGGGTGCCGCGCTTGCGGGCCGCCCACGTGCCGGCGGGTATGCCGATGATGACGGCTAGGAGCATGGCCGCCAGAGCCAGTTCGATGGTGGCTGGGAAGCGGTGGCGCAGGCTCTGTCCGACGGGCACCAGCGTCAGCACGCTCCTGCCCAGGTCGCCCTTCACGAGCTTGCCCATGTAGTCGAAGTACTGCGAGTCGAAGAGGCTCGAGAGCTTGCCGGTGTCCTGGAAGCCCTCCATGTTGAGGAACAGGGGCCTGTCGAGCCCCATGTCGCGCCGCAGGCGCTCCACCAGGTTGGGGGCGGCGCGCTCGCCCAGCATGGCCACGGCGGGGTCGCCGGGGATGACCCTCGTGAGCAGGAAGATAAGGAACGTGACCCCGATGAGGAGCGGGATGAGCCCCAATAGTCGTCGTGTGAGATAGGCAGTCAACAGATACTCCAGAACCGGCTGGGGACGGAGCCCCAGCCGGTCGTTATTGGCGTTAGCTCAGCGGTGTGAGCCGGTTAGTGTGCCGCGCAGCCACTACTTCTTCGTGATGGGGAAGAGGCTCACGGAGCTGAACCCGAGCGGGCTCGGCACCCAGCCGTCGATGCCCACGCGGGTAGCGTTGAGCGAGCGGTTGTGCGCCATCGGCATGGCCATGGCCTGGTCCGCGATGATGTCGTTGACTTCCGCGTACATCGCCTGGCGCTGTGCCGGATCGGCCACCTGGCGAGCGCCGAGCAGCAGCTCGTGCACGCGCTCGTTGGTCCAGCCGCTGCGGCCCACGGCGGTGGGGCCGAAGAAGGTGAGCAGGAAGTTGTCCGGGTCCGCGTAGTCGGCGTTCCAGCCGATCATGTACATGGCGAACTTGCCGGCGCGGTAGTCGGCGCCGTAGGTGGCCCAGTCTTCCGTCTTGAGCTCCGCGTTGATGCCTACGTCCGCCCAGTAGGTGGCGATGACTTCGGCGATGGGCTGCGGGGCGGGGAAGTACGGACGACTAACGGGCATGTACCAGAGCTCGGTGGTGAAGCCGTTGGGGTAGCCGGCTTCGGCGAGCAGCTCGCGCGCCTTCTCGGGGTTGTACTCGTACGGCCAGGGCTCACCGTGCCCGAACAGGGAGGTGGGCAGCAGGTCGTTGGCTACCACGCCGAGGCCCTCGTAGAAGGCGTCGACGATGGCTTCGCGGTCCATGGCGTACATGAGCGCGCGGCGCACGAGAACGTTGTCGAGCGGAGCGTGGTCGACGTGGATGGCCACGTAGCCGACGTTCATCTCGGAGTCCGGCACCTGAACCACGAGGTTCGGGTCGGCCTGAACGGTGGCGAGATCGTCGGAGGTGAGGAGCACGGCGACGTCGATGGTGCCGGCCTGCAGTTCGGCCAGGCGGGCGGTGGGTTCGGCGATGCCGCGGAACACTATGCGTTCCACGCCCGCTTTGCCCTGCCAGTAGTCGTCGTTGCGCTCGAGCACTACGCGTTCACCCTCGACCCACTCCACGAACTTGAAGGGCCCGGTGCCGACAACGCCCACGCCGGGCGTGCCGTAGGCCACGCCGGCCGCCTTGATGGCCGCGGGGCTGCCGAACTGGAAGTAGGAGGCTGCCCACAGCGCCGGCAGGAAGGGTACGGGCTGGGTGAGGTTCATCTGCACCGTGTAGTCGTCGACGATGTCCACGGAAGCTACCAGGTTGCCGCCGTCTTCGATGGTGCCACCGAAGGTGTCGTCCCACATGACGAAGGTCTTGCCTTCGGCGCGGTTGCCGTACGGGTTATCCCGGTCGTTCATCCGGTCGATGTTGAACTTCACGGCCTCCGCGTTGAAGGGGGTGCCGTCATGGAACGAGACGCCCTGCCGGAGGTTGAACGTCCACACCGTGGCGTCGTCGTTGGCGCTCCAGGAGGTGGCGAGCGCCGGAACGAGGTCCGCACCGCCCGGCGCGAAGTCGATGAGCCGCTCTGCGATCTGCGAGGCGACCACGAGCGAGTTACCGTCGGTGACGTCCACCGCGTCGAGCGAGACGGGGAACCCGGACGAGCCGTAGTTCAGCGTCTGCGCCCCGGCGACGCCGAGGCCTATGAGAAGGGTTACCAGCAGTATCAGACGTTTCATGCTTCCTCCTGCGTGTTCACGTGTTCGGCCCATGTGGCGGTCTGCAGGCAAAAAGGGGGATTAGCAGGCGCCAGAGCGTATGGGTCAACACCTGGGTCTTTGAAGTCTGACTCTAACACCTGAATCAGCCCATACCCATGCATATCAGCATGCGAGACGCATGCACATGCCCTAAGTCAACCCTGTTAGGGCATAACGGGCACCCTTACCACAGAATCTTGTCGGGTGTGGGGCGGCCCCCCCAGGGGCGGCGACCGTGGCCACCGGCACGGGTAACATGCCTGATGCAGCGTTTCGACGTCATCGTCATCGGTGCCGGTGTGGCCGGCAGCGCCGCCGCCTACGCCCTGGCGCGCGACCAGCGAGTCCTGGTGCTGGAACAGCACCGCTTCCTCCACGCGCTCGGCTCCTCCCACGGCGGTTCCCGCATCTTCCGTTACGCCTACCCCGAGCGCCAGTACGTGGAGCTGGCGCTGGCGGCGGAGGAGGGCTGGCGGGCCCTGGAGCGCGACCAGCATGAGACCCTGCTCACGCGCACCGGCGGTCTGGACATCGGCGCCGGAGACTCCCGCGAGCTGGCCGACATCGAGAACGCGTTGCGGGCGGCCGGGCAGACGGCGGAGCGCCTCACTCCGGCCGAGGTGGCCGCCCGCTTCCCGGCCTTCTCACTGAGCACCGATGAGGCAGCCGTTTACCAGGCCGACGCCGGCATCCTGGCACCCACCCGCAGCGTGAACGCCTTCCTGCGGGGCGCCGCCACGCGCGGCGCCCAGCTGAGGGACGAGGAACCCATGACGGCGTTCACGGCCACCGACGCGGGGGTGGAGGTGACCACCAGCAAGGGCAGGTACTCCGCGGACAGGCTTGTGGTCACCGCTGGCCCCTGGCTGGGAAGCGTGCTCGCGGACCTCGGGTTGCCCCTGACGGTGGAGCAGCAGCAGGTGCTGTACCTGCGGTCCTCGAAGCCAGCCGAGCATCTGCCGGGCCGCATGCCCATCTTCATCAACCACGACGTGGCAAGTGCCATCTACGGCTTCCCGCTCTTCGACGACCCCGTGGCCGTGAAGGTTTCCGATCACCTGGGCGCCCCCACCATCCGCCTGGCGGAGCGCACCACCGCGCTGATGGCAGCCAGGGCGGAGGAGACCATCCGCCGGGCCCGTGCGCTGTTACCTGGTGTCTCGGGCGAGCTGCGCAGCTTCGACCTCTGCCTCTACACGAAGACGCCAGACGAGCACTTCGTGCTGGACAGGCACCCGCGGCATGAGAACGTGGTTATAGGGGGCGGCTTCTCCGGGCACGGCTTCAAGTTCGGGCCGGCGCTGGGCGGCGTACTGCGGGCCCTCAGCCTGGGCGAACCTACCGGGTTCGATCTGAGCCTGTTCCGGGTCGACCGCTTCGTTGCTTGACTGGCTCAGACGTCGTAGGCCACGCCCATGCTCGTGGCCACTCGCATGAGCCGCTTGTCGTGGCTCCATAGCGAAGCGCCGGCGGTGATGCGAACCGACGCGAGTAGGTGTGCATCCACTAGCGCCAGGCCCAGGCCATGGAGCTCGTGCGCGTTCACCATTGTCATCACCTCGGGATGCAGCGCCAGCTTCGGTTGAGGGAGCGAGCTCAGAAGAGTAAGGACCTGAGTGCGGTTGGCGATAGTGCCTAGAGCAAGTTCCCCGATGATCATGGGGTGGGTGAGCACCAGCGAATCTTCCAGCGCGGCCGCCAGGCGCGAGCTCTTGCGGTGCAGATGGTCGATCCACACCGAGGTATCCACGAGGATCAATTAGGCTCCTCGTGCCGGTGCCTGGGTGCCGCCTGGGCCTGAGGGTCGGACCCGCCAAGGGCTGCGAGCCTCCGCGAGCTCTCGCGGACCACCAGGGCCTCGAGGGCTTCGTTGAGCAGCTGAGACGTGTTCTCCGTGCCGCTCAACATCTTGGCCTTCGAGACGAGTTCGTCGTCGATAGTGACAGTGGTACGCATGACCACCTCCGCACCAATTGTAGCATCAAGTAATGCTAGTATTGATGCGCGGCTCTACGAGAGCGTTCTTAGTCGCGGTTCAAACGAAGATGTGCTTCGGCAGCACTGCCGAGACCACCCAGTTCGGCATGTCCACCACCTCGCTGATGCGCAGGTT
>CAZVTS010000062.1:0-14152 GCA_964630175.1 uncultured bacterium
AGGATCGGCAGCCGGTTGCTCACGAACGACGAGATCCCGAACCTGCCAACTCGCCGGAAGACCCCGAGCGCCTCTTCCCTATGCGCCGGGTCGATCTTGCGGCTGCTCGCACGACCACGTTCCTCGGCGTACAGCGCTTGCAGTAGAGACAACACGACCCTGCGGTTCGCACCCAGCGTTACCTCGAGCAGCCCAAGCACGGCCTCGGTCTCCTCGACGGCGTTAAGGTCCTCACGCTGGAGGTTCTCGGTGATGGCGATCTCGAGCGCCTCGCGGTCGTCGATATCCACCACGATCGCCGGGATCTCTTCGAGCCCGGCGAGCCTGGCCGCTCGCGTACGCCGCTCACCCGCGACGACCTCGTACCCTTCGCCCGCTCTACGCACGATGATGGGTTCCAGTACGCCCTTCTGGCGGATGCTGTGCGCCAGGTCCTCCAGCGAAACGGGGTCGAAATACTTGCGTGGCTGCTGTTCGTTGAACCGGATGATGCTGAGCGGGAGACCGGTCGCGCTGCCTTCGGCCGTTTCCTCACCAAGGTCACCGAGGATCGCCTCGAACACGGCCGCCCGATCGATCTCTTGCCGGCGCTTCCTAGCCACGAGAATCTCCTTCCAACACCGTCAGCAGCCCGGCAGTCACGGCGCGCACCTCCTGATCGGCTTCGCTGCCAGGGGCGTATACGGACATCGGCATCCCCTGCACCTGCGCATCGGAGTAGTACGCCGGGCGGCTGCCCAGCGCCGTAGACACGGGCGCAACGGCGGTAAGTTGGCTCTGGATGATCTCCAGGCTTTCGCGGTCGTGCCGCGTGCGCCTATCGTGCTGCGTTAGCACGAACATGGCTATGCCGAGCCTGGGCGCAGCTTTGCGATACTCGCGCACCATCTTGATCACAGTAGGGATACCGTCGAGCCCTTTGCGGTTGGTGGGCAAAGGTACGACGACGCTGTCCGCTGCCACCACACCGAGCGCCGACAGCTGACCTAGGCTCGGCGGCGGGTCTATGAGCACGTAGTCGTAGCCAGACAACTTGCGGATCGCCTCACGTAGCCGCACCACTCCCATGAACACGCTAAGGATCTCACGCTCGATGATGGCGATGCTCAAGGCGCTGGGGATCAGGTCCATGCCATGAACCGCGATGGGTTCCGGCAACTCGAGCCCGCCGCCGGCACCATCTTCATCGGCTCCAGCATCCCCAAGCACGGCGGGGTAGACGGTCTGCGCCAGAGCGATGTCGTCCTCGACGCCGAGCCACTTGGTGAGGTTCGCCTGGGGATCGAGGTCTATCAGCAGCACCCGCCTGCCCAGCTCGCTCAGAACGTAGCCGACGTCGCGCACCGTGCTGGTCTTAGCTACACCACCAGCGTGATTGAAGAACGTGAGCACCCTCATGCTTGGCACCAGTATCGCCCCGACCGGATCGCGCCACATGAGTGGTGGGTGCCAGTTGTAGCGCCTGTCGCCGCTCTGGCTTCGGAGGTAAGTGCCATGCCGGATTGTAACTTGCTGCGCACGCTGCACCGCAGCGTGGCAACCGTCAACACACTTCGGCGGCGGTCGCTTGCCGCAATATCGTTATGGCGGCAACCCGAAGGGCGTACCGACCCGCACTCGGCGCCCGCGGTTACATGCTGCGGTCGGCATTCCACCCCGCCATAACGGTATGGCGCGCCGGCAGGGGAGAGCTCAAGGTGCGCCCTGGCGCTACAGGCAGCGCTGGCGCAAACGCAAACAATCACGGCCCCAACCCCCGCGGCATCCCGCCTAGGCAGCTGCCGCCGAGCCCCGGGACCAACGAGAACCCGAGGCCGCTTGATAGGGGAGGGGAGAGGTGCCGCCTGGCGCACGGCCAAGCCACGGAGAACCCGTCTGCACCTGCAGACAGTTCCAGGCCACCTCGAGTACCCATCCTTTCCCCTTGGGATTCCCCGCACCCACCACACATAGGTACCTACTCACACAGCGCGGCCATGCACCGATAGAGAGCCCTACGCGCAATTCGGATGTGCCGTTACCAACGGGGGTTCCGGGGTCACTCACAACGCCTTCCCACCAGATTGACCGCGCATGCAGCGGTACTCGTGGGCGACCCAGATCACTAGAATCTTTGGAGGGGAAATAAAGGGACCAGTGGGATGAAGCGGGGAAGTTGGGGTACCCTTCAGCGATCGAGTGTTGGGGCAGACCGCACCTGCCTGGGCCGCTTCCGAATCGCTTCGGCGTGGATGATCTCTGGTCCAAAGGGGTTCTTCGGTCTTAGCTCTAGATCCCACCAGCAGACCCTTGGATTGCTGTGTATTCTTCAAGAACTACTTTCCATTACCTTTAATGGACACGTGAGTAAGCCCGTGCTAGACGTGAAAACACCGTGGTTTGGGGGGAACCGCAGGGACCGAATTGGGTGTGGCAGGGTACCGAAAGGGGAGACGCGAGGTACCTCAGCGGGGAACCGGGGGGACGCTCCGGGAGCGCGCGGGTACCGAGATGGGAAAATAGGGGAACCCCGGGCTGTCGTTCCGCGCTAAGTGGGACAAATGGGGGAAAGGTTGACCATCGGTTCCCCGGTCTCGTAACATGCCACGAACGGTAGGACTCCCGGGCGCACGAGTGGCAACGTGGTTATCTCGAACAGCCGCTGCCGTGCCCTCGGAACCGGTAGAGGTGAGGTCAGTGTGACACGCCAAGCGATCAGCGAACAGGGCGCCGCAGCGGATGCGAGCGATCTTGGTAGCGCTGTTGACGATGCCATGGTCGAGCCGCTAGGCGGCAAGAAGAGACAGCCGCCGAAAGCGAAACGGGGTGGGCGCACGCACGCACGCCGGCGTACCGAACGTCCAGCAGCGGCCAGCCTCGCCATAACTCAAGGCAACCCCTTGGCGCTCAGCAGGCAGGAGATGGGCATCCTCACCAAGCGCCTGCTGGTACTCGCGCTGTCCGACATAACCAAAGAGGACCTGACGCTCGAACCCATCCGCATCACCGCCTGGGAGTACGCCCAACTCTTCAACATCAGTGGCAAGAGCATCTACTCGCGCATCGAGGAATCGGCTCGCGAACTGCTGGAGCAGACCATCCAGATCAAGGAACCGAACGGCGACTGGGTCATGTTCCAATGGGTCTCCGAAGCGCGCTACGACAACGGGCGCGAGGGCGGTCAGATGGCCGCCATCGAGATCAAGATCCACGACCGGCTCAAGCCCTACCTGCTGCAACTCAGGCGCGACTTCAGCATCATCCCAACGGAGCAGCTACTCAGCTTCGAGAGCTTCAACAGCATGCGCCTGTTCGAGGTGCTCTATACCGCTTCGTACGCAGGGGAGAGGGCCGAGCTCATCTTCGACGTGGACGATCTCAAGCTGCGCCTCGGCCTGGACGGCAAGTACGAGAGGTTCAAAGACTTCCGGTACGTGCTCGACAAGGCGCAGGAGGAGTTCCGTGCCTACACCAGCCTCACCTACGAGTACGAGCCGCTCAAGGTAGGGCGCAAGCTCCAGCGCGTACGGTTCACGATCCGGCGGAACGACGTCTTCAAGCCGCGCGTGCGGTTACCGGCCAGCCTGGCCAGCCGGGTGGCGCGCGAAGCGGACAAGGAGCAGCTCCTGCGGGAGCTTCAGGCGGTGGACGCGCTTAAGGACATCGGCTGGGCGCAGGACCCGGAGCGCACCGTCACCCGCTACGGCCCGCAGCGGGTACTCGACACGGTGGCGTACGCCCGGGTGCTGCAAGCGCGAGCCGAACAGGCCGGCCGGCCCATCTATAACCTTGCAGGCTTCGTGAACAGCCTGCTGCAGCAAGGGGTGGAGCCGCCCACCACCGTTTCGGAGCAGACGGTGAAGGCAGACGAACCGCTCAGTAGGGAAGAGGCCCGCAACGTTGCGTCCGCCATCGCGGACGCCATGCACCAGGCGCGGAGGCAACGCGCGAACACCGCGTGGGAACAACTCACGAAGGAGCAGCACGACCTCATCCACACGCTCATGCAGGCCACTCTGCACCGCTTCACGCTGGAGCGCGTGGAGGCGGCCGGCTGGGCGGGTGCGCTGTACGAGACCAGCCGCATGGACGTGATGGCCGATCACAACTTCGTTGCGTTGCCAGCCCACCTGCAGAGCCTGGACGCCTACGTGGCTTCTTACGAGCCGCTCAACGACTACGGTGAGGAGGACCGCGAGACGATCCTCGCGCAACTGAAGGAGGTCAGCTGATGTGCGGACGCTACACGCTCTACAGCCACGAGGACGACCTCGCCTCCCTGTTCGAGGTCAAGCCGCTGCCCCTCACCGAGCGCTACAACATCGCCCCCACTCAGGAAGTGCCGGTGGTGACCGAACGGCCCGGCGGCAGTCGCGAGCTCAGCTTCATGCGCTGGGGTCTCATCCCGCACTGGGTCAAGGACCCCGGCGAGTTCAAGGTCAACCTCTTCAACGCCCGTTCGGAGAGCGCCGCCGAGAAGCCGTCGTTCCGGGACGCCATGAAGACGGCGCGGTGCATCATCCCCGCCGATGGTTTCTACGAGTGGAAGTCTGAAGCCGACGGCAAGCGCCCGTACTACATACGGCGCGAAGACGGTGAGCCGATGGCTTTCGCCGGGCTTTACTCGGCCTGGACAAAAGGCAGCCAGCCGCTCATGAGTTGCACCATCCTCACCACCGACGCCGAGGGGCCGCTGACGGAGCTGCATCACCGCGTTCCCGTGATCCTCGAGCGGCACGAGTGGGACCGCTGGATGGACCCCTTGCAGGTCGAACCGCGCGAGGTTGAGGACATGCTGGACGCGCCCGCCGAGGGCATACTCACCTGGTACCCGGTGGGCAAGCAAGTAGGCAACGCGCGTTTGGATTCGCCTGAACTGATCGAACGAGCCTGAGGCAAGAGCACTAGTGGACGGAAGTACAACGCTGGTAAATGTGGGGCGCACGCGGCGAAAGCGTGCGCCCCACATTCGCATGCGGCGAGAAACAGAGCGAACCGTGCGCGCCGCGTGGGTACTACACACCGGAACGGTGCGGCGAACGGACTAAACCGAACTGGTACTATGGCCCGTCCGCTTTCTCGTGGCGCCGGAATCGACGGTCCGGTCACGAGGAGATCCCACAGCTGAGCGCCTGAAGCGACCGCGTGAGCGGCGCGGCGCTCCCGTGCAACCGCAGTACCCAAGGAGAAGTGATGGCTAGAAGCTTCAGATTCCTCGCCCTCGCCCTAGCGCTCGGCGCCCTGTTGCTAACAGGCAACGTGTTCGCTCAGAACGACCGCCTCAACATCGGCGCCGGCGCCGAGATCACCACGCTCGACCCCCGCATCGCTACCGACGTGCCCTCCTTCGAGCGCATCGCCGTGATCATGGAACCCCTCGTCGTGTTCGGTAGGGACCTGGGTCTCGAACCGCGCCTCGCCACCGATTGGGCGTTCGCCGAAGACGGCTCCAGCCTTACCTTCTGGTTGCGTGAAGGCGTGCGGTTCCACGACGGCCGCCCGTTCACCAGCGCCGACGTGAAGGACACCTTCGAGTGGGTGCTGGACGCGGATAACGGCGCCCAGAACCGTCCGCTCTACACCGACATCACCAGCATCGACACGCCCGACGACTACACCGTGGTCATGAACCTCGGCGCGCTCAACTCCTTCCTCCTCAACAACATCGCCCGCATGCCCATCGTGCCTGCAGGCTCGGGCGCCGACTTCGGCGACAACCCGGTAGGCACCGGCCCCTACCAGTTCGTGGAACTGGTGCGCGATGACCGGCTGGTCGTGCGCTCCTACGCCGATTACTGGGGCGGCACCCCGAACATCGACATCCTCGTCTTCCGCCCCATCCCGGAAGACGCCACCCGCATGCTCGCCTTCGAAGCCGGCGAGATCGACGTGATGCAGGCCCAGCCCGTGCCGTCCGAGTTGCCGCGCGTGGAGGCCGACGCTCGCTTCGTCGTCGACCGCACCCCCGGCACCGGTTACACCTACGTTGGCATGAACACCAAGGTCGGTGAACTCTCCGACGTGCGCGTGCGCAAGGCGATCAGCTACCTGATCCCCCGCGAAGCTCTCGTGGCGCGTGTCCTCAACGGCATCGGCGCCCCGGGCATCAGCATGCTGGCGCCCAGCATGAGCTGGTTCAACCCCGACGTGGAGACCTACGAGTACAACCCCGAGCGCGCCGCGGCCCTGCTGGCCGAAGCGGGAATAGGGGAGGGCTCCAGCCTCAGGCTTCACACCAACGAGAACGCCGTGCGCATGCAGCTCGCCGAGATCCTCGGCTTCGAACTCGGCCAGCTCGGCGTGAACCTCGACATCACCATCGAAGAGTTCGGCGCGTTCCTCGAGCGCGTGCAGACCACGGACGACTTCGACATCTTCATCCTCGGCTGGAGCGGTCAGCTCGACCCCGACCGCGCCATGATCCGCCAGTTCAGCACCACCGGCAGCGCCAACTACACCTTCTACTCCAACCCCCGCGTGGATGAATTGCTGGACCGTGGCCGCCTCGTCGACCCGACCAGCCAGGAGTCCATCGACATCTACCGCGAAGCGCAGGCCATCGTGCTCGATGAGGCGCCTTACGCCTTCGCCTACTACACCGAAGAGATC
The DNA here is from genome assembly GCA_964630175.1 of uncultured bacterium. Lineage (GTDB taxonomy): Bacteria > Deinococcota > Deinococci > Deinococcales > Trueperaceae > JAAYYF01. The sequence goes on from CAZVTS010000062.1 coordinate 6,589, forward strand.
GCCTTCATGCACCCGTACATCGGCGGCTGGAGCGTGCACCCGTACGGCGCCGCCACCTTCCAGAACGCCCACCTCATCACCAAGAACCGCTGATGAAGGCAGCTTCGCGGCGGGCGTAGGGCCTCTAGCGGGCCCACCCGCCGCGAGGTGAACACGAAGAGAACCGATCGGTCGCTGGGGACGCTTTGCGTCACCCAGCGACCGGCAAACGGATGCGGCAGCGGCCTGCTGCGCTCAGGCCGCCCTTCAGGACCACCTCTGCGCGGGCACGGGGTCATATCTTGCTTCAGTACACGTTCCAACGTCTGGTATCGCTGATATTCATACTCCTCGGCGTGTCCGTGGTGGTCTTCGCCATGGTGCACTTCTCGCCTGGCGACCCCATCCGCATCCTCCTGGGCGACGACGCGGAGCCGGCAGAGGTAGAACGCCTCACCAAGCTCTACGGCTACGACCAGCCGGCGTACGTGCAGTACATGCGCTGGCTCGGCCGCGCCGTGCAGGGCGATTTCGGTATGTCGCTGCGTCAACGGCAGCCCGTCACCAAGCTCATAACGGAGAAGATGGGCGCCACCGTCGAGTTAGCCGTGGCCAGCCTCCTCATCGCCGTGCTGATAGGTGTGCCGCTGGGGGTGATTAGTGCCGTGCGGCGCAACACCTGGGTGGACTTCGGCAGCATGTTCGTGGCCCTGGTGGGGGTGTCCGCGCCCAACTTCTGGATCGGCCTGATCCTGCTTAGCTACGTGGCGCTGCACGTTGGTTGGATACCCGTGTTCGGCCGGGCGGAGGTGCCGTTCGTGGATGCGCTGATGGCGCCGTTCCGGGGCGGCGGCTTCGGCCCGCTGTGGGATTCGCTGCGCTACCTGCTGCTGCCCTCGGTGACGCTAGCCACCAGCATCATGGCGCTCATAACACGCCTCACGCGCTCCAGCATGCTCGAGGTCCTCTCCAAGGATTACGTGCGCACTGCCAAGGCAAAAGGGCAGACGCCACGGCTCGTGATCTACAGGCACGCTCTACGTAACGCGCTACTGCCGGTGGTCACGGTGATCGGTGTGCAGTTCGGCTCGCTTCTGGGCGGCGCCATCGTGGTGGAGACCGTGTTCGCATGGCCAGGGGTCGGCATGCTCATCATCACCTCCATCAGGACGCGAGAACTCCTGGTGGTGCAGGGGGCAGTGCTCATGCTGGCCGCCATCTTCGCACTGGTGAACCTGCTGGTGGACTTCAGCTACTCGTTCCTCAACCCGAGGATCCGCTATGCGTAGCGCCCCGACCAGCCCCACCAACCTCACGCTCAAGCGCTTGCGGCGTAACCCCAACGTCATCCTAGGCGCGACGGTGATCCTCGGGCTTGTGATCATCGCTGCCATAGCGCCGTTCATAACGCCCATGGATCCGCTGCGCCAGGACATCTGGGAGCGCTACTCCGCCCCCCGTGGCCTGCTCGTGGAGGGCAGACTCAACTCCACCTACGTGCTCGGCGCCGACGAACTCGGTCGCGACGTGCTCTCGCGGCTCATCATGGGCACCCGCGTGTCGCTCCTGGTGGCGTTCATCGCCACCAGCATCTCGCTCATCTTCGGCGTGCTTCTCGGCGCGGTGGCCGGTTACGTGGGCGGGCGGATAGATAACGTCATCATGCGCGTCATGGACGTGCTGCTGGCCATGCCGGGCATCCTTCTCGCCATCGCCATCGTGGCTACCTTCGGCCCGAACATCGTGAACGTGATGATGGCCATCGCCATCGTGCGCATCCCGGCCATGGCGCGGGTCGTGCGCTCCGAGGTGCTGGCCCTCAAGGAGGAGGAGTTCGTTGAGGCTGGCCGCGCGCTGGGGTCATCTTCGTTACGCATCTTGTTCCGCCACATCCTCGTGAACTCATGGGCCCCCGCGCTGGTGATAGCCGCGCTGGGCATGGGCACGGCCATCGTGGCTGAGGCGTCGCTCTCGTTCCTGGGGCTAGGTACGCAGCCTCCCCAGATCAGTTGGGGGCGCATGCTCTCCGTAGGGCGCGAGGCCATCCGGTCCGCACCGCACGTGACCCTCTACCCCGGTGTGGCCATAACCATCACGGTGCTCGGCTTCAGCCTGCTGGGCGACGGGCTAAGGGACGTGTTCGACCGGCGCCTGGGCGACAACTGAAGAGGACAGGGGCCCGTACCGGCAGCCTGGGGCGCCGCCAGCTGGATACTTTCCACTGAGCGATCTTGGCCGCCTGCCGCCTTGAAGTGGTAGCTTCTTAATCCTGAGCTTGACGCCAGGGATTCCCGTGTGCAAATCTCTGTGGAACAATCTTGAGTGAACCACTCAGGATTAACGGAACGCGGTGCAAGCGCGCTTCCGATTCACATCCACCACGCTCGGGCAGCACCCGAGAAGAGAGAAGGCCGTGATGTCACGCAGTCTCAAGAGCAGGCTCGCACCAGCACTTCTGGCAGTGGCACTCCTGCTACCGCTGGCGTTCGCGCAGCAGGTCACTGTTCAGCATGCCCAGGGCGAAACCACCCTCGAGAAGAACCCGGCGCTGGTGTTCAGCTACGACTACGCCTCCATCGACACCCTTCACACCCTCGGCATCGAGGTGGACGGCGCGCCGCCTCTTGCAGGCGCCGCGCCCAGCTGGCTGCCCGCCAACCTGATCAACATCGGCAGCCTCTTCGAGCCCGATTACGAGGAAGTCAACGCCTCGCAGCCCGACCTGGTGATCGTTGGTGGACGCTCCTCCACGGTCTACGGTGAGCTGGCGCGCATGGCGCCCACCATCGACGTGACTTTCGGAGGCGACTTCTACGAGAGCCTCCAGGTCAACACCCGGCTCCTGGCGAGCATCTTCGACAAGGAAGCCGAAGCCGAAGCGGCCTTAGCGGAGATCGACGCCAAGATCACGGCGCTGCGCGAAGCCGTCGCCGCTGGCGGTGACGGCCTGGTAGTAATGGTGAACGGCGGCAGCTTTTCAGTGCTGGCACCCGCCACCGCTCGCGCTGCTCGCGGCATGCTCCTCTACCAGACCCTCGGCCTGAAGCCGTCGGTCGAGGACGTCGAAGCCGCCACCCACGGCGAGCCCATCTCCTTCGAGTTCCTGCTCCAACACGACCCCACCTGGCTCTTCATCCTGGACCGCGACGCGGCCATCGGCACCGAAGGCGGTCAGCCTGCCGCGCAGGTGCTCGACAACGACCTCATGCATCAGACCACGGCTTGGCAGGAGGGCAACATCGTCTACCTCGACCCGTTCAACTGGTACATCATCACGGGGGCCGGGTTAACGAGCGCCAACGAGATGTTGGACGAGATCGCGGCGGCCTACGCCGAGTAAGCTGGCGCGCTAGTAAGCACCTGAATCAACAAGCCTTCGGGCGGGTGACGAGGAGTGGTTCCCTCGGCGCCCGCCCGACATGTCGGAGGAACCGTTTGATAGTCCCGCAACCGCGGCCCAAGCTCGCACGGACATTCCTGGTACTGGGAGTGGTGGTCGTTCTGGTACTGGCGTTCGTGAGCGTCACGATCGGCGCCTACAACCTGACGCTGGCCGAGCTGCTCGACTTCAACAACCTGCGCGCCAACCTGGTGTTGCTGGTGAGCCGCGTGCCGCGCACCATCGCCATCGTGCTGGTGGGCATGTCCATGAGCGTGGCCGGCATGCTCATGCAGATGCTCTCGCGCAACAAGTTCGTGTCGCCCTCCACGGCAGGGACGCTCGAGGCGGCCAGCCTGGGCATCCTCGTAGTGACCATGTTCGCGCCGAACTCCTCGGTGTTCTTCAAGATCCTCATCTCGAGCCTGTTCGCCCTTGCGGGCACGGCGCTGCTCCTCCTCATCCTGCGCCGCGTGCCGCTACGCTCACCGCTGGTGGTGCCGCTTCTCGGCATCATGCTCGGCGGGGTGATCGCGGCCTTCACCACCTTCCTCGCCTACCGCTACAACTTCCTGCAGTCCTTGGCGGCTTGGACCAACGGCGATTTCTCCCGCGTGTTGCGGGGCCGCTACGAACTCCTCTGGCTCTCGGGCGGTCTCACCCTGCTGGCCTACATAGCCGCGGACCGCTTCACGGTGGCGGGCATGGGGGAGGCGTTCACCAAGAACTTGGGCGTGCACTACGGACGCATCGTCGCCCTAGGCCTCACCATCGTGTCGCTCATTACGGCGGTGAACGTGGTGACGGTGGGCGCCATCCCCTTCATCGGGCTCGTGGTGCCCAACGTGGTCAGCATGCTGATAGGCGACAACGTGCGCCGCGCCATCCCGTGGCTTGCCGTGTTCGGTGCGGGCTTCGTGCTCGCTTGCGACATCCTGGGCCGCACCCTGCGCCACCCGTTCGAGATACCGATCGGCACGGTGGTCGGCTTCGTTGGAGGAGCGCTCTTCCTGGGCATGCTCCTAAGCAGGTCTTCTCGTGTCGGCTAGCGCCGTTCAGACCGCCAGGCCTGCCCGGCGCCGCTGGGGGAGGTTCGCCCCCTCTCTGAGCCTCGCCATCCTCCTGCTTCTGGCGGTGGGCGTGGTGGTGCTCTTCATGACGCTGGACGCACGTGGTTCCTGGAGCTTCATAATCCCGTTCCGCGGTCGCAAGGTGCTCGGTATGGTGCTGGTGGGAACGGCCATAGCGGCCTCCACGGTGATGTTCCAGACCATCACCAACAACCGCATCCTCACCCCGTCCATCATGGGCTTCGATGCGCTCTACATGCTCATCCAGACGGTGCTGGTGTTCTTCCTGGGCTCCAACCAGCTCGTACGCCTGGGTGTGAACGCGAAGTTCGGCGTGGAGGTGGCCATCATGATGGCTTTCTCCGCGGTGCTTTACTACTTCCTGTTCGTGGTCGGCCACCGCAGCCTCCACCTCCTGGTGCTCGTAGGCATAGTCTTCGGCCTCATGATCCGCAGCTTCACCAACCTGCTTCAGCGCGTCATGGACCCGACCGAGTTCGCGGTGCTGCAGGACATGGGCTTCGCGAGCTTCAACTCCATCGACCGCAACCTTCTCCTCGTGTCAACCGTGGTACTCCTGTTGGTGCTGGTAGGAGTGTGGCGCATGCGCTACACGCTCGACCTGCTGGCACTGGGTCGCGAGATGGCCATCAACCTAGGCGTCAACTACCAGCGCAGCGTGCTCATCATCCTGGGCCTCACCACCGCCCTGGTGGCCGTGTCCACCGCACTGGTCGGGCCGATAACCTTCTTCGGCCTGCTCGTAGCCAACCTGGCGTACGCCCTGGTGCGCTCCTACCGGCACGGCGTCATCATCGTGGCCGCAGCGCTGCTGGCCATCATCACGCTGGTGGGCGGCCAGATGATACTCGAGCGGGTCTTCTCGTTCGACACCAGCCTGTCCGTGATCGTCGAGTTCGTGGGCGGACTCGTGTTCATATATCTACTCGTGAAAGGGGTGGTCCGGTGATCGAGCTGAAAGGCATCACCAAGAAGTACGGGCACACCACCGTTGTGGACGACGTGAGCGTCGCCATACCCCGCGGCGGCATCACCGCCATCATCGGCCCCAACGGAGCCGGCAAGTCCACGCTCCTCTCCATCGCCAGCCGCCTCATGAAGCACGACGGAGGCACCGTGAGCATCGATGGCGACGACATCAGCAGGCTGCCGAGCGACGTGCTGGCCCGCCGCATATCGGTGCTCAGGCAGGACAACCACCTAGCCGTGCGCCTGTCCGTCGAGGACCTGGTGGCGTTCGGTCGTTACCCCCACTCCAAGGGCCGCCCGACACTGGAGGACCAGAAGCACATCGAAGCCGCCATCGACTACCTGGAGCTTGGCCCCCTACGCAAGCGGTTCTTAGACGAGCTCTCCGGCGGGCAGCGCCAGCGCGCCTTCGTGGCCATGGTGCTATGCCAGGACACGGACTTCGTGCTGCTCGACGAGCCGCTCGCCAGCCTGGACATGCGCCACGCGGTTGCCATGATGAAACAGCTGAGGCGCGTGACTGACGAGCTCGGCAAGACCGTGGTGATCGTGTTGCACGACATAAACTTCGCGTCCACGTACGCCGACTCCATCATCGCCATGAAGGACGGCAGGGTAGTGCATCACGCGGGCCCTGACAAGGTGATGACGCCTCACGTGCTGCGGGAGATCTATGACATGGACGTGCACGTGCAGGAGATCGGCGGGCGCCAGATCGGCGTTTACTTCAGCTGATTCTCCCCGGCCGTGGGTTCACTCAGGCGGTAGACATCAGTTAGCGGACTTCGTCGTGTCCGGGTGGCTTGAGCGATACCCGGAGGCTTCAGGTTCGTTGCTACCTTCGTACTTAGAGGACCCTGCGGACCGCACCGCGGTCCGAGTCTGGTCCGGAGGAGGTAAGAGATGAACCGTGCGCCACACCTCAAGGGTAAAGGGCGTAGGCCTCGCTCCTGGCTTCTCGTTGCGTTCGGCGCCTTGGCAGCCCTCCTGTTCGTAGCCTGCAGCCCGGTGAACGCGGAAGGCCCCCAGAGCCCAACCGAACTGAAGCCCAGCACCACTACCGTGTTGGCACTGGCAAGCGATTTCAGCTTCCCGTACTTACCAGGCGCCCGTGTGCGCGATCTGGAGTGGGACATCGAGATCGAGTACAACACGCGGGACGTGCGCGCCGTCTTCGACCACTACGACGAGGTGCTTACGGGCCTGGGATTCGATCAGAGGGTCATGAAGAAGGACCACGTGGACGAGATCGAAGCTGAGTACCGGAGCGCCACCACCGACGTTTGGGTCGAGCTTGAAGTGGAACTGGACGACGGCAGGGTGGAGGTCGACCTTGAGTTCGAGGATCCCCACACCTACGAAGTCAGCGACGTGATCCCACCCTTCAGCCTGCTGGAGTTCATGGGCTGGGAGATCCCGGTTTATGCGGACGCTACGGTGTACGACGTGGAATGGGACTTCGGTTTCTTCCACCCAGGCGAGGATCCGGAAGAGGTCTTCGAACATTACGACGGAGTACTGCAGGACAACGGCTGGGCGCAGACGAGCATCGACAACGACGATCACGACGAGTGGGAAGCGGATTACCGCCAGAACGGTGTTCACCTCGAGCTGGAAGTGGAAGCCGAGAGTGGCGGCGCCGAAGTGGAGATAGAGCTCAACAAGCTGCGCTTCTACCAGGGCCAGAACTAAGCGCAGCTAACCGCTGACGGCCTTCGCAAGCTGACGGATAGCTCCCAAGTGGTAGGCGGAGTGGCCGTAGGAAGCGAGCATGACCAGCCGCCCGATCTCCTGGTCCCAAGCCGCCGGCGACGATAGATGCGCCAGCAACTCGTCGCCGGCGGCTTGTACCGCTTCTTGCAGCGACTGCCACGCGTCGGTGTTCACCGTGTTGACGCTCCAGCTCTCGGACCAGTCGTGAGGGGCTGCCTCACCGCGGAAATAGTTGTTGACGAGTTGTATCGCCCACCTAAGGTGTTCGACGTGTGCCGCGAGGGTCGTGCCGTTCACCTGCTGGGACGCCTGCTCTGCGGTGAGGTTGCCGAGCGTGCCGTGAAGACCGCCTGCCGCGCCGCCAGAGGTGACCCAGGTGGGCTCGCCTTCCGGAACGCCCTCAAGCAGTTCGCGGTAATGGATCTCGTAGGTG
>CAZVTS010000063.1:0-13264 GCA_964630175.1 uncultured bacterium
TGCGGGTGGCGGTGCTGCCGCCCACCGCGTAGGTAGGCAGGTCGTCCCCGACGCCGTTAGGCAGCGCGCCGCTCATGACGCGCTCGTACTCCGCCGCCAGCTCCGGATGCGCGGCCTCGTAGCGGGCGTACATGTTCGCCCACTCGGCCTCCTGCTCGGCTCCACGCTGCGCGCTCGCGCGCATGTGCGCGGCCACGTCGTCCGGCACTGTGAACTCGGGCCAGGTTACGCCCAGGTTGGCTTTCGCGGCGGCCGCTTCCTCCGCGCCCAGCGCCGCGCCGTGTACCTTCGGGGTGCCCTGCAGGTTCGGTGCGCCTTGGCCGATGGTGGTCCTCACGAGCAGCAGGCTCGGGCGGCTTGGTTCCGCGCGGGCAACGTCTATGGCCGCGATGATGGCGGCGGGGTCGTCCCCATCCTCCACGCTCAGCACCTGCCAGCCGTAGGCGCGGTAGCGCGCCGCCACGTCCTCCGTGAAGGTGATGCTGGTGGGGCCGTCTATGGAGATGCGGTTGTCGTCGTACAGAACGATGAGCTTGCCGAGCTGCTGATGGCCGGCGAACGACGAGGCCTCGCTGCTGATGCCCTCCATCAGGTCGCCATCGCCCGCTATGACGTACGTGTGGTGATCAACCACCTCGAAGCCGGGACGGTTGAAGCGGGTGGCCAGGTGCGCCTCGCCCAGGGCCATGCCCACCGCGGCGCTGATGCCCTGCCCGAGCGGGCCCGTGGTCATCTCCACTCCCGGCGTGTGGTCGTGCTCCGGGTGCCCGGGCGTGAGCGACCCCCACTGCCGGTGGCGGCGCAGTTCCTCCATGGGCAGCGCGTAGCCGCTCAGGTGCAGGAGGGCGTAGATGAGCATGGAGCCGTGCCCGGCGGACTGCACGTACCTGTCGCGGTTGTGCCAGGTGGGCGACTTCGGGTTGTGGCGCATGACGTGCGCGAACAGCGCGTAGCCCATGGGCGCCGCACCGAGCGGCATGCCGGGGTGACCGCCGCCGGACGCCTGGGTGGCGTCGATGGTGAGGGCGCGGATGGTGTTGACGGTTCTGAGGGCGACTGCTTCGTCGAAGACGCGGGGGGCGTTGGGCATCCGCACGTACCTCCAGGCGGGTGTTATGCGCCTGTTGGCGCGTGGTGCGGGGGTCAGGATACCAGTGGGGTTGGGTGGCGAGTGGGCCCGCCTAAGCATCGGATGTGCTTGACACTACACTGTCATAAGACTATAGTCTCAATCCACTATGCCCTCAAGCAAGCGCGGTGACCATTCCAGCCGAAGTGGCGGCAACTCAACGGCGGCCGCGGCACCCGGTTTCGTTAACCGAGAGGCGGAACTTGCTGAACTGCGCTCGTTGGCGACCAGCGGCCAACCCGCGTTGGCGCTACTGTACGGGCGGCGCCGGGTTGGCAAGACGTACCTGCTGGATCACGCTTTTAGGGGAGAGCGATACTTCTACTTCCTGGCCGGAGAGACCACGTCGGAACTCAACAAGCGTGAGCTGCTGGCGGAGATCGCACCACTGCTGGATGACCAGGCTGTTGCCGACCCCGCCATGTACCCAAGCTGGCGGCACGTGTTCAGGCTGTTCGTAGACCTCGCGAGGAGTGGGCCGCTCGTGGTCGTGCTGGACGAGTTCCAGAACCTCATGGCGGGCACGGAGGAGGACATCCCCTCTCAGCTGATGGCCGTGTGGGACCGGGAGGTGCGCGGAGCGCCACTCGTTCTGGTGCTGTGTGGTTCCGAGGTGTCGACCCTGCAGAGCCTGGAGGGCGGCGCCGGGCCCCTATATGGCCGGTGGTCCTGGGCCGCGCGGCTGCGGCCCTTCGGCTACTTACACTCTGCGGCCATGCTGCCTGGCCGGCCCCCGCGCGAGCTGGCGCTGGCTTACGGCATCCTTGGCGGCACGCCGCGGTTCTTGTCGGCCATCAGACCGGGTGAGGACCTGGCTGAACGCGTAACCGACCTGGTTCTGTCTCCTCGAGGCAGTGTTCATGTTCAGTTGGAGCGGGTGATAGAGCAGGAGAGGGGCATCCGCAACCCCGCCGATTATCAGGCGGTTCTGGCCGCAGTGGCGGCGGGTAACACCGAACTGAACCGGATAGCGCAGGCCACCGGTCAGGTGGATCGGCCCCACGGGGTCAGGCGGGCGCTCGAGGTGCTGGAAGGTCTCGAGCTCATCGGGCGAGAGCGCAACTTCGGCGCCCCCAGCAATGCGCCTTGGCGCTACCACGTGGCCGACAACGCGCTCAGGTTCTGGTACAGGTTCGTCCAGTCGAACCGTAGTCGTCTGGAAACGGGCGATCCGCGCGCCGTGTGGTCCGAGGACGTTGCCCCTAGGCTGGATCAGTACATGGGCAAGGTGTTCGAACGCATGTGTGAAGAGGCCTACGCACGGCTCGGACCGTCCTTGGTCCTTCCCGCAGCTCATGAGTGGGGCCGGTGGGAGGGGCAAGACAAGTTGCGCCGAAGCGTGGAGATCGACGTTGTGGCCGAACTGGTGGACGGCAGGTTGCTTACGGGCGAGGTCAAATGGTCGTCGTCTCCAGTTGGGCCGAGCGTGCACCACCGCCTGCTGGAGAACCTGGGCGCGCTGGCGGCTTCCGGTCAGGGTTGGGCCCGCGACGCACTCGCTCATGAGCGCTCCGCGGGCCACCTCTACGTGAGCGCTTCAGGCTTCGCGCCGGAGTTCAGGGAGTTGGCCGAATCGGACGAGCGGATCAGGTTGGTCGACCTCAACGATATCTACGCTGCGCAACTCTAGTGCGCCCCAGCACTTACTACTACAGCGCCTTCACCATCCCCCCGTCCACCAGTGTGCTCGTACCCGTCATGTACGAAGCCGCGGGGGAGAGTATGAACGCAGCCACTCGGCCGAACTCTTCGGGTTCGCCCAGCCGGCCCATGGGGATCTGGCTCACGGAGGCTGCTCGTACTTCCTGCTCGCTCTTGCCCTCGCGCTGCGCGCGAGCGGCGTCTAGCTGCTTGGTTCTGTCCGTGAGGATGCGCCCGGGCGAGAGCATGTTCACCCGGATGTTGTCGGAAGCCAGTTCCCCGGAGAGGTGCTTCACCAGGGCCTGCAGGCCGGGGCGGAACACGTTGGAGATGAGTAGGTTGGGTAGCGGCTGCTTCACGCTGGAGGAGCCGAGGACTAGGATGGAGCCCCCGCCGGCGCCCTTCATGTGCGGCAGCACCAGGTTCACGCTGCGCACCACGCTCATGAGCGTCAGCTCGTAGCCGGTGCGCCAGGCTTGCTCGCCCAGGTCCTTGAAGCCACCGGGCGGCGGGCCGCCGGCGTTGCAAACCAGTAGGTCTACCCCGCCCAGGGCAGCGGCTGCGCTCTCGATGAAGGCGCTCAGGCTCGCCTCGTCCGCTACGTCCGCAGCGAACGGGTGCACCACGCCTCCGGTGGCTTGAACTATCTCCCCTGCAGCGGCATCGGCCCGTGCGAGGTCGCGCGAGCAGAGCGCCACCGCGGTGCCCTCCCGGCTCAGTTGCAGGGCCACGGCCTTGCCCAGCCCGCCGCTCGCAGCCAACACCACGGCCCGCTTACCGGCAAGATGCAGGTCCACTAAGCGTTACCTCGGCGCTCGAGCTTGAGACCCACGCGCGCGATGGTGGCTTCCAGCTCCTGACGGGAGAGCGGGTCCAGCTTCAGGCCGGGCGGCCGGATGTAGTCGCTCTCGAAGATGCCCTTGCTCTTGTAAACGTGCTTACGGAACGGGAGCCCCAGCTTCGGCTGGAACTCATAGCGCAGCAGGGGGCAGTAATGGTCGAACACCTGCGCCGCCTGCTCGTGCTTGCCGGCGGTGTAGAGCTGCCAGATCTCGAGCAGCACCTCGGGGTAGGCGAAGCCGGTCATTATGCCTACGGCTCCACGCTGCAGCTCCTCGTAGAAGTACACCCCGCCAAGCCCACCCAGCACTGCCAATTGCGGTGCGGCTGCCAGCACTGTGCTCGTCTTAACCAGCACGGGTGGCTCCTCGAGCTTGATGCCGACGATGCCTGTTACCTCGTTGGCCAGCCGCACGATGAGGTTGGGTGAGAGGACGGTGCCGAACGATTCGGGGAAGTCGTGAATCATCACGTCTATGCCAGAATCCTCCGCCACGCTGCGGTAATAGGCATACAGGGCGTCGTCGTTCTGGATGCTCAGCGGTGCAGCGAACACGGCGTCCGCCCCCAGCTCCTTGGCCTCTCTGGCCTGCGCCACGGCGCCAGCCGTGCCGAGGGCGCGCACGCCCACGAGCACCTTCAGCTGCCCCTGCGCCTGGTCGACTATCACTTCCACCACGCGGCGGCGCTCCGGCTCGCTCAGCTTGTGGGCTTCGCCCAGGAAACCGAGGGGCGCCACGCCCTGCACGCCGGTCTCGATCATGTAGTCGATGAGGCGGCGCTGGCTGGCCTCGTCGAAGCTGCCGTCATTCTTGAACGCCGTTGGAATTATCGGGTGTATGCCCTGGTACTTCTCTCGGGGGGTGGTCATCTACCGTTCCTTCCTCACACGTGCCCGAACTTCTCGAGCATCTCCGCGGCCGTCATCCCTTTCGCGCTTAGCTCGCGTGCTTCCGTCTCCATGCGCACTATCTCTTCCGCCCTGGTAAGCACCTGCTCAACGATGTTGGCCGGAATGACCACCACCCCGTCCTCGTCGCCCAGCACGAAATCGCCCGGAGAAACCGGAACGGGTTTGTTGAGGGCGCCAGACAGGTTAATCGTTTCACCGTGCCTCACCACGCGCCAGCGGCCGATGGACTGCACCGGGCTGGTGTAGCGCGCGAACACCGGGAAGCCGGTCTTCGAAATGTCTTCAACATCGCGGAAGCCGCCGTCCACCACGGCGCCGTGGCAGCCGCGCTTCTGCATGGTGGCAGCTATCAGGTCTCCGAACAGGCAGAAACCGCTGCCATCCGTGGCGCCCCATACGCTCACGGAGCCTTCCGGTAGTGCGTCTACCACTTCTAGCTTGAGCCGGTCCGCGCCCTTGTCGGGCTTAAGTTGCCCCTCTATGGGGTAGGCCCAGCCGGCAACGCGCTGCCGCTCGAACGTGCGGCGCTGGATGCCGAAATGGAGCGCGGGCACCTCTACCTCAAGCTCGTCGAAAACGTCGCAGATGATGGCCGTGTTCAGTTGAGCGTAGCGCTCACGGATCTGCTTCTTCTCTTCAGCGTTCATGTGCGGTACCTCTCATCTGGCTATCGAGCGCCAGTACGGTATCGAGCATCACCTCGGCGCCCGCCACCAGGTCGGCCTGGTGGGCGTTCTCGGCGGGGTTGTGACTAATGCCGGCGTCGCATGGGACGAACAGCATCGCCACGGGCGCGACCTTCGCCACCTGCATGGCGTCGTGCCCGGCGCCGCTCATCATCTCTGCGTGCTCGTGTCCACGCTCCTCACAGGCCTTGGTGAGCAGCGTTCGTATGCCTGGGTCGCAAGCCACGGCGGGCGCGAAGCTCTGCTCCTGCGCTTCCAGCGTAAGGCCAAGATCCGAGCACAGCCGTTCCGCCTCGGCCAGAACGCGCGTCAGGAACGTCCGCGTAACGTCGTCCTGCATGGAGCGCGCTTCCAGCACCAGCGCCACGCTGCCGGGCACCACGTTGGCGCCGTTCGGGAGCACGTCGAACCTGCCGATGGTGGCAACGAATGGCAGCTCCTCGGCCTGGCTGCGGGCTTCCTCCCAGACGAGGTCAACTACGCGTGCCGCGCCCACCAGAGCGTCCTTGCGCATGCTCATCGGCACCGTGCCGGCGTGGCCGGCCTGGCCCGTTACCGTCACGGCGTAGCGTTGAATGCCGACGATGCCGCCAACGATGGCCAGCGGGATGTTCTTGGCCTCCAGCACGGGGCCCTGCTCGATGTGCAGTTCGAGGAACGCTGCCACGTCGCCAGTCTTCAGCAGGGGTGCGCCCAGCTTCTCGGGCTGCCCGCCCATGCGGACCATGGCGTCGCGCAGCGGTTCGCCCGCTTTGTTGGTGGCCGCGAGCATGCTTGGCGTGAGGGTGCCAACCATGGCGCGGCTGCCTATGCAGGAGGCGCCGTAATCGCTCGGCTCTTCAGAAAGGAAGTCTACGATCCTGAGGTCGTGCGCTAGCGTAACGCCCGCCTCATGCAGCACCTGCGCCACTTCGAGCGCCGTGATCACACCGGCTATGCCGTCGAAGCGTCCGCCGCCGGCCACCGTGTCGGTATGCGAGCCCAGCATCAGGGCCCCGAGCTCGGGCCGCTTGCCTGGTCGTTCGCCGATGAGGTTCGCGCCCTCGTCGAGTCTGGGCTGCAGGCCGGCCTGCATGAACTCGACCTCCAGCCACCGGCGGCCGTCCTGGAAGAGGCTGGTGAAGGCTCGTCTCGTGAACGGTACGTTCGGGTCGGTGATGGCGGCGAGGGCCTCGATGCGCCTCATGATGCGCTCGCCGTTCACCTTGAGGCCGCTGCTCATCGGGTTCCGTACCCGAGCGGCACCGCGGCGAGGGCCATGCCGGTGGCGGCCTGAGTCGGGTCTACCACCGCCAGCCCGAGGTCGGCCTCGAGCGGTGCGCGGTAGCGCGCCATGCCCGCACAACCCATCACGAGCACGTCGGCGCCGTGTTTCTCCTTCAGCTGCTGGCCGGCGTTAAGCATGCGCTGGAACACGCGGTCCTCGTCCGCAAGCTCGGCCACGGGCGTGTCTATGGCCACGTCGCCCACCACCATGTTCGCTAGGCCGAGGGCCCGGTAGAAGCGCCAGTGCCGAGCTATGGACGTGGACAGGATGGATATGACCCCCACCGCCTGACCGAGGGCCAGGGCCGTGAGCATGCCCGACTGCGCTATTCCGAACACTGGTTTGGCGCTCAGTTCACGGCTGACGTAGAGGCCCGGGTCGGAGAAGCAGGCTATTACGAAGGCGTCGTAGTTGGGGTTCTCCTGCCGGATCCTCTCGGCGGTGGGCATGGCCACCGAGTCCACGTCGGATTGCGACTGGATGCCGAACGGCGTTCCCTCGAGGTTGATGACCCGGATGTTGTGCTCCTGGGAGCGGAGCGGCGTGAGGGCCTCGTCTATACCAAGGGTCACGGTTGGGTTGCTGTTCGGGTTGATGACCAGGACGTTAGCCATCCTGGTACCGCGCCCTGCTTCTACTGCTTTGCATCTCTTATCTTCCCTTCACTTCACGAACACGGGTTGACGCTGCATGCGCGATATGAGCCTCACGAACGGCCACAGCAACAGGAAGTAGATGAGGGCCGCCGCCACCAGGGGCGTTGGGTTGTACGTGAGGCCTTGGGCTATCTGCGCGTTGCGAAGGAGTTCCTGGAGGCCCACCACAGAGGCCAGCGACGTCTGTTTGGCCAGCTCCAGCACGTTAGTAATGAGGTCGGGCAGAACGTTCTTGGTGCCCTGCGGGATTATGACGCTGATCATCGTCTGCGTGCCGTTGAGGCCCGTGGAGCGGGCGGCCTCGTCCTGCCCCTTCGGCACGGACTCGAGGCCGGCACGGAATATCTCCCCGAAGAAGCTCGAACCGTTCAGAACGAGCGCGAGCACCACGGCGGTGAACGCGTCGAACCTCACCCCCAGGAAGGGAAGACCGAAGTAGATGAACACCAGCAGCACGAGGGGTGGAATGGAGCGCAGCACGTCCACGTACGTGATGAGCACTGCCTTCAGGATCTTGCTCGGGAACGAGTGCAGCACGGCAAGCAGCAGGCCGAGAACGGCCGCGATAGGGATGGTTATCACGGACAGAAGTGCGGTGTAGCGGAGCCCTTTGAGTAGGAGGGGATAGACCTGCCGCAGCACTTCGAAGTTGAAGAAGCTGTCAATTATGTGCTCCATCTGTGGCTCACGCTCCTTTCCGGCGGCTGTAGCGCTTCTCGAGCCAGCGCGTGAGCCTCACGAACGGGAAGAACAGGATCAGATATAGGACCGCGCCCAACGTGAGTGGCGACGGGTTGGCGGCCACGGATTGGCTGCTCGTGGCCACGCCCAGGAGTTCCTGCAGGGCTATCACGGAACCGAGGGACGTGCCCTTGGTTATGGCGATGGCGCGGTTGGTGAGGGGTGGAATGGCGATCTTGACGGCCTGTGGGAGGATGACGAGGAAGATCGCCTGGTTGAAGCCGAGGCCGGTTGAGCGTGCGGCCTCGAACTGCCCTGCGGGAACTGAGCTGATGCCGGCCCAGAAGATCTCCTCGCAGAACGCCGCCAGTACCGCGCTTAGAGCCACCACCGTGGCCCAGAACGGATCGAGGATGATGCCGACGGAGGGCAGGGCGAAGTAGCCGAGGATCACTACCACCAGTAGCGGCAGCGTCCGCAGCAGATCCACCAGGAAGATGATCAGCCAGTTCAGGGGCTTGATGTTGTAGGTGCGCACCACCGCCAGCAGCAACCCCACCGGTATGCCGATGAGTATGACCAGCAGCGCCACCTCTATGGTGAGCACGAAACCCTTGAGCATCGCCGGCCAGTAGCGCTGGATGACGCTCAGGTTGAAATAGTAGTAGAAGAACTCGTTCATGTTGGTGGCTAGTGAGAGATGCGGCGAACGAAGTCCTTGAGGCGCTGTTCCTTGGGGTTCCCGAAGAGTTCCTTGGGTTCACCCGCCTCGCAGATCCGGCCGTTGTCGACGAAGATAACCATGTCCGAAACGTCGCGCGCGAACTGCATCTCGTGCGTGACGATCACCATCGTCATGCCGCTCTCCTTGAGCTGCCGCATGACGCCCAGCACCTCGCCCACCAGTTCGGGATCCAGGGCTGAGGTTGGCTCGTCGAACAGCACCACCTTGGGCTCCATCGCTATGGCCCTCGCGATGCCCACCCGTTGCGCCTGCCCGCCGGAGAGCTGGGCGGGTAGATGGTGCAACTTATCGGCCAGGCCTACCTTCTCCAGGTAATGCACCGCCCGTTCCTGCGCGGCTCCTTTCGAGAGGTGGAGGACCTTGCGGAGGGCCAGCGTCACGTTGCCCAGAGCCGACATATGTGGGTAGAGGTTTATGCCCTGGAACACCATGCCGATCTCGCGCCGTATCTGGTTGATGTTCACCTTGGGGTCCATGATGTTCAGGTCCTCGAGGTAGATGGCGCCGCTGGTCGGCTCCTCCAGGCGGTTCATGCAGCGTAAGAGAGTGCTCTTGCCCGAGCCCGACGCGCCGATAATCACGACTACCTCGCTCGGCTGAACGGTTAGATCGATCCCCTTGAGGATCTCGTGCTTACCGAAGGACTTGGTGAGTTTCTCGACCCTGATGATGCCCACGCCTGGCTCCCGTTCTGGTTAGTGCCGTGGCTGGCATGGGAGCCAGCCACGGCGGTGAAGGCGGAGTTATTCGCAGTCTGGGTAGTGGTAATCCAATTCGTAACCCGAGAAGTTCGGTGCGCCGTAACCAACGTACACGCTGGCGGCGGCCAGGCCCTGGTCAGGGTCGCTGTTGAACCACTTGCGGTGGATCTCGGCCACGGTGCCGTCCAGCTTGGCGCACTCGAGCGCGCGCTCGACCTCTGCGCGCTGCACGTTGTCGTCGGGCCGGAAGGCGAAGGCGAAGCTGCGGCCGGTGGGTACGAACATCACTTCGGCGAGTCGCGAGTTCTCCACCGTTGCGTAGCGCACGACCGGCGATTCGGCCATGGCCACGAAGGCGCGGTTGGTGGCCACTGCCTGGAAGGCGTCGGACACGTTGTTGTAGCGCTGCACCGAGAAGCCGTAGGTGTCGGCGTTATCCGTTACCCACGTGTCCGAGATGCTGCCGCTGTTCACGGCCACGGACTTGCCGCGCAGGTCTTCGTAGCTGGCCAGGGGCTCGACGCTGGCTTGCGCCAGGAAGCTCAGGTCCACAGGTAGGTACGGTTCGGAGAACAGCATCTCTTTGGCGCGCTCCTCGGTGACGGTGACCATGCCGAGGATGAAATCGAACCGGGAGCCGTAGAGGCCTGCGAAGATGGAGCCGAAGTTGACGTCCACGATCTCTACGGAGCTGTAGCCGAGCCTGGGGTAGAGGGCGTTGATCAGGTCCACCGAGAAGCCCACGAGCTCGCCGCTGGGAGTGGTGAAGGCGAACGGCGAGAAGCCGACGTCGGTTGCTACTTGCAGTGTGCCCCGGTCCTGAGCCTGCGCTGAGCCCAAGATGAGGCCAGCGGCGAGCAGGATAAGGATGATGCGCTTCATACGTGTGTCCTTTCGGATGCGGAGTTCAGTTGTGGAGCGGCGCCGTGAACCTGCCGGTGCCGGCTGCGGCTACTATGGCGGCGCCATCGAACACCTGCCTGCCTCGTACGAACGTACTCACCACCTTTCCGGTAACGTCGAGCCCTTCGAAGGGGCTCCAGTGCGCCACCGATTGACCCTTGGTGGGGTCGATCGTCCAGCGCACAGAGGGATCCAGGATGGCCATGTCGGCGTCTGCCCCAACCAGGAGCGAACCCTTGCTCGGGTAGAGGCCGTAGCGGCGGGCCGGACCGGCGGAGAGAAGCTCCGCGATCAGGGAAACGGGCAGGCCCCGCTCCGCCACCGCGCTGCTGTAGAGGAGCGGCAGCAGGTACTCCACGCCCGGCAGGCCCGAAGCGTTGTCGAAGATGTTCGGGGCGCTCTTGTTGCTCAGGGGCCAGGGGGCGTGGTCCGAGGTAACGAAATTCACCTCGCCGCGGGCGAGCCGCTCCCACAGGTCCTCGAGCGTGCTCTGATCCCTCAGCGGTGGGTTGCATTTCGCGAGCGCGCGCTTCTCCGTGAGGGCGCTTTCGGTGAGCAGGAGGTACTGGATGCAGGTCTCCGCAGTTACGTCCACGCCCAGCGCCTGGTACCACTTCACGGCCTCGTAGCCCTGCGGGGCGGTGAGGTGCACGATGTGCAACCTGGTGTTGTGCACGCGCGCGAGCTCGAGGAGCTTGAGCACCGACGTGGTCTCCGAGATGAGGGGCCTGCTCCAGCAGTGCGCTTCGGGGTGGTCGACCCCCTGGGAGCGCAGTTCCTCGATGAGCGGGTCGATTATGGCGCCGTTCTCCGCGTGAAACGAAGCCACGAGGCCAACCTTCTTCAGTTCCTCGAAGATCTTGCCCAGCTCCGAATCGGGTATCTCGGGGAAGCGGTCCGGGTCCGACTCGTACGTGGAGAACTTGAAAGCGCACACCCCTTCGCTCGCCAGCGGCACGATGTCCTTCCAGCCGTCATACTTGGTGGTGGTTCCGAACAGGCCCACGTCCACCACGGCTTCCTGCGCAACGATCTCCTTCTTGGCCCGTAGCCGCTCCACGTTGGTTATGGCCTTGGGCCGGTCGTACGGCATGTCGATGACGGTGGTAACGCCCCCGGCGGCGGCGGCGCGGGTGAGCCGGCCGATGCCCTCCTGGTCGGTGCTGCTGCTGTAGGCGTGCACGTGCGGGTCGATGGCGCCCGGGAGCACGAGCCTGCCCGAGTGATCGTGCACCTGCTGTGCGGCCGGGAACTCGCCGCTCTTGAAGATGCCGGCCACGCGGCCGTTCACCACGCCAACGGCGGCGCCATGGACAACGCCCGACGGTAAGACCACGTCGCCAATAACCAGCGAGTCAATCTGCATCGTAATCCTCCCAGTAGTTGCTTTCCGACATCTCCTCAGCGGCTGAGATGACCAGTTGCTTGAGATGCTCCTCTTTGCCCTGGACCCTGAAGTGCGGCGCGATGACGCTGAGCGAGGCGTCCAGTGCGCCGCTCGCCTTGAACACCGGCGCGCCAACGGCCCACACGCCGGCGTCGACCTCCCCTAAGCTGGTGGCGTACCCCCGTTCCTTTATCAGTGGCAGTTCGTTCAGGAGCCGCTGGCCTTGCTCCTTCGAGAGCTCGTCCGTGGCTTGGATGACGCCCTTGAGCCAGGCTTGATCGAGCCACGGCAGCATGGCCTTGGCCGAGGCGCCGCGGAGCATGGATTTGGCCACCCCGCGGGAGAACGTGTACCTGAGGGGCAGGGTGCACTCCACCGTGTCGATGCAGATTGCCTCGCCGCCCTGCGGAACGAGCAGGGCCACCGTCTCGCCCGTCTCCTGGCCCACGCGCTCCATGATCTCGCGGTACGTGCTCTGCTGGAACGTGCGCCGGAAAGCGCGTTCCAGCTGAACACACCGTGGTCCCGGCGCCAATTTCTGGTCTGCCAGTACCCACACCAGGCCGTGCTTGCGGAGCGAGGAGATGTAGCGGTAGGTGGTGCTCACGGGCGCGTCTAAGAGCTTCGCCACCTCGCTGGCGCTCACGGGCGCATGCTCGGCGATGGCTATCAGGGACAGAATGGCTCGGTCCACGGTACGAAGGTTCTGCGAGCTCACCGACACCTCCTACGGGCAGGATCAGCACGGTTGCATGGCGGCTACAAGGCGGGTTGTATGTGAAATCAGGTTACGCCCCGGATTGAGACAGGGCAAGGGAACGTTCTCAATTACTGAGAATGCCTCTACCGGATGCCGGTCTAGCGGTCCTCGAGCGTTTCGCGCTTCATATAGAAGAGGTCCGTGGTGCGCACGTACCAGCCGCGCCCGTGCATGCGCCCTATGAGCCCCATTCTTTCGACGAGAACGTGGCGGGTGTTCGGGTCGTAGTACTCGTCCGCAATGTGGAGGGCCCTGATGTCTCCGATCACCAGGTGCCGTTCGTCCCCAAGCACGATCACCTGCCGCACGCCACACTCGAGGCTCACGGGCGCTTCGAGGATGCGCGGTACGGAGACCTTGGACGACGCCACCGGCGTGAGGCCCGCCTCCGCCACCTCGTCCACCCCGTCGGGGAAGTCCACCCCGCATACGTTCATGGGTTGCGCGATGGCCTCGTTCACCAGGTTCACCACGAACTCGCCCCGCTGCTGCATGTTCTGCACCGTGTGCTTGTGGTTCCCGGGCGCCCTGCGCTCGATGCCCAACACGAGGATGGGCGGATCGTGGCCCATCAGGTTGAAGAAGCTGAACGGCGCGGCGTTGGGGGTGCCCCCTGAATCCAGCGTGGTTACCAGAGCGATCGGCCTGGGCACCACGGTGTTCACCAGAAGGCGGTAGCTCTCCTGATAAGTCATGGCTTCAAGGTCGAAGAGCATGGTTGGAGCCTACCCTGCCGCCTCGGCAGCGATGATCAGATCGCCCCGTTCACGCGCGTA
This sequence comes from uncultured bacterium, assembly GCA_964630175.1. Taxonomy (GTDB): domain Bacteria; phylum Deinococcota; class Deinococci; order Deinococcales; family Trueperaceae; genus JAAYYF01. Next base: position 13,086 of record CAZVTS010000063.1, read on the forward strand.
ACAGGCATCAACTCCACTCTGGTTATCCATGACCAACACCGCGTCCGAGTGCCTGAACCCCCCGAACCCAGGTACGCAGAGACCACGCCCTGTAGGCATGCTTCGCTCCACCTAGGGATGGCCGACCAAACTCAGAAGTAGGCCGTCGGGCAACTGGTGTCTGCGGAGCACTGGTAACC
>CAZVTS010000064.1:0-12999 GCA_964630175.1 uncultured bacterium
TCATGCTCGGCAGCTGCAGCTGGATGTTGCCGAAGAAGTCGGTGCGGCCCTCGCTCAGGCCCAGGTGGCTCCCAAGCGTGTTGAACAGGCCTGCGCGGGTGGGCTGCAGCATCCACTCCCAGATGCGGGCCGAGACGACGGTGATGACCGCCCACGGAACCAGCATGGCGGCGCGCATGGCGCCCCTGCCCCGGAACTGGCTGGTGAGGGTGAGCGCGATGATCATGCCCAGAACGGTCTCGAGGAAGACGGCGACGACCGTGAAGACGAGCGTGTCCCACACGGCCCTCACGAAGTCGGCGGACACGGCGCCGAGCACGTAGCGCTGGCCCAGCAGCGAGAACTGGAACACCTGCCGGTAGCGTTGCGGTGCCCTGGGCAGAACGGCCACCCAGCTCTCGTACTGGGTGGTGCCGTCCACCACCACGGGCTGGCCGGCCTCGTCCAGCTTGGCGGGGAGCTCCTTGATGGTGAACGAGAAGAGCGCCATGTAGTTCGCGAGGCCGACGAACTCGGTCTCGGCGGAGCTGGCGAACTTGGCGTTCGTGAAGCTGGAGTACACCACCTGCGCGAACGGGTAGAACGCTATGACGGCCAGGATCACGAAGGTGGGGGTGAGTAGCAGCCAGGCGGTGCGCTGCTCCATCCGCATGAGGCGGGAACCCCTGTGCTTGGGGCGCTTCATGGCGCTGCCTGGCCGGACCCCACTGGTGTTCTCCATTCCCGATTCTCTCCTAAGTCGGTTCGGTGACGGGCTGGGGCCGGCCTAGGCGTGGCGGGCCGGCCCCTGGTAAGGAGCCGCGGGGCCAGGCCCGTGCTTCCGTGCCTGGCCCCGCGGCCTCAAACGAGCCCTGCGACGTTCGCTCTAGGGCTGGCCGGTCGGCAGACCGGTGGCGTCCTCGATGTCCGCTTCGGCTATGGCCAGCGCGTCGGCGGCCGATTCGCTGCCGGTGAGCACGCTGTGTACCGCGGTGTAGAAGGCGCGGGTAACGGCCTGATAGTCAGGTGCGGAGATGGTGGACGGGCGCGCCACGGCGTTGATGAACACGTCGTAGAGGCTGCCGAAGAACGGCACGGCGGCCAGCACGTCGGCGTCCTGGTAGAGAGACATGATGGTGGGGTTCAGGCTGCCGTCGACGGCGCGGATCTTCTGCTCGTCGTAGGAAGCCATGAAGAGCGCCACGTCCGCCGCCACGTCGGGGTGGGCGGAGTAGGCCGACACGGCCAGCTGCCAGCCACCGAGGGTGGCGGCGGGGCTGCCGTTGGGGCCGGCCGGGAGCGGGCTCACGTCGAACTGCCCGGCGATGACGCTGTCGGCGGCGTTGCCGAGGCTGTAGGCGTAGGGCCAGTTGCGCATGAAGGCGGCGTTACCGGCCTGCCACATGTTGCGCGCCTCTTCCTCGCCGAAGCTGGTTACGCCGTTGGGCGAGATGCTGCCGACCCAGCCGGCCGCCATGCTGATGGCGTTGATGGCCGCGGGGTTGTTGACGTTGATGGTGCCGCTCGGGCTGATGATGCTACCGCCGCCGTAGGAAGCCACCCACTCCAGCGCGTCGCAGGTGAGTCCCTCGTAGGAGTTGCCCTGCCACACGTAGCCCCAGAAGTCCGGGTTGCCGCCGGCGCGTTCACCGGCCTGGATGGTCTCGGCCATCTCCGTCAGTTCGTCCCACGTGGCGGGCGGACCAGCGTAGCCGTACTTGGCGAGAAGGTCGGTACGGTAGTAGAGGAGACCGGCGTCGGTGAACCACGGGATGCCGACCAGCCGGCCGTCCACCGTGTTGTTCTCGATGATGGCCGGGAAGTGCTCGCCGGCAACCTCGCGGGCGCCGTAGTCGTAGAGGTCCACGAAGTGTTCGGCAAGGTCGCCCGGCCAGATGACGTCGATCTGGAACACGTCCACATCAGGCGAGCGCGCTTCGAACAGTTGGAGGTACACGGCCAGGCGGTTATCCGTGAGGTCCGGCGTCTCGAGCACGTTGACGGTGACGTCTGGGTGGAGATCCATGTAGCGCTGCGCGGCGGCGCGCGTGAGCTCCAGTTCTTGCCCGACAGCGCCGGCAGCCACGGTGATCGTGGTCTGGGCCAGCGTAACGCCGGCGGCCAGCAGGACGACGAGTGCGGTCAGCAGTCGTTTCATCAGGTTTCCCTTTCCCGGTAGCGCCACGCTCGCGCGTAAGCACGACGACGCCCCGTTGGCGCACGGCTGACAGCCGCCACGAGGAGACCACAGTTCACGGCTTCACACCGCGCCTGAACCTTCCCCCGGAGTAGTCCTGCCGGGCGCTTGCCTCCATTCTCGCGTCCAGGCGCGCTTCCCAGGCTCCAAGTGTCACAGTCAGGACCACAGCCGCTGGGTTACGAGGCCACCCCAACAGCTCTCAGAACGATTTGCCGAGCAGGCGTCCCACTTGTTGCTGCAACTCCACTTCGTGGAACGGTTTCAGCAGCGTCTCCGCGCGCGGCAGGGGCCTGAACAGGTTCTGCCTTGGCGCCTGGTCCACCAGGAGCAGCATGGGCAGGTGGCCGTGCGCCGGGCTGCGGCGCACTTCTCGCACCACGTCCCAGGCGGCCCCCACCGAGTCGTCGATTATGACGACCTTGGGGTGGTGCGCCTCGATGCCGTTGAGCGTGTTCGCGTACTCGTCCACGAGTTCCACACGCAACCCCGACCGCAGGAGCGTGAGCCTCAGGAGCCGCCCCAGCGCGGCGGACGGCGTGACGACCAGCACGAGCGGTTCGTCCGCGGCGTACGGCGCCTGTTCCAGCACCCCCAGTTCGGCGAGCTTGCCGAGGATGTGGAACACCTTGCGTTCGCTCATGTCGAACTCGGCAGCGATGCTGCGCGCGGAGCGCCGCCCGTTCACGTGGCCGAGCACCTCCCAGCCGCCCTGTGGAAGGTCCACCGCGGTCGGGTCGCCGGCCTTCAGGAACACCACGTCGGGCGCCACCCCGTTGCCGTACTCGTACATGCCGTGAGCTACGCGCATGAGCAGGGCAAGGGCGTCTATGCCAGCCCCCACCGGTGACTGCGAGGCGTCCGGCTCGGGGGCTGTGAACTCGAAGATGCCGTCGCTCCAGCTCATGAGTTCGGACAGCACCTCGAGCGCCTGCAGCTCCACCGCCCGGCCGAGGTCTTCCTCCTCGATGTAGCCCATGTCCACGGCCATGCGGCCGAGTAGCGTGCCGGGGTTCTCGGTGCGTTGCCGCTTCAGGATCTCCTGCACCTCATGGAAGGAGAGCAGGTCCATCCGCACCATGATCTCGCCCAGGTGGTTACCGGGCGTCACGTGCGCGTAGGCGAGCCGTCCCAGCTCGAAGTAGAGGCGCGCCCGCGCCTCGTGGCGCGTCAGCGTCATGACCCCCGACTTCTGAGTGTTGGCGATGAGCTGGAACATGTCCGTGAGAGGGAGGTTCTTGAGGCTGCCCCGGATCATGCGCTGCCCCCGCTGCTGGCTTCGAAGAGGCCGAGGTCGGCCTGCGATCTGACGGGCGCGGGCAGGCCCAGGTGGCGGTAAGCGGCGTCAGTGGCCACGCGGCCCCGCGCCGTGCGCACCAGCAGACCCCTCTGTATGAGGAAGGGTTCGTACACCTCTTCGAGCGTGGCGCGATCCTCCGACACGGCTGTAGCCAGCGTGTCCAGCCCAGTGGGTCCACCGGCGAACTTCTCGATGAGCGCTTCGAGGATGGCGCGGTCGCGGCGGTCGAGGCCCTCCGCGTCTATGCCCAGGGAATCCAGAGCCGTGCGGGTGCGCGCGAGCGAGATGTTGCTGTCGCCGGCCACCTGAGCGAAATCGCGCACGCGCCTCAGCAGCCGCTTGGCGATGCGCATGGTGCCGCGGGAGCGGTGCCCCATCTCGAGAGCGGCCGCCTCGTCCAGGTCGAAACCGAGTTGCTGCGCGTCGCGCATGATGCCGAGCGCCAGCTCCTCGTCCGTGTAGAACTCCAGGTGCTCGAGGATGCCGAAGCGGCTCCTGAGCGGGCCGGTTATCAGACCCGGCCGCGTGGTGGCGCCCACCAGCGTGAACTGCGGCAGCTCCAGGCGGATGGACCGAGCTGCGGGCCCCTGACCCAGCACGATGTCTATCTTGAACTCCTCCATGGCGGGGTAGAGGTGCTCCTCGGCCACACGCCCGAGCCGATGGATCTCGTCGATGAAGAGAACGTCCCCGGGCTCGAGGGCGTTGGTGAGTATGGCTGCCAGATCGCCGGGCTTCTCGATGGCGGGACCCGAGGTGACGCGGATGCCCACACCCAGCTCTGCAGCGATGATGTGCGCCAGGGTGGTCTTGCCTAGTCCAGGCGGTCCGTAGAGCAGCACGTGGTCCAGCGCTTCGCGCCGGTCACGCGCGGCTTCCAGGTACACCTCGAGCTTGCGCTTGAGGCGAGTCTGGCCCACGTAATCGCCCAGAGAAGCTGGGCGGAGACGGACCTCATCCACACGTCCGAGAGTACCACGCTGTCCCTCAGCCTCAGATCCGGAGACGCTACCCGCCCCGGTGCGTGAGGTACGCTAGCGGGCGTTTGCTCACGGCGTGCGTGAGGGGCCTGAGACCGCGCCCGGCGGCAGGCTCTAAGGAGAGGCGATGCAGACTCACAGGGTACGGGTAGGCGATCAGGAACGCGACTTGAAGGTGGTCGACGTGGGCCCTGTCTCGGTTGCCCTGCTGAACCTGCTCGGCGACACGGCGCTCACCGAGGCTGCCGCGGAGGAGCTGGTGAAGCGCCTGCCACACGGTGTGCAGACGCTGGTGACCCCCGAAGTGAAGGCCGTGCCGCTGGCCCACGCCATGAGCGTCCGCTCGGGCCTGCCGTACGTGGTCGCGCGCAAGACGGAGAAGCCCTACATGGTGGGTTCCGTGAAGAAGTCCGTTCTGAGCATCACCACCGGCAAGCCGCAGGACCTGGTGATAGACGGCTCCGACCTGGCGAGGCTGGATGGCCGCAAGGTAGCGATAGTGGATGACGTGGTGAGCACCGGCGGCACGCTGAGCGGTCTGGTGGAGCTGCTGACCGAGGTCGGTGCCGAGGTGGTGGCCACGCTTGTGGTGTTCACGGAGGGCGAGCAGCGGCGTGACGTCGTGGCGCTTGGCCACCTGCCGCTCTTCCCGCATTAGCATTGCAGCAGGAACCGGCGCCGCCCGTGCCTGCGGCGCCTGTACGAACGGCACTGGCCGTCGGGAAGGTGGGCATGGCCACTGACGCCAAAGAGAAGATCCGCGAGCGCCTCACCCTGGCCGAGGTGGTGGGGGAGGTAGTGGCCCTCAAGCCTGCCGGCCGGGGCCAGCTCAAGGGTCTCTGCCCCTTCCACGATGAGAAGACGCCGAGCTTCCACGTGCATCAGGACCGCGGCTTCTACTACTGCTTCGGGTGCCAGGCCAAGGGTGACGTGTTCGATTTCGTCATGCAGACGAGAGGGGTCTCCTTCCCGGAGGCGCTCAAGCTGCTGGGGGACCGCGCAGGCGTGGAGGTGGGACCGCCCTCGCCCAGAGCCGGCCACCGCCGCGACCTCTTCGACGTGAACCAGCTGGCCCTCGATTACTTCCGGGCCAACCTTGCAGGGCCCGCTCTCGAGTACCTCGTGGGCCGGGGCCTCACGCGCGAAACGATCGACGCGTTCGAGCTGGGCTTCGCTCCGGACGAGTGGGAAGGCCTCCTCAAGACGGCCCTTACCAAGGGGGTGAGCGACGCCGACCTGGTGAACCTGGGTCTGGTAGTGGAGAACGAACGGGGCAGGCGTTACGACCGCTTCAGAGGTCGCGTCATGTTCCCGATCCGCGACCCGCTCGGGCGCCTGGTGGGTTTCGCCGGTCGCGTGCTGGGAATGGGGCAGCCCAAGTACCTCAACAGCCCCGAATCCGAACTCTTCCGCAAGGGCGAGCTGCTCTACGGGCTGGACAGGGCTCGGGGCCAGGTGCGCGAACAGGGCGAGGCGCTGGTGGTGGAGGGCTACATGGACGTCATCGCCCTGCATCAGGCCGGCTTCGGTAACGCCGTGGCGTCGCTCGGCACGGCGCTCACCGCCGCGCACGCCGACGCGCTCGCGCGGCTGGACGTGAAACACCTCTACCTGGCGTTCGACTCGGACGAGGCAGGGCAGCGCGCCATACTGACCGGTCTGGACCAGACCGCGTCCAGGCGGTTCCTCGTGCGGGCAGTGACGGTGCCTCACGGCAAGGACCCCGCCGACGCCGTACTGGGTGGGCACGCCGAGGAGTTCCGGGCGGCCCTCGCCGGTGGGCTCTCAGAGGTGGAGTTCCGCTTCAACCGCGTGCTGCAGCGGCACGACAAGGACAGCCTGGAAGGGCAGCGCGCCATCTTGGAGGAGTTGCAGGGCGTACTCAGGCCGCGGGACGTGTTCGACCCGGTGGCCGGCGAGATGCGCAGACTGGTTACCCAGCACCTGGGGGTGGACGGGCCGCGGCTCGACGAGTGGCTTGCCCGGAGCGGCGGGCGCGGCACTAGCCTCACCGAGGTGCAGGGCCTGAGGCGGCGCCGGCCGCAGTTGAGTCAGATGCGGCGGCTGGAGCTCGAGATCATCGCGTTGGCGCTGCTGGAACCGCGCTACGTGCGTAAGCGCGTGGAACTGGTGTGGAGCGAGTTCGCGTTCGACCAGGCGGGTTCCGCCTTGGCGCAGTTCGCCGATCTGGCGCGCACGGCCGGTTATGACGCGGACGCCGTGCTCGCCGCTTACGCGGAGCGCGAGGAGGGGAGCGTCGTGTTCGAACGTCTGGTGGGCGGACACGACGACGACGCACGCATCGACGTGGAGGACCAGTTGCGCAAGTCGCTCTCGCGGCTGCGCGAGTTCCAGCTGGAGGGGCAGAAGGAGGTCACGAGGACACGGCTGGCGGCGCGGCGCGACGAGCTCACCAAGCTGCTCGCAGCCGCCGACGTCACGCCGGAAGAGCTCGATGACCTGTACGGCGAACTGCAGGAGATCCAGGCCACGTTGGCGGCACGGGACGCCGAGCGGCGGCTACGGGTGCCGGCCACCTTCGGGCGGCGCAGGCGGCGCGGCTGAAGCCGCAGAACTGCACCGTGAGAGGTGGTGGGTGAGGGCTACTGCTCGAGAGCGCGAAAACGTGGAACGTTCCGCTCACGACGCGCTTCTCAACATGAGAGGGACATTTGTCCCAGATTGACACTCTGTGAAGGCCTTGGTATGTTCACACTTGACGCGTCAGGGGCGCCAGCTAGCGCATGGTCGCGTTTTTTTGTGTGTGTTCATCTGTGTTCACGTCCATCAGTTCAGCAGGGGATAACCACAGCGCACTGATGTGAGGAAGGAGGGCCGCTTGGAAGCTCAAGGGGAACGACTGCTCCAGGACCTGGTCAAACAGGAGAAGAGCCTGGTTCTCAAAGTGGAGGAGGCCAAGGCCAAGGCCAAGCAGACGCTCGACAAGGCCCAGGCCGACGCCGCACGCGCCTTGCAGGACGCTCGCACGAAGGCGGAGGCGCAGGCTGCGGAGGTGGCTCAGGCCGCCGCCGCCGAAGCCGCCAAGATCCGCGACGACGTCGTGAAGAGCGCACGTGAGGCCGCCGAGGCCCTGGAGGCCAAAGCTACCGCCAACCTGCCTACCGCAGTCTCGGCCGTCCTGGAGAAGGTATTGCCATGATCGTCGAGATGGACCAGGTGCTGGTCGTCGGCAGGCGCAGCGGCGCGAAGGAAGTGCTCTCGGCCCTGCAGGGCCTCGGGGTCGTGCAGGTGGACGACCTGGAGGGCCTGGAAGCCGAGAACGCCCTGCGCCCGCTGAAGCTCACCGGCACCGACCTGGTCGCCAAGGAAACGTGGGACCGCCTCGTGGCGCGTTCCACCTCGCTGCTCGACATGCTTGGTCTGCGCGCCGACCGTCAGGGGCGCGTGGATGTGGGCACCGACGCCACTGCCATCGAGGCGGAACTCGGGGGCCTGGCGGAGCAGATCGAGCGCCTGGTGGCTGAGCGCGCCGAACTGCGCGACGAGCTCGAGCTGAGCGCCACCTACCTACCGCTTCTGCGCAACCTCGCCCCGCTGCAAGGTCCGCTCGACGACGCCCGCTACCTCGCCGGCGTCGCGTTCCTTGTGGGCGACGACGACCTCGCCAAGATCGAACCCAAGCTGCAGGAAGACTTCGGCACGGGCTACGCCCTGGCGCGCAAGCCGCACGGCGGCGAGAACCTCGCTGTGGCAGCCGTTCAGCGTAAGGACGTGGCGGCGTTCCGCACCGCCCTCACGCGGCTCGGTGTATCTGAGGTGCAGCTGCCCGAACGCTACGCCGGTTACGGCGTAGCCAAGGCCGCGCACGTCATGGAGGAGCGCGCCCGCACGCAGCCCCAGCGCCTCACCGCCATCGACCAGGAACTGGCCCAGATCGGCCAGCAGCACGGGGCCAAGCTCGCCTCCATCAACCGGGTGGCGCTCAACATGCAGGACCGGTACGGCCGCATGGAGGACATGGCCGAAGGGCGCTACTCGTTCGCCCTCAAGGGCTGGGTGCCGAGCGCCGACACCAGCAACGTGGTGGCGGCCCTGAAGCGCGATTTCGGGGGCGACGTGGTAGTGAGCACACGCCCCGCCGACGCTCACCACGACGTGGGTGTGCCGGTGAAGTTCGACAACCCGGGCTGGGTGCGACCGTTCACGGGCCTGCTGGCGCTCTTCGCGCCACCCAAGTACGGCAGCTTCGACCCGTCCTGGACGCTGGCCGTGTTCTTCCCGCTCTTCTTCGGGCTCGTGGTCGGCGATTTCGGCTTCGGCCTGCTGTTCGCCCTGCTCGCCTGGGCCCTGGCGCGCCGCGGTGCCGCCGGCAAGGAACTCAACCTGGGTCCCCTGGGCATCATCATCCCCGCCGGTGCGCTCAAAGGCATCAGCACCGTCATCTACTGGTGCGCCGCGTGGAGCATCGTGTGGGGCCTCGCCTTCGGCGAAGGGTTCGGCAACTTCTTCGAACGCTTCCCCGTTGGCAAGCCCATCTTCTACTCCACGCTGCATCACGAAGTGGGTTACGGCATCTTCCAGATCCCCATCTTCCGGGTAGAGGTGTTCACGCCCATCCTCATGCTGAGTCTCGGCTTCGGCGTCCTGCAGGTGCTGGGCGGCTGGATCATCCGCGTCATCTACGGCGTGAAGCACAACGACAAGAAGCACATCTTCGAGGGGCTGGGCATGTTCTCGGGCCTCCTGGCCATAGTCATCTTCGCCTGGGGCTTCCTGTCCGACGCGCTCAGCAACCCGCTGATGATCGTCATCGGTGCGCTGTTCGCCGTGTTCCTGGTGAGCCTGGTGCTGGCGAAGATGCCCCTCATGCTGGTGGAGCTCATCTCGAACTCCGGCCACATCCTCAGCTACCTGCGACTCTTCGCCGTCGGCCTCTCGGCCGCTCTGGTGGCCAACCTCGCCACCAACCTGGGCTTCGCGCTTTCCGGCGTGCTGCCGGTCATCGGTCCCATCCTCGGGATCCTGGTGGCCGCGAGCGTGCACCTGATCGCGATAACCCTCACGATCATCGGGCATACGCTGCAGCCCTTGCGTCTGCAGTATGTCGAGTTCTTCACCAAGTTCGGCTTCTACGACGAGAGTGGCCGACCCTACAGACCGTTCAAGCTCCTAGGAGGAAAGTGATGAAAAAGGCAGTCAAGGTTCTTTCGGCCATCTCCATCTTCGCCATCGTGGGTGCGGTTGCTTTCGCGCAGGGCGCTGACGGCCCCGGCATCGGTGCGGGCCTCATCGCCCTCGGCGCCGGTCTGGCCATCGGCCTCTCCGCCATCGCCGTGGCCATCGCGCAGGCCGCCATCGGCAGCGCCGGCGCCGGCACGCTCGCCGAGCGCCCCGAGTCCTTCGGTCAGATCCTCATCTACCTGGTGATCCCCGAAACCCTCATCATCTTCGGCTTCGTCATCGCGTTCTTCCTGAACAACCAGATCGGCGGGTAACGTGGCTGATCTTTCGGCTCTGCTCGACAAAGAGGCGAGCGCGGAGATCGAAACCGTCCTCTCCGAGGCGCAAGCCCGCGCCTCGGAGATCGTCGCTGAAGCGACGAGCGAAGCGGAAGCGCTGCTGGCCTCGCGCCGCCGTTCCGCCGAGGCGCAGCGCGAAGCCACGCTGGTGCGTGCCCGCTCCGCTGCGCAACTCGAAGCCGCGTCGCTACGCCTGAAGGCGCAGCACGCTGGCGTGGAGAACGTTTTCACCGCCGCGCGCCAGAAGATCGCCGACCTGGCCAAGAACCCCTCCGATTACGCCCCCATCTTCGCGAGCCTGTTCAAGGCCGCACTCGAAGGCGCGGGCAACCAGCCGCTCGAGGCCGTGGTCGTCAACCCGGCGGACGGCGAACTAGCCGAGAAGGCCCTCAAGGACGCCGGCGTGAGCGCCAAGGTGGAAACGTCCGACGACGTGAAGGCCGGCGTGAGGCTGCGCACGGGCAACCGCTCCGTGATCGAAAGCACGCTCTTCGGCCGGCTCGAAGCGTTGCAGGGCGAGCTGGCGTCGGAGGTCTCCACGGCGCTGTTCGGCGCCAAGGCGGGCTGATCAGCCATGTCCGCTGATTACGGCTACATCAACGCCCGCGTGCGGGGCATGCGCTCCAAGCTGCTGGGTCAGAACTTCTACCAGGCCGCCCTGGACGCCACCGATTTCCGGGCGTTCACGGCCACGCTGGCCCAGACCCCTTACATGCGCGAACTGGAAGAGGCGCAGGCGCGGGGCGAGGGACTGGCTGCCGTGGACCAGGCGGTGGCCCGCAACTTCTACAACACCGCCCGCAGGCTCCTCACCTTCTCGGACGGGCAACCGCACGAGCTGATAGAGGTGCTGCTGCTGCCGTTCGACCTTGCCAACCTCAAGGCCATCGCCCGCGGCAAGCACGCCGGCAAGGGTCTCGAAGAGATCCAGGGCTCCCTGTTCCCGGCCGGCTCGCTGAAGCCGACCCTGCTGGAGGAGGCGGCCGTGGCCGCCGACATGGCCAGCGCCGCCCAGGTTCTGGCGCTGAGCCGTACCGAACTGGCGGGGGCGTTCCTCAAGGCCGCCCGCAAGTACCAGAACGACGGCGACCTGTTCGCTCTTGAACTGGCTCTCGACAAGGCGTACTACGCCGCCGGCCTTGCTCGCCTGGAAGCCGCCGGCGCGCCCAGTGCGCTGCTGCGTCACTTCCAGAGGCAGATAGACGCCACCAACCTCCTCACGGCGCTCAAGCTGCGCGGTCGCGAGGTCGATTCGCACACGGGCGACCTGTTCGTGCCGGGCGGCCGCGAGGTGAAGCGCGCACTGTTCGATGCGGTGCTGCTGGACACCGAAGGTGGCGCCCTGCAGGCCCTGGCCGGCGGCCCCTTCGCCGGCGTGGCCGGCGCCGCCGCGCAGGGCAACCTGGCCGCTGCGGAGGGCGAAGTGCGCAAGCTGCTGGACGCCGGCGCCAAACGCCTGGCCGCCGACCCGCTCGACATCGGCGTCGTCGTGGATTTCCTGAGGCGCAAGGAAGAAGAAGCCGCCCAACTGAGGCTGCTCGCGCGCGGCAAGTTCTACGGCGTGCCGCGAGAAGCGCTCGAGAGGGAGCTGGCGTATGCCTAAGATGCTCGTCCTCACCGACTCCGAGACCGCCATCGGCTACCGCCTGGCGGGCGTGGAAGTGTACGAGAGCGTGCCCGACGAGGCCCAGGGCGCGCTGGAGCAGATCATCGAGTCCGAAGAGTACGGCCTGGTGGTCGTGGACGAGGGCCTGCTCAGCGATCCGGCCCGGGCTTCCGAACGCGCCATGCGCGGTCGCGACCTGCCCGTCATCCTCAGCGTCCCGAGCCTCGGGGCCACCTTCGGCGACAGCAGTGACGCCACCGCCTACATGAAGGAGCTGGTGCGCAGTGCCATCGGCTTCGACATCAAACTGGAGTAAGCAGGAGAACTGAATGGCTATTGAAGGCAAGATCCAAAAGATCTCCGGACCAGCCGTCATCGCCGAAGGCATGATGGGCGCCCGCATGTTCGACATCGTGCGTGTGGGTGAAGAACAACTGGTCGGCGAGATCATCCGCCTCGACGGCAACACGGCCTTCGTGCAGGTGTACGAAGACACCGCCGGCCTCATGGTCGGTGAGCCCGTCGTTTCCACCGGGCTGCCCCTGGCAGTGGAGCTCGGACCCGGCATGCTCAACGGCATCTTCGACGGCATCCAGCGTCCGCTGGACAAGATCCGCGAAGCGTCCGGCACCTACATCGACCGCGGCATCACCGTGAACTCCCTCTCGCGCGACGCCAAGTGGAACTTCACCCCCAGCGTGAGCGTGGGCGACGAAGTGACCCAGGGCAGCATCTTGGGCACCGTGCCCGAGTTCGAGTTCGTTCACAAGATCCTCGTGCCGCCGGGTGTGAACGGCAAGATCAAGAGCCTGGCCGCGGCCGGCGAGTACACCATTGATCACGTCGTCGCCACGCTGGAAGACGGCACGGAGATCAAGATGTATCACCCGTGGCCCGTGCGTCAGGCGCGCCCCGTACAGCGCAAGCTCGACCCGGTCACACCGTTCCTCACCGGCATGCGCATCTTGGACGTGCTCTTCCCGCTCACCATGGGCGGCACCGCCGCCATCCCCGGGCCGTTCGGCTCCGGCAAGACCGTCACCCAGCAGTCGGTGGCCAAGTTCGGCAACGCCGACATCGTGGTGTACGTGGGCTGCGGCGAGCGCGGCAACGAGATGACGGACGTGCTGGTCGAGTTCCCGGAACTCGAGGACCCCAAGACCGGCAACCCGCTCATGCACCGCACGGTGCTCATCGCCAACACCTCGAACATGCCCGTGGCCGCGCGCGAAGCGTCCATCTACACCGGCATCACGCTGGGCGAGTACTTCCGTGACATGGGCTACTCCGTGTCCATCATGGCCGACTCCACCAGCCGCTGGGCAGAGGCCCTGCGCGAGATCTCCTCGCGCCTCGAGGAGATGCCCGCTGAAGAAGGCTACCCGCCCTACCTCAGCTCGCGCCTCGCGGCCTTCTACGAGCGTGGCGGCCGCGTCACCACCCTCGCAGGCGAAGAG
>CAZVTS010000065.1:0-12824 GCA_964630175.1 uncultured bacterium
GCAACGAGTACCTCTACTACCAGCTGGCCACCGCCAACGTGGAGACCCTGAACGCGGCGCTGCTCACCGAGAAGCTCGACCCCGCCAAGCCGAAGATGGTCCTCACCACCTGCCCGCACTGCTTCAACGCCTTCGTGAACGACTACCCGCAGCTCGGCGGCGAGTACACGGTGATGCACCACACGCAGCTCATCGAACAGCTCATGGACGAGAAGCGCCTGCCGCCCGTCGATTGCGACAAGACCATCACCTTCCACGACCCCTGCTACTTAGGGCGCCACAACGGCGAGTACGACGCGCCCCGCAACGTGCTCACCAGCGGCAACGCCACCGTGGTGGAGATGCCGCGCAACCGCAACAACTCGTTCTGCTGCGGCGCCGGCGGCGCGCAGTTCTGGAAGGAAGAGGAAGAGGGCGACCAGCGCGTTTCGGAGAACCGCTACCTGGAGGCGGTGGAGACCGGCGCCGAGGTCATAGCCACCGGCTGCCCCTTCTGCAAGGTCATGCTCGGCAGCACGGACAGCGCGGAGAAGGAAGGCGCTCCGGAGGTGCTCGACGTGGCGCAGCTCGTGGCCAGCCGGCTCGAGGGCATCCAGGCCATGCTGGATCATCACCGCCAGCAGTCGTCGTCGCAGGGAGCGGCGCTGGACTGAAGGTTGCCTTAAGGCGCGCCAACGGGAACGACCCGGTACGAGTGGTATCTTCATCAGCCTTGACGGGCGCGTCCGCCTATTCTTGGGAGCGGACGGTGAGCTATCTCGCGTCACTGATGACCGTCGGGCATCTGCTCAGAACCTCGGAGGGCAAGCGCGCCAGTGACCTACGTACGGTCGGCAACAACGGAGAACTCCTCATCGGCAACCGCCGATTTGGGTGTGCTGTTGCTCGGCGAGGTCTTCGACCGCGTGGCGGACGCCCTCATCGTGCTGGATCAGAAAGAGAACGTCATAGCCGCCAACCGCGCCGCCGAGGTGCTGTTCGGCGTGAGAACGGGCGCGCTCAACGGCCTGCCCCTGAGCCGCCTCACACCCATGGGCGCGCCGCTGCTGGCGCTCTTGCTGGCGCCGGATAGGAACGGCCCGCTGGAGCTGGAAGTGAGCCTCGAGCGCCCGGCGGGTGGCAACGTGACCGCCAACGTGAGCGCGTTCAAGCTGGAGGACAGCCGCAGGGTGCTCCTCTGCAGGGTGGCCTCCGGCGAGGGCGCGACCGGCGCCGACGCCACCCGCGACGAGCGCCGCACCGCCGCCGTGCTGGAGAGCTCGCGCGACGTGTTCCTGGTGATCGACGAGCATGGCCGCATAAGCTACGCCTCGCCCAGCGCATCGTCGTGGGGGCTCGACCGGAACGACGTGACGGAGGGCGACCTGTGGCGCGCCATGCACCCGCGCGACCGCGATTCGGCCATGGCCGCGCTGGGCCCCCTGCGCGGGCGGGGCAACCGGCCGGCCGCTCAGTCACGCACCGTTACCCTCACCTGCCGCTTCCGATACTTGGGCGCCTGGCGCTGGTTCGAGCTGGTGGCAACGGACATGTCGGACGATTCCGAGGTGAACGGCCTGGTGGTGCAGGCGCGCGAGGTGGACGAACGCGTGCAGAGCACCCAGGAGCTCCGTGTGAACGAGGCGTACTTCCGCACTCTGTTCGAGCGCAGCCAGGAGGGCGTGCTGCTGGTGGGCAGGAACCGCCGGCTCATCCGCATGGGCGGCGCGGCGGCGCGGCTGCTCGGCTTCAAGCCGGGTGAGCGCGCCACCGGCGACGGCCTGGCGCAACTGCACCCCACCGACCGCGACGCGCTCGAGGAGGCGCTCGACCTCATCGAGGCGCGCGCCGGCGCCACCGAAGACGTGCGCTTCAGGCACCAGCGGCAGGACGGCAACTACGTGCTGCTCGAGGGCACCCTCACGAACCTGCTGCACGACCCGAACATCAGGGCGTTCCTCCTGAACTTCCGGGAGAGCCTGGAGAAGGTCGAGACCCTCGACAAGATCCGCAACCTGAACGACGAGCTGAGGCGCCGGCTGGCGCACCTCCAGTCGCTGCGGCGCATAGACATGGCCATCAACAACTCCGTGGACATGCGCCTGGTGATGGACATCTTCATGGTGCAGCTGGTGCAGGACCTGGACGTGGACGCCGTGGCCGTGCTCCTTTACGAGCCAGCGCTGCAGGTGCTCAGGCCGTTCATGGGCCGCGGTTTCAACGCCGAGCTGCGCCTGCGGGCCGGGCAGCGGCTGGGCGAAGGCCCGGCGGGGCGCGCGGCGCTGGAGCACCGCACCGTGTTCGTGCCGGCGCTGAGGGCGGACGGCGAGTGGGGCGTGGCGGTGGAGTCCGAGCAGCAGGCGGATTACGCCAGCTACATGGCCGTGCCGATGGTGGCCAAGGGCCAGCTGCAGGGCGTCATCGAGCTCTACTCCCTGCGCACGCTGGAGGCCAACGACGAGTGGCTCGAGTTCCTCGAGACGTACGCCGACCAGGGCGCCATCGCCATCGAGAACTCGCAGCTCATGCGCTCGCTGGAACGCACCAACCAGGAACTGCAGCGCGCTTACGACCGCACCATCGAGGGCTGGGCGAACGCGCTCGACCTGAAGGACGAGGAGACGGCGGGGCACAGCAAGCGCGTGACGGAGATGACCGTGCGCCTGGCGCGCCAGCTCGGCGTGCCGTTCGGCGAGATGGTGCACATACAGCGCGGCGCGCTGCTGCACGACATCGGCAAGATGGGCATCCCCGACGAGATCCTGCTGAAGCGCGGACCCCTCACGGACGAGGAGTTCGAGATCATGCGGCAGCACCCCGTGTACGCCTACGAGCTGCTCACACCCATCGAGTTCCTGCGGCCCGCCCTGCACATCCCCTACTCGCACCACGAGAAGTGGGACGGCTCCGGCTATCCGCAGGGGCTGGCGGGCGAGCAGATCCCGCTGGCGGCGCGGATCTTCGCGGTGGTGGACGTGTTCGACGCGCTCACGTCGGACAGGCCCTACCGTGAGGCCTGGCCTATCGAGAAGGCGCGCGAGTACATCCGCGAAGGCAGCGGGTCGCACTTCGACCCGGCCGTGGTGGAGGCGTTCTTCCAGTTGATGGACGGAGTACTACCCGCCCAACAGGAGTGAGCCGCCCTAGCGCGCTATGCTCCTAGGCGTGAGCCGCGCTGTCTGGCTGTCTTCCCTTACCGCCGCCATCATCCTCATCGCTGCAGGCGTGTACTTCTTCGTGCTTCGCCCCACCAAACCTATGGCCGGCACCGAGCTGCTGAACCCCGTGCCCGTCAGCGGCCTGAGCCTCGTGAACCAGAGCGGTCAGCCGGTGAGCTTAGCGGAAGACTTCGGCGGCAACGTGACGCTGGTGTTCTTCGGTTACACCCGCTGCCCCGACGTGTGCCCCCTCACCATGGCGCGCCTGGCGCAGGCGTACCAGCAGCTCGACCGCACGGACGGTCTTCAGGTGGTGATGGTGAGCGTGGACCCGGGGCACGACACGCCGGAGGTGCTGGGCGAGTACGTGCACCGCTTCCATCCCGATTTCATCGGCCTCACCGGCAACAACACGCAGGTGGCGGAGGCCGCCAAGGCGTTCTACGTGGGCTTCGCCGGCCAGGCGCCCACCGTGGCGCATACCGACATGGTGATAGTGCTGGACCGCAGCGGCAACATGCGCTACATGTACGGCACCGAGGCCGTGATCAACATCGGGGAAGACTTACCGGAGCTGCTGCGGCGGCTCTGACGAACTGGTTCCCACCCGCGCTCGTAAGGACGCCCCAGCGCTCGCGCTAGTTCTGGCGCGTTCACTGGTTTCCATCCGTGCTCGCAAGGACTTTTAGCCGTGGCAACCGGGCCTTCACGCAGCTAGGCTGCCTGTGGAGGTGACCATGAGACTAGCAGGGAAGATTGCAGTGGTAACGGGGGCCGGCTCCGGCATGGGGCGGGCCACGGCTCTGTTGTTCGCACGTGAAGGCGCCACGGTGGTGGGCGGCGACATCGACGTAGCGAAGCTGGACGCGGTGGTGGCGGAAGCTACCGCGGCGGGCGGCAAGATGATGGGCGTGCCCGGCAACATTGCCAAGAAGGAGGACGCCGAGGGCCTGATAGCGAAGGCCATCGAGGAGTTCGGCCAGCTGGACGTGCTGGTGAACAACGCCGGCATCATGGACCACATGGAGGGCGTGGCCAACTTCCGTGACGAGACCTTCGACCGCGTGATGGGCGTGAACGTGTACGGCCCGTTCGTCACCACGCGCGCCGCCGTGCGGCACATGAAGGAGCGCGGCAAGGGCGCCATCGTGAACGTTTCGTCCGTGGCGGGCGTTAGCGGCGCCTCCGCCGGCGCCGTTTACACGGCCTCGAAGCACGCTCTGCTGGGCCTCTCGCGCAACACCGCTTTCGCCTACGCGCCGTTCGGCGTGCGCTGCAACACCCTCATCGTGGGCGGCGTGGAGACGGCCATCATGGCGGGCGCGGACCCGACGAAGTTCGACGGCGAGGCGCTGGCGCAGTTCGGCAAGTGGCACGCGCTCAACCCGCGCACCCTGAAGCCGGAGGAGGTGGCGGCTCTGTCGCTCTTCCTGGTTTCCGACGAGGCGAGCGCCATTAGCGGCTCCGAGGTTGCGGTGGACAGCGGCTGGACGGCGGCCGGGTAGAACCCGCCGTAACCGCTCGGTAGAAGGCAGAAGGCGTCGGCCCGCCGTGTGAAGCGGCGGGCCGACGCCGTTGGTTGCGTGCTCTGGCTCTGCTAGCGGCTTGCCAGTGCGGCTTCGTGCGCGAAGCGCGCGAGGGCTTCCGGTTCGAACTGGTACTTCCCGCGGGTGCCGGCCAACAGACCCTGTTGGCGCAGTTGCTGGATGGTGAAGGTGGTTGTCTCGCGGGCGGCGCCCACCAGGGAGGCGAGCGTTTCGTGAGTGATGGGCAGCGTGAGCCGCACCACGCCGCTGTTGGTGTGGTGACCGAAGCGCCTGCCAAGGTTGAGGAGCGTGTCCGCGATGCGGGCCGGCACGGGGTAGGCGGACGCCTCGAGTGCGTTCGTGAGGCGCTCGATCTGCGCGCCGGCAGCGGCGGCGAGCAGGGTAGCTAGCTCGTTGCCGTTCTCGTCGCTATGGTCTTCGGCAACCGGCAGCACGCGTACCGCGACCTCACCGCTGAGCGCCACCGCGCCACAGAGGTGCTCCCTCGTATTGGGCGTTAGGGCGCCCACCACGTCGCCAGGCCCGACCAGCGCCACCACCCGCTGTCTGTCTGCCAGCACGCCCAGCGTGAGGGCTACCAGCCCGGCCTCGATGAGGTAGGCGCCGGCGGCCTCCTGCCCCACGTCGTACAGGTGTTCGCCCTTGGCGTAGGTGCGGCGCGGGAGCTGGTGCGCGGCGAAGGGGATGACGGGAGCCGTGCCGTGATGGGGTGCCGGGCTCGTTGGGGTGGGGAGCGAGCCGGCGCCGTGCAGCGCTGTGCGCGGGTCTGCAGCGCCCGCGCCCCCTTGGGGGTGGGCGGAGGCGCGGGCGGGAACGTTCACGGCTGCCGTCATGGGGAACATTCTAAGTTGACGTGCAGGGCGGCGTTGTTGGTGATGGGCCTTGAGCCTAGACGTTCTCGGCTTCTGCCAACTCGCCCCGCTCGAACTCCACCCGGCCACCTACCATGGTGAGCCAAGGCCAGCCGCGCAGGCGCTGACCCTCCCACGGCGTCCACTTCGCCTTGCTCCTGAAGTCGGCGCCGCGCACGGGCGCCTCGCGCTCCAGGTCCAGCAGCGTCAGGTCGGCGGGCGCACCGGGGCTCAGGGAGGGAGCGGTCCAGCCCATCACGCCCGCCGGGCCGGCCTGAAGGAGGTGAAGCAGAGCGGTCAGTTCCAGCTCGCCCGTGAGCACCAGCTCCGTGTAGAGCAGCGGGAAGGCCACCTCGATGTTGGAGATGCCGAACGGCGCGTTCAGCATGTCGCGGTCCTTCTCGGCGCGGGTATGCGGCGCGTGGTCCGTGCCGATGTTGTCCACCACGCCGCGCCTCACGGCTTCCCGCAGGTACTCCACGTCGGCGCGCGTGCGCAGCGGGGGAGCCACCTTGAAGAGGGGGTCGAAGGAGGTGAGAGACTCGTCCGTCAGCGTGAGGTGGTGCGGCGTCACCTCGATGGTGAGGGGCGCCCCGTTGGCCTTCAGCCACTCCGCCACTTCCATGCCGCGCTTAGAGCTCACGTGCGCTATGTGCACGCGCGCGCCCGTCATGCGGGCCAGCTCGCCATCGCGGAAGATCATGAGGCTCTCCGCGGTGTCCGGGTTGCCCGGCAGGCCCAGCAGGCGGCTCACGGTGCCCTCGTTCATCACGCCGTCGGCACGCAGGGCGGGCTCCTCGGAGTGCGTCTGGATCACCAGGCCGAGCTCGGCGGCGTACTCACAGGCGCGCCGCATGAGGTGCGAGTCGGCCACGGGAATGCCGTCGTCGGTGATCATCACCGCGCCCGCCGCCTTCAGGGCCGCGAAGTCGGTGAGGCCGCCGCCCTGCAGTCCGCGGCTCAGCGCGGCGGCGGGCCGCAGGCGCGCGCCGGGCGTGTTCGCGCCGCGGCGCACCAGGTCGGTAACCAGGCCCGGCTCGTCCACCACCGGGTCGGTGTTGGCCATGCTGATCACGGTGCCGTAACCGCCGGCCGCGGAGGCCGCCAGGCCGCTGGCGAGGTCCTCCTTCTGCTCCTGACCCGGGTCGCGCAGGTGCACGTGGAGGTCCAGGAAGGCGGGCGTCAGCAGGCGGCCCTGGGCGTCTATGTCGAGGTCCACGGCGTCGGCGGCCAGGCCCAGGTCCCAGCCCTCGATGCGGCCGTCCTTCACGTAGAGGTCGTGCACGCCGTGGTCGCCGGCGCCGTCCATCAGCCTGGCGCCACGGAACACGGTGCGGGAGTCGCTTCTGGAGGTGTGGTTCTGATCCATGTCACTCATCTCTGACCAACCAGGAGGGTGTACAGCACGGCCATGCGGGTGGGTACGCCGTTGGCGACCTGCTGCTCTATGACGCTGCGCCCACTGTCGGCGAGGTCGGAGGCCAGCTCCAGGTCGCGCACCAGCGGGCCGGGGTGCATGACGATGGCGTCCTCGTGCGCCAGCTTCATCACCTCTTTCGTCACCTGGTAGCGCGCCACGTACTCGGCGGCGGAGGGCATGAGGCCGCGCGTCATCCGTTCGCTCTGCATGCGCAGGGCCATCACGGCGTGCGCGCCCTCAACCGCTTCCTCGAGGCGGTGAGACACGCTCACGCCCGGCAGCTGGGCGAACTCGCGCGGCACCAGGGTGGCGGGGCCGGCCAGCGCCACCTCGGCGCCCAGCTTGGTGAAGAGCTCGATGTTGGAGCGCGCCACGCGCGAATGGTCGATGTCGCCAACTATGGCCAGGCGTTTGCCCGCGAACGCTTCGTTACCGCCGAAGCGGTTGCGGAAGGTGTACGCGTCCAGCAGGGCCTGGGTGGGGTGGGCGCGGCGGCCGTCGCCGGCGTTCACGATGGCGGCGTCCGTCCACTTCGTGAGCTGGTGCGGCACGCCCGCCGCCGGGTGGCGCACCACATACAGGTCGGCCTGCATCTGGTCCACGGTGCGCAGCGTGTCGTGCATGCTCTCGCCCTTGCTCAAAGAGGAGCTGCCGGCCGCGAAAGCCATGACGTCCGCGCTCTGCGCTCTGGCAGCGCGGTCGAACGACAGGCGCGTGCGGGTGCTGTCCTCGAAGAAGAGCGTGGCCACCGTCATGCCCTGCAGCGCCGGCACCTTCTTGATGGTGCGGGTGAGCACCTGGGCCATCACGTCGCTGGTGTCCAGCAGGGCCAGGACCTCGTCCTTGGTCCAGTCAGCGAAGTCCAGCAGGTGCTGCTTGCGTCCGCGCCTGGGGCTGCCCTCGCGCTGAGCGCCTTGGGGCGCTGCGGGGCCGGGCACGGGAGTGGTGGCGGGATCGGGGGCGGCCGGGGCGGCCGCCATCAGTTGCGCTCCCAGAGTTCCACGGCGTCCGCGCCGTCGATCTCCTTGAGCTTCACGAGCACGATCTCGGAGGCGCTGGTGGGCACGTTCTTGCCCACGTAGTCCGCCCGTATGGGCAGCTCGCGGTGCCCGCGGTCCACTATGACGGCGTACTGGATGGAGGCCGGGCGGCCCATGTCTATCAGCGCGTCCAGCGCGGCGCGGGTGGTGCGACCCGTGAAGAGCACGTCGTCGCACAGCACGATGCGCATGCCGTGCACGTCGAAATCGACCTCGGTGCGGCGCACGATGGGTTGCAGCGCGATCTCCGTGAGGTCGTCGCGGTACAGGGTGATGTCGAGCTTGCCGACGGGTGGCCGGGTGCCCTCGAACTTGTGCAGCAGCTCGGCCAGGCGTTCCGCCACGGGCACGCCGCGCGTGTGAACGCCCACGAGGGCGAGGTTGGCGGTGCCCCTGTTGCGCTCCACGATCTCGTGGGCGATGCGCTTCAGCGCCCTATCGAGCTCCGTGGCGCTCATTAAGGATGCCTTGAAAGCGATGTTCGGGTGGTCTGCGGGGATGTTCGGCACTTTCACTCCTTTCCGGCCTCACTGGGCCGGTTAAAAGGCTCCGCAGAGTGTACCCCTTGGACTCCGGTCATGCACGTTGCGGGGCGTGCGGCGGGAAACCGGCTTCGGTTGGTCCGGTCAGTGGGGCGCTGTTGTGTTGTCTAAACGTTCAGCCAACCACATCTTGATGACGGATTGGCGAGTTACGCCAAGCCGCGCGGCTTCCCTATCGAGTGACTCCACCATCCAGGCAGGAAAGTCGACGCTGACACGCCGAGATGCCACGTTCGGCCTTCGAGCACGGCTCAGATCCAAGGCATCCGAGATGTCCTCACCAGCATCGAACCGTTCGTCAAAGGTCTTCCCGTCCATACAGCTCCTTCTCTTCCGTGCGCGCACGCCTAACGCTAATGAGCCTGACGCTTGAGCCTCGGTAAGTGAAAATGGCTGACCAAACCGTTGCTTCAATTGCTCCTATTGCCAGGAACCTTGGCTCACCTTCAGTCCTTGCAGGAATCTGAAGAAGGTAAGGGTCTTGCCATAACCGCGCAGCTGCGGCGAAGGTAATCCCATGCTTCCTCAGGTTCAGTTGGCTCTTGGCCTCGTCATACTCGAACTCAACCTCGACCATCACCACGCTAAGGATACCAGAAACACATTGGAAACGGCGTAGAAACTGAGTGATTAGCGCTCTTACGTTTGTGAGGGCCCTTGTACTGGCAAGGGTGTACGGTTGGTTCCTAAGCCACGCTGGCTGCTAGACCCACGATCGTCACTCGTACCGAAGCGCCGCGATCGGATCGAGCCGCGCCGCCCGCGCCGCCGGCAGGGTGCCGGACAGGAACGCCAGCAGCATCACCACCGCTATGACCACCACCACGTTGAGCGGCGCGAACTCGAGCACCCGCAGCCCGGCCAGGTCGCTGAGCGGTCCGGCGGCCAGCACGGAGCTGATTACGGAGCCGAGCCCGATGGCTATGAGGGAGCCGATGGCGCTGCCCAGGAAGCCGATGAACACGGCCTCGGCGGAGAAGAGCGCGAAGATGCTCTTGCCGCCCATGCCCATGGCCTTCATGAGCCCGATCTCGCGGGTGCGCTCCTGCACGGACATGAGCAGCGTGTTCACGATGCCGAAGCCGGCCGCTATGAGCGCGATGACCGCGAAGGCGTTAAGCACGCCCACTATGCCGTTCACCACGGAGTGGATGGAGCCCATGCGGTCTGCCACGGTCTGACCGGAGAGGCCGGCCTCCCGGAGTTCCGCCTTCACGCGGTTGGCGTCCGCGGTGGGCGTCATGCGCAGGGTGGCGGCGGGGTAGATGCCGGCCAGCGCCGCCGGCAGGCCCGTGGTCTGCGCCGCGTACAGCTCTTTCGCGAGGCCCTGGCTGGCGATCATGCCGAACGCCAGCAGGGATTCCTCCTGCACGCCGTTCACCTTGGCCTCCACCTCGTGGCGGGTGCCGAACACGTCGCTTATGCCGATCCAGACGGTGGCGCCTACGGCGGCGGCGTCCGAACCGAAGCCGAGTGCTTCCACGAACGAGACGGGGATGAGGATCTGGCTCTCGGGCTCGTCACGTGCGATGCCGGCGCCCGCCGTGAGCGCCACGCCCGGGCCGGTGGGCGAGGGGTTGAGGGTGAGGTCGAACATCTTGCCGTTCGGGCCGCGGATGTAGTCGGGGGAGGCCATGAGCAGCGGTTCGGCGGAGGCGACGCCGGGCATGGCGCGCATGGCTTCCAGGTCACTGTCGGACAGGGCCTCGAACCCCGAGCCCATGCCGCCCGAGAGCATGGTGCGGTCCGGATCGAACTCTACGGGACCGCTGGTCGACGCCCCGAAGCCGCCGTTCTCGGTGAGGGACGCCTGCGTTACCAGCATGGAGTCGGAGGAGCCGAAGCTGGCTACCTGCGAGTCGATGTAGTTGGTGACGCCGGTGCCCACGCCGTTGGTGAGCGTGAGCGTGAAGGCGCCCACGAAGATGGCGAGGATGGTGAGCGTGGTGCGCACCTTGCTGCGGAACGCGTTACCCACCGCGGTGCGGAGGATCTCGGGAAGCTTCACGCGTTCACCTCGTCCACGATCTCGCCGTCCTTCAGGTAGATGCGGCGGTCGCAGCGGGCGGCCAGCTCCTCGTCGTGCGTCACCAGCACCACGGTGATGCCCTGCTCCTTGTTGAGCGCGAAGAGCAGGTCCACCACCACGGCCCCAGTAGCACTGTCGAGGTTACCGGTGGGTTCGTCGGCGAAGATCAGGCGCGGCCGGTTCGCCAGCGCCCGGGCGATCACGGAGCGCTGCTTCTGCCCGCCGGAGAGGTCCGTGGCGCGGTTCTTGTACTTGTCGTCCATCTCCACCTGGCGCAGCACTTCCATGCCGCGCTCGTTGCGCTCGCCGCGGGGCATGCCCGCGATCTTGAGGGGCAGCACCACGTTCTCCAGCACGGAGGCGTTGGGGATCATGAAGAACTGCTGGAACACGAACCCGAAGATGCTGTTGCGGAGCGCGTTCACGTCCTTGGGCTGCATGCCGCGGGCGTCCACGCCCTGCACCAGCAGCGTGCCCTCGTCCGGGGTGTCCAGCAGCGCGAGCAAGTGCATGAGGGTGGATTTGCCGGAGCCGCTCTTGCCCACGATGGCTACCGTCTCGCCCTCGGCGATGTCGAGCGAAACGCCCTTCAGTGCCTCGAAGCGGTTCGGGCCCGCGCCGTACGCCTTGTGGATGTTGTGCGCCTCGAGGATGTTCTTGCGGCTGGCGGCGGGGGCCGCCGGGCGGGCGGGTGACTCTGTTGCGGGGGTCGGGGTGTCTATGATGCTTGCTCGCTTTCTGTGGGCGACCCGAGTGGGCCGGGTAACGGTGAGGGTTGCGAAGGGCGGTTCGAGGGGGCGTGGCCGGGGAGGTGCCTGGCGGCGGTGCGCTCCAGCAGTTCGAAGGCCTGGGGCAGCGCGCCGAACCCTTCATCTTGCTCCTCGGTGAGGCGGAAGGGATCGAAGGCGTGCATGAAGGCGTTGGCGCAGATGCGGATGAGCATCTGGGCCTCCAGGTCGAGCTCGGGGTGGGGTTCCTCGGGGGGCAGGCCCGCCTCCATGGCCAACAGCGCGGTTACGCGCCTGGTGAGGCCGTCCAGCGTGAGGTGCAGCGTGGCGGATTGGCGGCCGGCCGGTTGTGGGCTGGCTTTGAGGGCGGCGATGCGCTTACGCAGCAGACCGTCCGAGGCCAGGCGCCGCCCGAAGCCGTGGATGAGGAAGTGCTTGAGGTCCTCGTACACACCGGCGCCGGAGGGTTCGTCCGGGAAGCCGTGGAAGAGCGACTCTTGTGGCTCCCGCACCGCCACGCCCAAGAGGGCGTCCTCCTTGGAGCCGAAGTAGTTGAAGAAGGTGCGCGGCGAAACGTCGGCGCGCTCCGCGATCTGTTCGATGGTCACGTGCTCCAGCCCGAGCTCGAGCACCAGGTCCACCGTGGCGCTCTCGAGCGCGTGGCGGGTCTCGCGCAGCTTGCGCTCCCTGAGTCCGATGGCCGCGTCATCTTGCACGCGGCGTATGATTGCACGAACTGCAACATTGCACAAGGCGCAACGGTACAGGTCTGGCCGTCGGGGGTAACATCGTGGCTGCCATGGACAAGGCCAACGAGCACGTGAACGTGAACCGCCAACACTGGAACGGCAGGGCTCACCAGTGGGTGGCCGCCGGGGAGCGCCTGTGGGCGCGCGATGAACCGTGCTGGGGCATCTGGGCCGTGCCCGAGAGCGAACTGCGGCTGCTGCCGGCCGACATGACGGGCCTGAGGGCCATCGAGCTCGGTTGCGGCACCGGTTACGTGAGCGGCTGGATGAGCAGGCGCGGCGCGCAGGTAACGGGCATCGACGTCTCCGAGGAGCAACTGGCCACCGCGCGGCGGCTGGCGGCGCAGCACGGTGCGCAGCTGGAACTGGTGCACGGCAACGCGGAGAGCACGCCGTTCGCTTCCGCGAGCTTCGATTTCGCCATCAGCGAGTACGGCGCGGCCATCTGGTGCGACCCTTACGTGTGGGTGCCCGAGGCGCACCGCCTGCTCAGGCCCGGCGGGCGCCTACGCTTCCTGGGCAACCACCCGTTCGTGCCCATGTTCAGCCCACCGGACGGCAGCGCGCTCGTGCGCGAGCTGCAGCGACCCTACTTCGGCACGCACCGCATAGACTGGTCCGAGGTGGAGTTCGACCCGGGCGGCGTGGAGTTCAACCTCACCATGCAGGGCTGGATCGAGCTCTTCACGGCCACCGGTTTCGTGGTCGAGGGCTACAAGGAGCCCAGGCCAAGGCAGGTGGGGGGCGCGGAGCGCTTCTTCGTGTCCGACGAATGGGCCGC
>CAZVTS010000066.1:0-12747 GCA_964630175.1 uncultured bacterium
GCGGCGTAGCTGCGTTGGCCCGCTTGCTTAACGGCCGAGTAGGCCGGCGGCCGCTGCTCCGTCACGTTGGTGAACTCACGCGCCGCGGCCTCGATCTTCTCCGCATGCAGGAAAGCCAGGGCCTTGGGCTCGACCGTCTCGGTGAGCGGCCCTTCAGCGTCCAACGTCGGCGTGCCGCCGCCCAGCGCCACCCACGCCAGGTAGCGCTTGTTGCTAGCCGTGAGGAAGGGGGAGAGCTTGGTGGCTTCGTCTACCAGGAGTGTGAGCACGCCCGTGGCCAACGGGTCGAGGGTGCCGGCGTGGCCGACGCGCCTGGTGTTGAGGAGGCGGCGCGCTCTCGCGACCACGTCGTGAGACGTGAGCCCGAGCGGCTTGTCTACTGGGTACACGGCCACCCTCAGATGCTAGCCCAACTCTGCCGTGAGGGGCCCCGGCGGCCGCGCCCATGAGAGCACCCCGCCCGGTGAAGGGGCGGGGTGCTCGCGCGACGTGTTGCGGTTCAGAAGAAGAGCGAGCGCACCCAGGGGCTGGCCGCCACGGCTACGAGCAGGCCCACGTGCAGCGTGAGCTGCGCCATGAGGGGTTCCCAGCCGCTGCGCCTCCGGCCCCAGGCGTCGGCCAGCACGAGGCCGAACGGCAGGAGGAGAACGATGGGCACGCCGAAAGCCAGCGCGTAGAGGGAGGCGGAGAGCACGGTGGCGATGGTGGCCGTGTAGCGCTTCCTGAACGGTGCGAGCAGGAAGGAGCGGAAGAAGAGCTCGGCAAGCGGGATGAGGATGGTGGCCGCCACCACCAGCGGGGTGGCCTGCAGGTAGTCGAGGTAGAAGCCACCCAGCGCTTCACCGCCCGGGCGGTAGTGCAGGTAGGCCACGGTGACGGCGAGGAACAGTAGCCCCCAGCCGATGCCGTAGGGCACGGTGCGTCCCCTGCCGAGCAGCTCCTCGTAGGCGTCGTGCCCGTTCATCTGGACCCGGCGCCACGACAGGAGCGCCAGCATGACGGCGAAGGTGAGGAAGAAGAGCGCGGCAGCGTCGCCACCCGTGCCGGGCGTGAGCAGGGCGAGAACGTTCTCGAAGCTGATGAGGCCGTAGAGCACGGTGACGAGGAGCGCCACCAGGAGCGCCGTGACGAGCGTGCCGTAGATCTGGCCGACGCTCCATGGCTGTGGACCTTCCACCACCTCGAGGGAAGACGAGGCTGAGATGCGGCTCTCCCCGACCAGATGGAGCGCCACCAGCAGGAGCAGCAGCAGCACCCACAGGAGCGTGTTACCGCTCAGTGCGCTGGTGAAGTTCTCGCGGCGGAACGATTCGCGGAGGGCCAGCCCGCCGGCCGCGAAATCGCCCTGAGCGTAAGAGATGAGAGCGAGCCCGCGCAGGTCGGCGGCTTGAGCATGCACGTTGCGGGCCCCTCGCAGCTGATGGGCGGTGGCGAGGTGCCCGGCCGCCGCTGCCAGGTTGCCCTGAGCCCACAGGGCGTGGCCGAGGAGGGAGCGCACGTCGGCGTCGCGGTCGTCGCCGGTGAGCTGCATGTAACTGCTCAGTTGCCGCTCGGCGTTGTAGGCGTCGCGCAGACGCAACCTCAGGTTCGCGTCGAGCAGGCGGTAATCGACGTCCAGGGGGTCGATGCTGATGGCGCGGGCGTAAGCCTCCAGCGCAGCGTCGTAGCGGCCCTGCGACTGCATGACCTGACCGTTCAGAACGGCAACACGCGCTTCGAGCTCCAGGTTGGCCTCGTTGGCCAACCGCCGTTCCGCTTCCTGCAACAGACCCTCGGCCTCGTCGGGCCGCTCGTTGGCGAGAGCGGCCTGCGCCAGCAGCACGAGCGGTTCGGCCGAGTCAATGCGGTTGCGCACGCGGCGCAGGCGGTTCTCTGCGCTGGTGGCGTCACCGAGCCCGAGCTCGATGCGCGCCAGCACCAGTTCCGCCTCGGCGAAATCGGGACGAACCTGCAGTGCGTTCAGGCAGAACTGGCGAGCCGTTTCGAGGTCGCCGCGGGCTTCGAAGAGCTGGCACTGGTTGAAATAGCGCTCCTCGTCGAAGCCCTGAGCGTTACCGAAGGCGAGTAGCAGCGCCATGAGAAGCGCGAGCGCTGGCGCCAACAGGCCACGCCGTCCTCCCACACCTGCCCCCGTGTCGTGGAACATAAGGTCCCTTTCGTATGCGCCTGGGTTGGCGACCAAGTCGCCCCATCATTACCCGCACGGCACGCGCCGTGCGGTTAGGTCGTTCACTTCCGTGTGGCACAGGGCTTTCCGCAGGTTAAGGCTCGCTGAAGCTGGCGGCTACGGCGGTTCATGGCCGGCTGTTAGCATTGGCTCATGGTGCGAACGAAAGACACTCCTGCGTTCGCTTGGTTCACATGGCCCTGACGCATCTGTTCCTTATCGGGCAGCTCATGCTGCATCTTCCCGTCATGCCCGCCGGCACCGAGGTGCGGCTCATGTCGGTAGACCTCTTCACCGTGTACGCGTCCGCCCGGGTGGACCGCTCATACCTGAAGTTCAAGGAGCTGCCGCCACCCGGCACCGAGGTTCGCATACTCATCTTCCCGCCCGACGCCGACGACACCTCGGTGGCCGAAGCGTTGAGCGGGGCCACGGCCCTCAAGGGGTTCGTGTCCGAGGCGGGCACGGATATCCTTGTCATCAACGACCAGAGCGACGAACCCCTGTCGCTCCGAGCTTTGCTTCTGCAGGAGCGCGAGATCTGGCTCGATCTGCCGCTCGGAAGGAGCCAGTGACTGTGACGGGTAAACGAGTACTGATCGTTGAGGACGACCTCGACATCCTGCGGCTGCTCACGCGTGAACTCGAGGACGCGGGTTTCGAGGTCCTGGCGTTCGATAGTGGCATCCGCGGGCTCTCCGCCGTGCGCGAGCACGAGCCGGACCTGGTGATCCTGGACCTCGGACTGCCGGACCTGACGGGCCAGGAGATCGCGCGCCGCGTGCGCCACACGGGCGATACGCCGATCATCATCCTTACCGCGGCGGACGAGGTGGGCACGAAGGTGGAGATGCTCAACGCCGGGGCCGACGATTACCTGGCGAAGCCGTTCCACGTGGAGGAGCTGCTGGCGCGCGTGAACGTGCAGTTGCGCAAGCGCACCCTGGGTTCGGCGCAGAAGATCGGTGACCTCACCATAGACCCGGTGAGGCGGCAGGTCTTCTGGGCGGAGGACGAGATCCGCTTCTCGCCGCGTGAGTACGAGCTGATCACTTACCTGGCCGGGCAGCCGGGGCGCGTCTATTCGCGCAAGGAGATCGAGAACAACGTGTGGGGCGAAGACCTGCCGCCTTCCTCGAACGTCGTGGACGTGCACATCGCCAACATCCGCGGGAAACTGCGCGACGCCGGTGGTTACGGCGTCATCCGCACCATCCGCGGGGTTGGATACGCTCTGAAGTCGTGAACTAGATGATGCGGCGGCCGGCCACCCTGGTACGGGCTCCGCGGGTATCGCTTACCTGGCGCGTGGCGCTGCTCACGGCCGCCGCCGTGGCCGTGCTCAGCGCGCTGACGATGCTCATCGCGTACCAGGTGGTGCGCGCCGGGCTCTACGAGGAGCTCCGCCGCACCATCAAGCAGGACGCTGCCGCCGTGGCGGCGCTCTACTCGTCGGGTGAGGGCAGCGCCTCCGGCCTGGGTGGCCCCACGGGCGGGGTGGTTCTGCAGATCTACGACGCCAGTGGGCGGCTGCTCGCAGCCAGCGTGCCCGAGTTCGAGAGCCCCTTGGCTGCACTGCCGCCATCCGACGTGGTGGGCGCGGCCCTGGTGCCGCTCGCCTGGAACGGGCTCGTGGTGGGGCGTCAGATGGAGGCCGCGCTGGCGCCGTTCGAGTTGGGCGTGGTGGCCGTGCTCATCGACCCGTCGTACATCGGCCCCGTGCTGGCCGAGGTTTCTCGCACGCTCTTCGTGGCGGCGCTACTGGTGGTGGCGCTGAGCCTGTTCGTGGGTTACGTGGTGGCCGCTGCGGCGCTGAGGCCCATCTCGCGGCTGGCGCGGCTGGCCGCCACCCTCGGGCCGGACGACCTGGAACCGATCGTCTACGACGGTCCGCTGGACGAGGTGGGGAGGCTCACTTTCGCCCTGAACGGCCTGCTCGGGCGCTTGCGTGAAGCGCTCGCGGCTCAGCGGGTGTTCCTGGCCGAGACCAGTCACGAGCTTCGCACGCCGCTAACCAGCATGCGGGGCTTCCTGGATCGGGCCGTGCGGCGCGCGCAGCCGGAGAACCGCGACGATCTGCTGGACGCCCAGCGGGTAACGGGCACCATGGCCCGGTTGGTGGAGGACCTGCTGCAGCTCTCGCGCGGTCAGCTGGTGGTGGAGCAGGGGCTCCACCTGGTGGACCTGGCGCTCGACGTTCTGCGGCCCGTGGGCGACGAGTTCCCGGGGGTGCGGGTAGAGGGGGAGGGCGGGGTGCTCGTGCTGGGCGACCCGGTGCGGCTGAACCAGGCCGTTCGCAACCTCACGGCCAACGCCGTGCGCGCGGCGGGCCGGCCGGAGGGGGTGCTCCTGCGGCTGGTGCAGCTGCAGGGCGAGGCGACCATCACCGTCGAGGACGATGGCGGCGGCATCCCGGAAGAGATGTTGCCGCACATCTTCGAGAAGTTCTACAAGGGCGCCGGTGGCGGCTCCGGCCTGGGTCTGGCCATAGCGCGCCAGATAGCGGAGCATCATCACGGCCTGCTGAACGTGCGGAGCCAACCGGGCGAGACCGTGTTCGAGATGCGCCTGCCGCTCATCGAGGCGGTGGACGAGGAGTAGGGGGGCGCTCAGAGGCGCGGCAGCGTTACGCCCTTCTGGCCCTGGTACTTGCCCTTCCGCTCGGCGTAGGTGGTCTCCGGCCGATCGCCCTGGAAGAAGAGCAGCTGCACTATGCCCTCGTTGGCGTACACCTTGGCGGGTAGGGGAGTGGTGTTGCTGAGCTCCAGCGTCACGTGGCCCTCCCAACCGGGCTCCAGGGGCGTAACGTTCGCGACCAGACCGCAACGTGCGTACGAACTCTTACCCAATGCTACCACCATTGTGTCGTCAGGGATGCGCAAGTACTCCACCGACCGAGTAAGTACGAAGCTGTTCGGCGGGATTATGCACGTGTCGCCCTCGTACTCCACGAGGCTGTTGGCATCGAAGTTCTTGGGGTCTACGACCGTGTTGAAGGCGTTCACGAAGATGCGCCACTCGGGCGCGGCCCGCAGGTCGTAGCCGAAGCTCGAGAGGCCGTAGCTGATGACGCCCTCCCGCACCAGCGCCTCCTCGAAGGGCGTGATCATGCCTTCGCGGGCGCGCTCGCGTATCCACCAATCCGGTTTGATGCTCATGATTTCCGAGTGTACCAGCGGCCGCACGCTGGTCACGGTTGGCGCCGGGCCGAGGCAGGAAACCTTGCGGTAGGTGATATAGAAGTGATATCATTCTGACACCATGACCAAGGAACAGGAAGTGCAACCCGTCGTGCAGAACTTCAACAGGAACCTGGCGGAGCGCGTGCAGGAGAAGCCCGTGGCCGCCGTGAACGGCTTCGCCATGCTCTTCATAGGCATCATCGGGGTCGTGGCCGCCGTGCTGCTGCTCGTGTTCGGGGTGGGTCCGGAGGGGCCCGACATGCCGCGCAGCTGGCTCATGGTGGGCGTCGCCATCACGCTCTTCATCGCAGCGCCCATAGTGCTCACCGGCCTCTTCGCCGTGCAGCCCAACGAGGCCCGCGTGCTCATCCTCTTCGGCAACTACATCGGCAGCCAGCGCCGCTCGGGCTTCTGGTGGGCCAACCCCTTCGCCAACAAGAAGCGCGTGAGCCTGCGGGTCCGCAACTTCAACTCCGAGCGCGTGAAGGTGAACGACGCCGACGGCAACCCCGTGGAGATCGCCGCGGTGGTGGTGTGGCGCGTGAGCGAGAGCGCCAAGGCCATCTTCGACGTTGACGACTTCGAGGAGTTCGTAGGCATACAGGCCGAGACCGCCCTGCGGAGCCTGGCTACCCGCTACCCGTACGACTCCGCAGGCGGCGAGCGCGCCAGCCTGCGCGAGAACCCAGACGAGCTCGCCGCCGCGCTCAAGGTCGAACTGGAGGAGCGCCTGGAGGTGGCCGGGGTGGACGTGCTCGAGGCGCGCCTCACGCACCTGGCTTACGCCCCTGAGATAGCGCAGGCTATGCTCCGGCGGCAGCAGGCGCAGGCAGTGGTGAGCGCCCGCAGGCTCATCGTGGAGGCCGCTGTCGGCATGGTGGAAGACGCGCTCACGGGCCTGGCCGAGAAGGGCGTGGTCGACCTCGATCAGGAGAAGCGCGCCGCCATGGCCAACAACCTGATGGTGGCCCTCACCAGCGAACACGCCGCCACACCGGTGATCAACGCCGGCACCCTCTACGGCTGAGCCGGCCGCCGACTAAGCATTAGGAGCAGAACCTTGACACGAAACCGGAAGCTTTCCCTTAGGGCGCTGCTGGCGGGCCTGTTCATGGCCGCCACCGCCCTCGCCACCGCGCAGCCGGCCACGCTGGCCGCCAAGGCCGCGCCCACCTACACGTACGACATCAGCCAGTTCGGCCAGAACCTGGGCGAGACCACCCTCACCGTGCAGCGCGGGCCGGACGGCTACACCACCCACTCCACGGTGTCGGTGGCGGGCATCTTCCAGGCGGAGAACACCCTCACGGCGCGGCCCGACGGCTCGGCGCTCGCTTACACCATCCAGGGCACGGCGCAGGGCGTCGCCTTCCGGATAGACGTGGCGTTCACGGCTTCGGGCGCCGACCTCACGATCACCCAGGGCGGCGCCACGCAGAGCCTCACGCTCCCGTCCGAAGCGCCCTTCTATGTGTTCGACAACAACTTCTTAGAGGGCTTCCAGCTGGGTGCCGATCAGGTCATGGCCACCGGTGAGCAGCTCGTGTTGGCGGCCCTGGTACCCCAGGTCGCCACAGTGGCCACCCTCGGGTTCCAGGCGCCGCAGGCGGGCACGGTGGAGTACCAGGGCGCCACGGTCGACGCCACCCAGATCGACGTGGCGTTCGCCGTCGCGGGCCAGGTGCTGGCCATCAAGCTCTACCTGGACGACGCCGGCAACATCATCGTGCTAGACCAACAGCCCGGCAACGTGCGGTTCGTGCGGCGGCCCGACGAGAAGCCGGCGGCCGAGGCGACCGACGTTGCCGCTCCGGCGAACGCTCCCGAGGGAACCGCCGCCGCCAGGCACGCCACGGCCGAGCAGGCGCTGCAGGCCAACGCGCACTGCGTGGTGGAGCAGGAGGTGAGCATCACCTCCACGGGCGCCACACTGGTGGGTCGCCTGACCCTGCCGGTGTCTGCCACGCTCGAGGGTGGCAGGCCCGCCCCCACCGTGCTCATCCTGCCGGGCTCGGGTGCGGTGGACATGGACGGCAACTCCCTGCCTTACATCAGCAACGCGGTCTACAAGCAGCTGGCTTTCGAACTCGCATGCGGTGGTTACGGCGCCCTCCGGGTGGCAAAGCTGGGCATCCCTCCCTCCACCGGCGACGGCAACGCGGTGACGCTCTCCACCTACGCCCAGAACACGGCCGATTGGCTGGCGTTCCTGGCTGAACAGCCCGGCGTGGACCCGCGCCGGCTGGCTCTCCTCGGCCACTCCGAGGGCGGCCTGGTGGCGCTGTACGCCGTGGCCGAAGGCTACGCCCGGCCCGCCGCAGTGGTCACCGTGGCCTCGCCCGGCCGGCCGCTGGACGTGCTCCTGCGCGAGCAACTGCTGGCCTCCTTCGTGCGCTCCGGCCTGGTTGGAGAGCAACTGGCGGAGATGACGCGCCAGACCGACGAGGCCATAGAAGCGCTGCGCCACGTTGAAGGCACCACCCTGGCGCTGGAAGGCGACCTGGCAGGCAACCAGATCGCGGCCAGCTTCGCGCACGCCGCCGGGCTGCTGCGTAGCGAGTTCGAGCAGGACCCGGCGGAGCTCGCGGCGCACGTGCAGGTGCCCGCGCTGGTGATGCAGGGCCTCAAGGACGTGCAGGTGCTCCAGGTGGACGGCCGCGCCCTGGCCGGCGCCCTGCCGCGTGGCACGCTCCTCGAATTCGCGGACCTGGGCCACCCCATGAACTTCGTGCCCGGCGCCGCCGAGTCCGGCATGCTCCCCGGCCCCGACGCCGTGCTCTCCGGCACGCTGGCTCGCTCGCTGGTCACCTGGCTCGACGGTTACCTGCGCACCGCACGCTGAGAGCGGGCACGGGGAGGTTCGGTGAAGTAGATGGCCGAGAAGAAGCGGTTCCTGCTCCGGATCGATCCGAGGGTTTACGGCGCCATCGAGAAGTGGTCCGCGGACGACCTGCGCAGCGTGAACGCGCAGATGGAGTACGTGCTGGCCGAGGCGCTGAGGCGGGCCGGGCGGTACCCCAAGGGCGGGGCGCAGCCGCCACGAGCCGAAGACGAGAACGAGGGCGAGTGACGCCCAGCACGTAACCGAGCCGGCTAACGCCGCCCGTCGTTACGCAAGAACACCACAACGTCGCGCTCGTGCGCAGCCAAGTTGGTGTTGGGCCGGAACACCGGCACGCCGCCGTCGGTGCCGTGCAGGAAGTAGAGCCAGGGCACGCCCGCTTCGTTCTGGCGTTCCGGCTCCAGCACGGCGAGCAGCGCGTGGTGCCCTGGGTTGGAGATCGGCGTGGCGGGTAGACCCGCCCGCGTGTAAGTGTTCCACGGCGTGTCCCTACGCAGGTCGCCTGCCAGGGCGCTGAGCTCGCGCATCGGCTTGCCCAGCCCGTAGGCCACCGTGGGATCGGATTGCAGGAGCATGCCGTCGTCCAGGCGGTTGAGGAACACGCCGGCGATTATCGGCATCTCCTCGTGCGACGCCGCCTCGGACTGCACGATGCTCGCCAGCGTGACCCACTCGTGCACGGTGAGCGAACGCTCCACCAGGGCGTCCACCACCGCGCCCGTGAGTTCCTCCTCGAAGCGCGCCACCATGGTGGCCACCACGTCCTCCGGGGTGGAGTGCACGGGCACGTCGTAAGTGGCTGGGAACAGGTAGCCCTCCAGGTTGGCGCCGGCCGGCAGGTAGGCAGGCGCCAGGTCGGCGGGGTGACTGATGACGTTCTCGATCTCCGCTTCGGTTCCGAGATCGTTGGCGGCGAGCCGCCTGACCACGTCCGAGGCTCGCCACCCTTCCGGCACCACGATGCTCACCGTGCGGGGCCGCCCACCCGCTGCCAGCGCCTGCGCCACCTCGGCGGCGCTCATGCCGGGACTCAGGTCGTAGAGTCCCTCGCCTACGTTGCGGTCGGCCTCCGTGAAGCGCAGGTAGTAGCGGAACGCGAGGGCGGATCGCACCAGCCCGGCCTCCTCCAGCTCGGCGGCCACCCGCGCCCCACCCCAGCCCGGCAGCACCTCGAACTCGGCCACCTCCGTGGCCGCGCTAGGCGCGCTAAGCATGAACTGCACCGCCACGAACGCACCGGCCGCCAGCGTGACCAGCACGAGTAGCACCAGCGCCAGCAGGCGGCCGCGCTGACGCGCCGGCTCGGGGGCAGCGCCCTCCATCACCCGGGCTCCCCAGGCGGTTCCGTGGCGCCAGCGAGCGAGCGCCTCAGGTAAGACTCCAGTATCAGCACGGCGGCGGCCTCGTCCAGCCGCCCCTTCTCCTGCCGCCGCGAACGCGGCAGCGCCGAGCCGCCCACCTGCCGCTGCGCGATGCGGGT
Organism: uncultured bacterium; assembly: GCA_964630175.1. Taxonomy (GTDB): domain Bacteria; phylum Deinococcota; class Deinococci; order Deinococcales; family Trueperaceae; genus JAAYYF01. The sequence goes on from CAZVTS010000066.1 coordinate 9,672, forward strand.
GGTGAGGCGCTCATCCTCCAGCACCACGCTCATGTCCGCAGCCTCGGCGGCCTCGGCCAGGGCCGCCGCGAAAGTGCGCACCCGCCCCGTCTGAGCGGACTCGCTGCCGTCCAGGAGGAGCGGCAGACCCACCACGATCACACCCGCGCCCTCGCGCTCCGCCACCGCCAGCACCGCGGGAACGTCGCGCCTGGTGCCCACCCGTTCGAGTGCCCCACGGCCGAAGGCGAAGCCCGAACCGAGCCTACCGACCGCCAGGCCGATGCGGGCGTCGCCCACATCGAGCGCCAGTACGCCCAGCCGCTCGCCGGCGCCCTGAGCTTCGGCGCCGGCCGCTTGGTCGGGCGCCAGGCTCAAGAGCCGGGAACCCCCGCCAGGGCCGCCTCCACGGCCGCCAGGGCCCTACGCAGGCCCGCCTCGTCCTTCACGCCGGCCTGCGCCATGTCCGGCCTGCCGCCACCGCCACCACCGCCGGCGGTGGCCGCCGCGCGCGCCAGGTTGCCGGCATGTGCGCCCTTCTGCCGGGCGGCGTCCGAGGCCTTGGCAACCAGCAGCGTGCCGGAACCCACCACCACCACGTCCGCGCCGCTGCGCTCCAGCAGCTTGTCCGCAGCGTTGCGTAGCGCGGTGGCGTCCAGCCCGTCCAGCAGGGCGGTGGTGTAACTGAAGCCGCCCGCCTCCTTCAGCTCGGCGGTGGCTGCGCCGCTGCCGGTCTGAGCGGCGGCGAGCTTGTCGCGCAGCTGCGCCGACTGCCGGTGCGCCTCCTTCAGCTCGCTCTGCAGCTTCAGCAGGCGCTCCTCCAGCGTGGCGGCCGTGCCGCCGAGGTGGTGCACCAGGTGGCGCTGGGTGGCTCGCAGTTCCTGCAGGTACGCCAGTGCGGCGTCACCTACGCGCGCCTCCACGCGCCGCACGCCCGCCGAGACGGCCTCCTCGGCCGTGATGGCCAGCATGCCGATCTCGCCGGTGCGGGCCACGTGGGTGCCGCCGCAGAGTTCCACCGACACGGGCTGCGCGCCGGCCACCGTGACCATGCGCACCTGGTCGCCGTACTTCTCACCGAACAGCATCATGGCGCCCGCTGCCCGAGCCTCCTCGATGGGCACCACCTGCCAACCCACCGGCAGGTCCTGCTGCACCCAGTGGTTCACCATGCCCTCGATCTGCTCTATCTGCTCGGGGGTGAGCGCCGCCTGGTGAGAGAAGTCGAACCTGAGCCTGTCGGGCGCCACCAGCGAGCCCGCCTGGGCCACGTGGGTGCCGAGCACGGCGCGCAGGGCGGCGTGCAAGAGGTGCGTAGCGGTGTGGTGCTTCTGCGTGTGCAGACGCACCGGGTCCACGCTGGCGCGCACGCTGCGACCCACGTTGAGAGGGCCGCGCACCACGCGCACGCGGTGCCGGATGAGACCCTGAGGCGTGCGGCTGGTGCCGCTCACCACGGCGCCGCCGCCCTCCCAGTCCAGCTTGCCCGTGTCGCCCACCTGGCCGCCGCCCTCCGGATAGAAGGGAGTGCGGTCAAGAACCACGCTGCCCTGCGCGCCCTCGGCCAGCTCCGGCACGGCCTCGTCGGCGGCGTTCACCAGCGCCACCACGGTGGCCTCCCCGGCCATTGCGCCGTAGCCCACGAACTCGGTCTCGGCCACCCGCTCGGCGATCTGGCCGAGGGCGCCGGCCCCCTCACCGAACAGCTGCCGGGCGCCGTCCCCGCGTGACAGCCGGCGCGCTTCCTCGCGCGCAGCGTCGTAACCGGCGCGGTCCACCTGCACACCGCGCTCCGCCGCCATCTCCACCGTGAGGTCCAGCGGGAAACCGTACGTCTGCCATAGGTCGAAGGCCACGGCGCCGCTCAGCTCCTGACCGTCCAGATCGTCCAGCAGGGCGGCCACCCGCTCTATGCCACTGCCCAGGGTGCGGAGGAACTGCTCCTCCTCCGCGCGTATGGTGCTCTGGACGCGCTCCTGCGCCTCCACCAGCGCCGGGTACGGCTCCTTCATGGCCTCCACCACCGCGCCCGCCAGCTCGAACAGCACCGGTTCGTGGAGGCCCAGCAGGAACGCCTGTCGGGAGGCGCGGCGGATGAGCATCTTCACCACGTAACCGGCCCCGTCGTTGGCGGGCGGCACGCCGTCGGCGATGGCGAAGGTGACGGCGCGCACGTGATCCGCGATGATGCGGTGCTCCACGCTCTTCACGTCCTCGTAGCGCTTGCCGGAAAGCTCCTCGAGCAGGCGTATGACAGGCATGAACAGCTCAGTGGAGTAGGCGTCCGGCGCACCCGTCACTACCGTGGCGAGGCGCTCCAGGCCCATGCCAGTGTCGATGTTCTTCTGCGGCAAGGGCGTCAGCACGCCGCCCTCTAAGTCGTACTGCGTGAAGACGAGGTTCCAGACCTCCATGAAGCGGTCGCCACTGCCGGTGTTGGGACCGGTCTCGTCCGGCGTGCCGAACTCAGGACCGCGGTCGTAGAAGATCTCGGAGCACGGCCCACACGGCCCCTGCCGGTCGTCCTTGATGGCGTTGGCGGGCCAGAAGTTCTCCTCCTCGCCCCAGCGGCTGATGCGCTCCGCCGGCACGCCCACCACGTCCGTCCAGATGGCGTACGCTTCGTCGTCGTCCGTGAACACCGTCACGTAGAGCCTGTCGGGGTCGAGCCCCAACCACTCCGGCGACGTGAGGAACTCCCACGCCCACAGGCTCGCTTCGCGCTTGAAGTAATCGCCGAACGAGAAGTTGCCCAACATCTCGAAGAAGGTGTGGTGACGCCTGGTGCGACCCACGTTCTCGATGTCGGAATCCTTGCCGCCCGCGCGCATGCACTTCTGCGAGGTGGCCACCCGGTGCCACACGCCGTAGCCGGGGAAGCGCGGCGTGGCGCCCTGGAAGTACGGCTTGAACTGCTGCATGCCCGCCACGTTGAAGAGCAGGCCGGGGTCGGTGCTCTTCAGGGACGCGCTGGGGTATGCCAGGTGCTCTTTCTCCTCGAAGAACCTCAGGAACTTCGAGCGGAGTTCGTTGACTTGTCTGATGCCGTCTGCCACTGGGGCGCCTCCTGAGTAACCAGGCAACGAGTATACCGACC
>CAZVTS010000067.1:0-12690 GCA_964630175.1 uncultured bacterium
CTTGGGAGCCAACTGGGCCTGAGCGGGGGCCGCACAGACTTATTCGGCAACACGGCGCTGCAACTGCCGAGCATGATCATGATGGACGTCTGGAAGACGACCCCCTTCATGGCGCTCCTCATACTCGCCGGCCTGGCCATCATCCCCTCGGAGCTGCACGAGGCCGCCAAGGTGGACGGGGCAGGACCGTTCCGGCGTTTCTTCAGCATCACCGTGCCGCTGCTCAAGCCCACCCTCGCCGTGGCGCTCATCTTCAGAACGCTCGACTCGCTGCGGGTGTTCGACATCTTCCAGGTGGTGCTCGGCAACCAGCGCTACTCCATGGCGAGCTTCGCGCAGGACCTCCTGATAAGCCGCCGCGACCTGGGCATGAGCTCCGCCGCCTCGATGGTCATCTTCCTGATCATCTTCCTCTTCGCGATCTTCTACATCCGCGCCCTGAAGGTGGATACCCGATGAACAGGCGCCTCACGAAGCTCGTCGGCCGCACCTTCTTCTGGCTCCTGGTGGTGGTCATCTTCGTCTACCTGATGTTCCCGTTCTACTGGGCGTTCATCTCCGCCCTGAAGACGCAGCCGGAACTCATCCGCACGCCCGCCACTCTGTGGCCGGAGAGCCCGGTGTTCACCAACTTCGCGGCGGTGCTCAGCAACGACCGGTTCGTGCGCGCTCTGGGTATCTCCACGCTGGTGGCCGGCTCAGTAACTCTCCTCTCCCTCGTGGTGGGGTCGTTCGCGGGCTACGCACTGGGCAAGATGCGCTTCAAGGGCAAGACACCGTCGCTCTACACCATCCTGGCCATGACCATGTTCCCGCAAATCGCGGTGCTGGCCGGTCTCTACGCAGTGATCCGGGTGCTGGCCCTGCCCTCCGTACCCAGCATGATCCTCTCTTACATGCTCTTCACGCTGCCGTTCACGGTGTGGGTGCTGACGTCGTTCTTCCGCGACCTGCCGGATTCGCTTCTGCAGGCCGCGCAGGTGGACGGCGCCACGCTGTTCCAGGCCTTCCGGCACGTGCTGCTGCCACTGACGGCGCCGGCCCTGGTCACTACTGGCTTGCTGGCGTTCATCCAGGCGTGGAACGAGTACCTGTTCGCGCTCACCTTCACGGTGATCGATCCGCCTTCGCGCACGGTGCCGGTGGCCATAGCGCTCTTCACGGGCGAGATAGCGCGCCAGGAGCCTTTCGGCGAGATCATGGCGGCGGCCGTGCTCGTCACGGTGCCGCTGGTGATCCTCGTGCTCATCTTCCAGCAGCGCATCGTGGAGGGGCTCACCGCTGGCGCGGTGAAGGGCTGAGCCGCAAGTGCGCTCTAGATACCCAGCTGCTCCAGGCGCGCCACAATGAGCGGCACGCATTCGGGGTTGGCCATGACCTCCATGTTGGGCACGCTCTGACCGTTGATCAGGCGCGCCACGGCCAGCTCCATGGACTTGCCGCTGCGGGTGCGCGGCAGTTGCGGCACGTCTATCACGCGCCGCGGCACGTGGCGCGGTGAGGCACCCTGCCGGATGGCGGCTTTGATGCGCTTGGTCAGGCCGTCCGTCAGCACCTCGCCGGCCCGCAGCGTGACCAGCAGCCAGATCTCCTGGTCGGCTCCCACGCGCTTACCGACCGCCACCGCTTCCGTCACTTCGGGCAGCGCTTCCAGCGGCCTGTATATCTCCGCGGTACCTATGCGCACGCCGCCGGGGTTGAGGGTGGCGTCCGAGCGGCCGTACACCACGATGCCGCCCTGCAGAGTGCGCTCCACCAGGTCGCCATGCCGCCACATGTGTTCGTAGACCCCGAAGTAGGCCTCCTCGTAGCGCGAGAAATCGTCGTCGCCCAAGAACTCGAGGGGCATGGAGGGCAGCGGCTGCGCACACACCAGTTCGCCTGGCACGCCCACCACGTCGTTGCCTTCCTCGTCGAACACGCGCAGGTCCACTCCGAGCCCGGGCCTCTGGATCTGGCCGGCGTACACGGGCAGGGTGGGAACGCCCAGCATGAAGCAGGCCACTATGTCGGTTCCGCCCGAGATGCTTGCCAAGTGAACGTCCGGCTTCACGGCGCCATACACGTACCTGAAGCTGTCGGGCGAGAGCGGCGACCCGGTGGACGCCACGGTGCGAAGGCGCCGCAGGTCCCTGCTCTTGACGGGCTCGAGGCCGTCCGCGTGAGCCTGCGCGATGAACCTGGCCGAGGTGCCGAAGAAGGTGACGCCGAGCCGCTCCACCAGCGCGAACTGCGCGTCGGAGTCGGGCCAGGCCGGCGAGCCGTCGTACAGCACGATGGTGGCTGCCTGCGCCAGCGCGCTGACGAGCCAGTTCCACATCATCCAGCCGCAGGTGGTGAAGTAGAAGACCACGTCGCCGGGCGCGATGGCGGAGTGCAGCCGCTGTTCCTTCATGTGGGTGAGAAGCGCACCGCCCGCCCGGTGGACCATGGCCTTGGGCAGTCCCGTGGTGCCCGACGAGTAGAGCACGTAGAGCGGGTGATCGAACGGCAACTGCGTGAGGACAGGATGCACGGGCGCGTCGCCCGAGCCGACCCACTCCCGCCAGTGGGTGCCGGGAGCCCGTTCATCGGCCTGCGCCTCCCAGCCCGGATACGGCAGCAGCACCACCTGCGCCAGCGACGGCAGCGCCGCGGCCAGGCCCTCCACCACGCGCGTGGTGTCGAAACGCTTGCCGCCGTAGGCGTACCCGGTGGTGGCGAAGAGCAGTCGTGGTTCGAGCTGCGCGAACCGCGCCGCCGCCGCCTCCTGGCCGAAATCGGGCGAGCACGAGCTGAACACCACCCCGAGCCCCGCGCAGGCGAGCATGAGGGCCACCGTCTCAGGCACGTTGGCGCTGAAGGCCACCACCGCGTCGCCGGCTTCCAGGCCCGCCCGTTGGAGGCCGGCCTGCACGCGCGCCACCAGTTCTCTTAGCTCGCGCCAGCTCAGGCGCTGTTCGGCGCCTTCCTCGGTGACCCCGATGATGGCCGTGGCGTGCTGGTCGTGGAGCCCGGCCGGGTAGAGGAGCGCCTCCGCGTAGTTGAGGGTGGCACCCTCGAACCAGCGCGTGTGGGGCATCGGGTGCTGTGAGCGGACCCGCTGGGCGGGCGCTCCGAAAGGCACCTGCAGGTAGTCGGCGAGCAGGGCCCAGAAGCGCTCAGGCGAACGCACGCTGAAGGCGTGAAGCGCGTCGTAGTCGGGCAGCGTCTCGCCCGTGCGCTCTTCCACGAACGACTTGAACGCTGTCATGTCGGCAGCCGCGACCTCTTCGGCCGTGGGCGCCCAGAGGGGCGCCTCGCTGCCGGCTTGCCGTGTGGCTCCTGGGTTGGCGTTGGGCATCTGCTCACTCCCGGGCGCCCGCGCAGCGCGCGCGCCGCTTACCGGTGCCTGGCGCCGGACACGCTCTCGGGCGTCAGCGGCAGTGTACCCTTGAGCGTGCTTCCGCACCGCGAAGTAGCAACCGTGAACGACCCCGCGAACACCAGGAACCCCCGCAAGGTAGACCGCCAGGACTTGGATCACATGAGGCGCCTGTTCGCCTACGTGAGGCCGTACCGTGGCCGGCTCGTGTTCGGCATCAGCGCCGTCACTGTTGCCAGCCTAGTGGCGCTGCTGTTCCCGCTCCTCATACGCAACCTGCTCAACACGGCGTTCGCGCCTGACGCCAACGCGCTGGACGCACGTTCCCTCCTGGACCGCACGGCGCTCATGATCGCCGTGCTCGTGGTCATACAGGCGGTCTTCAACTACATCCGCACCAACGAGCTCGGGCGCGTGGGCGAGGCCGTGGTGGCGGACATGCGCAAACAGCTCTTCTCGCATCTGCTCACGCTCCCGGTGCGCTTCTTCGAGGAGCACAAGACGGGTGAGATGACGTCGCGCCTCACGTCCGACGTGGCCACCGTTCAGGCCGCAGTGTCGCAGGCCCTCGCGCAACTGGTGAACCAGGCCATTAACCTGGTGGGCGGCCTGCTGGTGCTCTTCTACCTGGACGTGCGGCTCACCCTCGTCATGCTCACCGTCGTGCCGGCCGTGGCGTTCGCCGCGGCGTTCTTCGGGCGCAGGCTGAGGCGGGTGAGCACCGGTTTCCAGGACAGGGTGGCAGCAGCCAACGCCAACGCCGAGGAGGCCATCCAGGGCATCCGCGTGGTCAAGTCGTTCACGGCGGAGCCTCTGGAGCGGCGTCAGTACGCAGAGGCCATCGACCGTTCCTTCGAGAAGGCGCTGCAACGCGTGCGCCTTCGCTCGCTCTTCGTTCCCGCCGTCATCCTCTTCGGGTTCGTGGGCATAGGCGTGGTGGTGTGGTACGGGGGCCGGCTGGCCATCAGCGGCGCCATGCAGAGCGGCGACCTGGTGGGCTTCCTGCTCATCACCCTGTTCGTGGCGGGCTCGGTCGGCTCCTTCACGGGCCTGTGGGCCCAGTTGCAGGAGGCCATCGGCGCCTCTCGCCGCATCTTCGAGATGCTGGACGAGCGCTCCGACATCCTGGAGTCCACGGCACCGGTCACACCCGAACACGTCAGCGGACGCGTGGCTTTCGAGAACCTCTCGTTCGGCTACCCGGATAGGCGTGGCCCCGTGCTGCACGACGTGTCGCTGGTGGCGCGACCGGGCGAAGTCGTGGCGCTGGTGGGTCCGAGCGGCGCCGGGAAGAGCACGCTGGTGAGCCTCATCTCCCGCTTCTTCGACCCGCAGGAGGGGCGCGTCACCATCGATGGCGTCGACATCCGCGACCTGCCCATCCGTTTCCTGCGCTCGCAGATCGGCTGGGTGCCGCAGGAGACGCAGCTCTTCTCCGGCAGCATCGCGGCCAACATCCGCTACGGCCGCGAGAACGCCACGGACGACGAGGTGCACGCGGCCGCCCAGGCCGCCAACGCCGCGGAGTTCATCGAGGCGCTGGATGACGGCTACGGCACACTGGTGGGCGAACGCGGTGTGAAGCTCTCCGGCGGCCAGCGGCAGCGTGTGGCCATAGCCCGGGCGCTCCTGAAGGACCCGCGCATCCTCATCCTCGACGAAGCCACGAGCTCGCTGGACAGCGAGTCCGAAGCCCTCGTTCAGGCCGCGCTCGAGGTCCTCATGCGCGGCCGCACAACTTTCGTCATCGCGCACCGCCTGGCCACCGTGCTTGGCGCCGACACGATCCTGGTGGTGAACGAAGGCCGCATCGTGCAGCGCGGTACGCACGCGGAGTTGCTGGCGCGCGGCGGCCTCTACGCCGACCTCTACCGGCAGCAGTTCGCGGCGGAGGAGCGCGCCATCTAGCGCGAGGCGGGGTCTTCCCCTCCGTGCCGCCTGCCCATGAGCCACTCAGGCGCGCCGTAGTGCCCGGCGCCGGTGGAAACGCTCCCCTGCGGTAGCATCAAGGGTCATGGCGCTGACGGTTCACACGGAGTTCACTCCCAAAGGCGACCAGCCCGAGGCCATCGAGACGGTGCTCGAGGGGCTGAACGACGGGCTGCGCTTCCAGACGCTGCTCGGTGCCACCGGCACCGGCAAGACTTTCACCATGGCCAAGATCATCGAGGCCGCGCAGCGTCCTGCGCTGGTGCTGGCGCCCAACAAGGTGCTCACCGCTCAGCTGGCCGCGGAGTTCCGAGATTTCTTCCCTGACGCGGCGGTGGAGTTCTTCATCTCCTACTACGACTACTACCAGCCCGAGGCCTACGTGCCCTCGCGCGACCTCTTCATCGAGAAGGACGCCAACATCAACATGGAGCTCGAGCGCCTGCGGCACTCCACCACGCGCAGCCTCCTCACGAGGCGCGACGTCATCGTGGTGGCCTCCGTATCGGCGATCTACGGCCTCGGCTCGCCGGAGGAGTACGAGAAGCTGCACCTCCTGCTCGACGTCGGCAAGCAGCTCCCGCGCGACGAGATCCTCGCCACGCTGGTACGCCAGCAGTACGAGCGCAACGACGTGGAGCTGGCGGCCGGCCGTTTCCGCGCCCGCGGCGACGTCATCGAGATCTGGGCGGCCTACGAAGAACAGCCCCTGCGCATCGAACTGTGGGGCGACGAGATCGACCGCATCACGATGATCGACCCTGTCACCGGCAACGAGACGGCTGAGCTCGAGAAGGCCACCGTGTTCCCCGCCAAGCACTACGTGACGCCGTTCGAGAAGCTGCAGCCGGCCATCGCCAACATCGAGCACGACCTCCAGGCGCAGCTGAAGTACTTCAGGGACAACGGCAAGCTCCTCGAGGAGCAGCGGCTGAGGGAGCGCACCAACTACGACCTGGAGATGCTGCGCACGCTGGGTTACTGCAGCGGTATCGAGAACTACTCGCGCTACCTGGAGGGCCGCCCGCCCGGCAGTGCGCCCAACACCCTGCTCGACTACTTCCCGGACGACTTCATCGCCTTCCTGGACGAGTCGCACGTGATGCTGCCGCAGATCCGCGGCATGTACAACGGCGACCGCTCCCGTAAGCAGACGCTCGTGGATTACGGCTTCCGGCTACCCGCCGCGCTGGACAACCGGCCCCTCACCGAGGAGGAGTTCGTGGGGGCCGTCGGGCAGGTCATCTTCGTCTCTGCCACGCCCACCGAGCGGGAGCTGGGCATGTCAGACCAGGTGGCGGAGCAGGTCATCCGCCCCACCGGCCTGGTGGACCCGATGGTGACGGTGAAGCCGAGCCGTGGGCAGATCGACGACCTGCTCTTCGCCGCTCGAGAACGCGCGGAGAAGGGCGAGCGGGTGCTGGTGACGACCCTCACCAAGAAGATGGCCGAGGACCTCACCGAGTACCTGGCCGCTCAGGGCATACGCGTGCGCTACATGCACTCCGACATCGACGCCGTGGAGCGTCAGGTCATCATCCGCGACCTCAGGTTGGGGCACTTCGACGTGCTGGTGGGCATCAACCTCCTGCGCGAGGGGCTCGATCTGCCCGAGGTGAGCCTGGTGGCCATCCTGGACGCCGACAAGACGGGCTTCCTCCGCAGCGAACGCTCCCTTATCCAGACCATCGGGCGGGCGGCGCGCAACGTGAACGGCGAGGTGTTCCTCTATGCGGACGATGTGTCGGACGCCATGCGGGCCGCCATGGACGAGACGAACCGCCGGCGCGACAAGCAGCTGGCCTACAACGAGCTCCACGGCATAACGCCCGAGTCCGTGCGGAAGCGGGTGCACGACGTCATCCGCGGGGAGGAAGACGCGGCGGAGGAGGCCGCTCCGGCCCTGGATCCCTGGGAGCGCGAGCTCGTGTTCGACGACTTGCGTCAGGAGCTGGCGCTGCTCGAGAGCGAGATGTGGAGCGCGTCGGACGAGCTCGACTTCGAGAAGGCCGCGGCGGTGCGCGACCGCATCCGCGAGATCGAGGCGCGCCTGCAGGGCCGCGACGTGAAGATGACGCGGATCCCGGGCCAATCGCTGCAGGCGAGCGCAGCCACCACGGCCACCAAGCGCTCCGGCGCCCCACGCAAGCGGGTGCCGGCGCACAAGGGTGAAGCGTGAGCCGCCTGCGGCTACTGACTGCTCTACTCTCGCTGCTTGTCGGGGTCGCACTGGCGCAGCCCTACGCCGCCGCCGGAGGCTTCGGCCGTCCAGTACTGGAGGAGTCTCGCGCCATAGCTGCCAGCGTCAGCGTGACGGTGTCCCTGGAGGGCACGGTCACCACGGTATGGGCCGGCACCGAGGGCGTATGGCGCCTCGACCGCACGGCCGACGGGCGGAACGAGGCGCAGCTACTGGTTGCCACGGACGACGTGCGGTCTATCAGCGCCGCCTACGTGGCGGACGAACTGGTCGTCACCTGGATCTCGCGCGACAGGAACACGGGGCATTACGACTACAGCGCCCTGCTGGCGGGCAGGCAGGTGGCGCTGTTCCAGGACTCGCTGGTGGTGGACCTGCGACTGTTCGAGTACCAGGAGCAGCCCTATGCGGCCGGTCTCTTCCGCCGCGACGGGCAGGGTCAGCTCATCCTGCTGAACCTCCTGACGGGCGAGCAGCGGGCCGTATACGGCACGCACCTCTCGCAGCGCGGGCTGGACGTGCTGCCCATGCAGGACGGGCGGCTCTGGCTCGGCTGGTTGGAGGGCCGTAACGAGCGGGGCGAGTTCGGCCTCATCTCGGAGTGGGACGCGTACGTGGCGCTGCTACCGGCGCCCGGTGCGGTGCTGGCAGGGCCGGCGGGTCTCGGCGCCGCCTACGTCGAAGACGAGCGCCAGCGCGTGGCTTTATTGAGCGACCCCGCGCTCGGCGCGGCCGCGGACTCGGTGTGGGTGCTGTGGTCGGACGAGGAGACCGACCTGCGCCTCACGGCCGTGACGCGTGACGGCTCCGACCTCCTGGTGGAAGGGTCGAGCGCCCCGATGGGACAGGGCCGTCCCATCGGCGCCGCCTGGCCGAACCTCTACTGGGTGTCGGACGCCAGCGTGATGCGCCTCGACGTCGCCGGAGAGGGTCCCACCAGTGTGGCGTGGTCTCCCGTCACCATGGAGGGCGCTGACTTCGCCACGGCCAGCGTCCTGGCGGCCGGCGGCCCGCGGTCGCTCTCCGCCGTCGCGTGGTACGGGCGGGCGCAGGGCGGCGCCATCGAGATATACAGCAGCGACGACCGCGTCCCCATGCAGGTGACGCTGCTGGACCGGGTCGCGGCGCTCATGAACTGGAACCCGTGGCACCTCTGGGACGAGCTTCTCGGTCAGTTACTGACCGCTTTGCTGGTGGGGATCATCGGCGGCATAACCATGGTGCCCCTGCTGATGGTGGTGGGGCCGCTCCTCGGCCGCGCCATGCGGGGCCGCGATTCCGCCATAGAGGCGGGACTCGTGGCCGGCCTGGCACCCCTGGCGTTAGGTGTTCTCGTTTACAGGCGCGGTTTCCCAACACCTGCGGACTTACAGCTGATCCTGGTAGCCACCGGCACCGCGCTGGTGGTCGGCGTCCTCTGCGGCTGGTTCATAGGCAGGCGCGGCGACCGCGAACTGCACGGCACCTTCACCGTGGTGGGTGCTGTGGCCATGTTCGCCGGGGCCGCCGTGTTCTCGTTCATCACGTACAGGCAGTGGGGTCCCCTCGTGGGCCTCAGCTGAAGGCGGCGACCCGGCGGCCGGCGACCCCTGGCCCGCAGACCACAGGCCCGGCATCCCGCCGCGGCCACCCGCCGCAAGTGCGTGTCCCGCGCAACTTCGGCGCGTGCGCATCGTCAGACCGGCGGCGGGCCTGTGTTACTCTTGCGGCATTGTGACGTTCGAAGTGGGTGACCACGTCGTATACCCCTCGCAGGGTGCCGGTGTCGTGGCGGAGCGCACCACGCGCGTCGTGCTCGGTCAGGAGCACGAGTACCTGAAGGTCGTCTTCATCCGCGGCGACCTGGAGGTTCTCGTGCCCCTCAAGAAGGGTGAGGAGGTCGGCCTGCGGCACACCGTGGGCGCCGACGAGATCCCCCGGCTCTTCGATTCGGTGCGCGAGGCGGACCTCACGCTGCCCGCCCAGTGGCCGCCGCGCTTCCGTGCCGAGCAAGAGATCCTGGCCGCCGGCAGCGCCTACGATCTCGCTCGGCTGATAGGAGTGCTGGCCAAGCGCGACGTGGAGAAGGGTCTCGCCGCAACGGAGCGCGAGGTGCTCGATACAGCCCGCACGATGCTCGCCAGCGAGCTCGCGGTGGTGCAGGGCACGGAGCTCGAGGCGGCGGAGGCCGAACTCGACGAAGTGATCGCCGTTCACGCCACCTGAGACTTGAACGTGCCTTCGGAAGCCGCCGGCTCGGCGAGTCCATCCCCGAACGAGCCAACCAAACCGCTCACGGCGCGCTCGCGCGTGAGCGAGCTGCTGACGCGCCATGGTCTGCACGCCGACAAGGGGTTCGGTCAGAACTTCCTCGTGGATCCCGGCGTGCTCAGCGCGGTGGTCGGCGCCGCCGAATTGGAAGCGGGCGACACGGTGCTCGAGGTGGGGCCCGGGCTGGGCGTCCTCACTCACGAACTGGCCGCGGCGGGCGCGGACGTCACGAGCGTGGAGCTGGATGGCAGGCTGCTCCCGGTGCTGGCCGAGACCCTGGCCGACCTGGCGCAAGCGCCTGGGGCCGGCAGCGTGGAGATAGTGCACGCGGACGCTATGGCCTTCGACCTGAGCAGGCTGCCGCTCGGATCCAAACTGGTGGCCAACCTCCCCTACAACGTAGCCACCGCCATCATCTGGCGCGCCCTGGAATCAGGACGCTTCGGGCGTGTGGTCTGCCTGGTCCAGCGGGAGGTTGCCGACAGGTTGAGCGCAGCGCCCTCCTCCCCTGCTTACGGCGCGCTCTCCCTGCTGGTAGCGCACTTCGGGAAGGCCCGCACCGTCAAGGTCGTGCCGCCTGGGGCGTTCTACCCGCCGCCCAAGGTGACGTCGGCTGTGGTGCGCCTGGACTTGGACCCTGAGGCGCGGCCCAACGAGGCTCTGTTCCGCCTCATCCACGAGGCGTTCGCGCATCGGCGCAAGACTCTCAGGAAGAACCTGGAGTACGCGGGCTGCGCCAGGAAACGGGTGGAGGGCGCCCTCAGCGCGCTCGGCCTGGATCCCCGCGTGCGCGCCGAGCAACTGGGGCTCGCTCAGTTCGTAGCGCTTCTGGCGCACTTGGGTACGCCTGGCGGCGCGTAGACGAGCTGCCTTCAGAAGGCAGCCACGGCGTACTCATAATCGGGTGAGTATACTGACGTAAGCAGAACAATCTTTCCGGCGCGGTGTCGGTAGGAGTAGAGAACGAATGGCCCATTTTCTTGTCGTCGGCGACGCTGCCGTCGATCAGATGTACTTCGTCAGCGAGTTCCCCGAGCAGGGGGGTGAGGTGCCGTCCACCCGTGCGCTCATGGAACCCGGCGGTGCCGGTGGCACGGTTGCCACCGTGCTGGCGCGGCTCGGCAACCCAACGCGCATCGCCACTCGGGTTGGCACCGGTCCCTTCTCGCAGCTGGCGCTACGTAACCTCATCGCGGCGGGGGTGGACACCCGTCTTGTTCAGCACGACCCCGACCTGCAGACCGCGAGCGTCACGCTCATAATCACCCCGGACGCTCAGCGCACCATGATCAGCGCCTCCGGCTCGAGCCGGCACCTGGACGCCGGGGAGCTGAACGAAGCGGACGTGGCCGCGTGCGACGCCCTGGTCATGAGCGCCTACGCGCTGGTGGGCGGCAAGCAGAAGGAGTACGCCCTGCAGACCCTGGCGTACGCCCGCAAGCACAAGCTCACCACCTTCGTGGACCTGGGCACGGGCGCGGTGAACGCGCTCGAGGACCGCCTGCTGCCGCTCGTGAAGCACGCGGACTACCTGCTCATGAACGAGCACGAGCTCTACCTCGTGACGGGCAGGGCGTCCATCTCGGAAGCCGTGGCGGACCTGCGCGGTCTGGGCATCGAGCACCTGATCGTGAAGGTGGGCGAGATGGGCTCCATCGTCATCACGCCTGAGCTGAACGAACTGGTTGAGGCGCACGAGATCGACGGGGTGCTGGATTCGACCGGCGCCGGCGACTACTACACCGCCGCCTTCGCGCACGCGGTCATGGCGGGGCACGACCTGATAGCGGCGGCGCGGCTGGCCAACGTGGCAGGCGCCCTTAACACCACCAAGGTGGGCGCTCAGAACATGCAGCTCGACGACGCCATGCTGCAGCGCCACGCTGCATTACTTAGCAGCGCCCCGGCGTAACCTGCGGGGCGTGAGGTCCGAACAGATGAACCCAAGAGCGGTGCGCCGCCGGCAAGCGGTGCCACTGGCCATGCTGATGTTCGTGCTCGTGGCGGGAGTGGCGGCTGCGCAGACTGCCACCCACGAGACCGAACCTGCTAGCCCTTCTGCGGAGCAGCGGGCGGTGTACGAAGAGCGCTTCGAACGCGCCTGGCGGCTCGTGGACGAGCGCTACTGGCGCCTGGACCGCACGGGCGTAGATTGGAACGCGGTCGGCGACGAGTACCGCCCGCAGGCGCTGGAAGCAGCGAGCGACGAGGCTTTCTACGCGGTTCTGGAGCGCATGTACGAGGAGTTGGGAGACGATCACTCCGTGTACGTGCCGCCCGCGCGGGTAGCCGAGATCGCCGAGTTGTACGGGGCCATGCCCTGCGTGGCGCTCTTCACGGCGCTGCCCGCTGGCGGCGACCAGTGGGCTCGGTTCACACCCGGTGCTGCCGACACGTTGCGGGTGGCTACGGTCGGTCGGGCGCAGTCGCTACCCGACCTCTCGGGCGGCGGCCAGTTGGCCAACGTGAGCTACGGCCTCACTGCGGAGGGTGTGGGCTACCTCCGCGTGCCGGACCTGGCCAGCGCCGGAGTGGCGGGCGCAGTGCGCAGAGCCGTCGCCGAGCTCGTCGACGCAGGCGCCTGGTCGTTCGTCCTCGACCTCAGGCGCAACCCCGGCGGTCGGCTCGTGACCATGATGGAGGTGGCGGGCGTGTTCACCAGCGGCTTCCTGTGGCGCGCCGTCACCAGCTGGTCCTTCCCTCTTCCCTACCCGGCGCTCGGACTGCCGGCAACGGACCTGCCTCTGGCAGTGCTCGTGGACGGCAACGTTCACTCCGCCGCCGAAGGCCTGGCCGGCGCCCTGCAGGCGCGCGGGCGCGCCGTGGTGGTGGGCGAGACGAGCGCCGGCAACGTGGAGGCCCTGCTGCCCTTCTGCTTGCGGGACGGCTCGCAGGCGTGGATAGCCACCGGGGTTCTGGCGCCCGTGCTCGGGCGCACCTGGGAAGGGCAGGGCGTGCTGCCGGACGT
>CAZVTS010000068.1:0-12095 GCA_964630175.1 uncultured bacterium
CGCCAGCAACGATCTCAAGCAGGCCACGGAGATGGCCAAGCAGATGGTCCTCGACCTGGGCATGGGCAGCCGCGAGTACGTGGCGTGGGGCTCGGACCAGGGTCCCATCTTCCTGGGCGGCGAGATCTCGCGCCGCAAGGACTTCTCGGAAGAGACGGCGCGCGAGCTGGAGGAGGAAGTCAGCGAGATCCTCCGCACCTCCTACGTGGAGACGGAAACGCTCATGGAGCAGAACTGGGTCACGGTGGAAGCCGTGGCCGAGGCGCTGCTGGAGCGGGAAACGATCGACGGCAAGCTCATCCACCAGGCGCATCAGATGGCGCTCGAGGGCAAGGGGGCCGCCGAGATCAAGGAGTGGATCATAGCCTCGGCCGTAGCGTCCGAACGCCGCATCCAGGAGCTCGAAGAGCGCGAGAAGCAGGCCGTGCAGGAGCGCGAGAAGCAGGCTGCCGAGCAGAGCCGGCACGGCCCGCTGGAACCGCGCCACGAACCCAGGCCAGCCAGCGAATCCGGCGACTGAGCCAGGGCGCGTAGCAGCGGGCGGCGTATGCGGAGAAGTAGCGTCAGGGCGCCATGTCACTCATAGACGGGCGCTACGAGGTCATCGCCGAGCAGCCGCTGGGTGGGGGCTGCACGCAGTTCCGCGCCACGGCGCCGGACGGCAGCCCGCTGCGCATAGAGTGGTTCGATCTTCCGCCGGAGCGCGAAGGTGAGTTCGAGCGCTACCGGCGCCTGCTGAAGCAACTCAAGAAGACTGGCGACGCGGCCCTGCACGACGTGGTGTCGCGGCCCGGCGCTCACTACGTGGCGTGGCTCGTACCGCCCGAGGGCGCCACTGCCGCCCGCCACACGGAACTGGTCCTCACGCTTGCCGAGCACGGCTACGCCGCGGGTTCGGCCGAGATCCTGAAAGCCGCGGGCAGACAGTCCGCACCCCACCTGTACAGGCTCGCCTTCGGAGACGCAGCGCCGCCGCAGGTGCTCGTACCGCAGGAGGAGGAGGCGCCGGCCCGACCGCTGCGGCACGTGGACACCAGGCCGATGCAGTGGCTGGAGCGGCTCTCCCCAACTGCGCTCAGTTGGGGCGTAAGCGGTGTGCTACTGGTCGCCGCAGTGCTGCTCAGCCTCGGCGCTGTGCGCTCTGGTGCAGTGAACCGTCTGGTGGTGGTGCCGAACCTGATCGGTCAGCAGGCGCAGGGCGCCGCCGACACCCTCACGGGGTTGACCCTCGAGGTGGTGCCGGTGGCACAAGCCTCCGACCAACCCGCCGGCACGGTGCTGGCGCTTGAGCCGCCGGCGGGCTCCGAGCTGCGCCCCGGTCGCCAGGTGCGCCTCAGTTACGCGCTGCCTCCCGGGCAGGCGGCGCCTACCGAGGTGCCGGACCTCACGGGGCTCATCTACCCCGGCTCGGCGACGCAGGCACTCGACAGCGCAGCGCTGCAGGTGGGTGAGGTGGCGCGCATGCACGCGCCGCAACCGGCTGGAACGGTGGTGGCTCAGGGGGTGGACGTCGGGGCCCGCATCGGCGGTAGCGAGCCTATCGATATCGTCGTGAGCTTGGGACCAACGGAGCCGCGCACGTTCCTGCCCAGGCTCGTGGGGTTGGCCGTGGACGACGCGCGGCTGTTGGCGCAGGTGGCCGGTATCGCGTCCGAGCGCATACTGGTGGACGAGGTGGCGGCCACCACGGGCTTCGCTGGGCAGGTGCTGAGCCAGTCGTTGGCGCCCTTCGTGCCGGTGGACGCTGGGGACGCCGTGCTGCGCCTGGTGGTTCAGGTGGGAGCGGCCACCGCCGGTGGCGGGGCACCGGACGTGGTGGGCCTGGGGCTGGCCGACGCGCAGCGCGTGGCGGCCGGCTGGAGCGTGAGCGTTTCTTCATTGGCCAACCCGGGGCTGCCTGAGGGGGTCGTGGCGCAGTCGCCGGCGCCGGGTGAGCTTGGTGAGGGCAACGGCCTGGCCCTGGTGGTGAACGCCCACCCCATCCGTCTGAGCACGGACGGGGTACGGGTGGTGGTGCGCGACCCGGAGCTTAGGGACGTGTCGTACGCCTGGACGATCTTCCCGGGCATCCGCACGCAGGAGGCCGAAGTGTGGGCCACGGACATCGAGGGCGTGCGCGTGCTGGTGGACGTGGTGGAGGTGACGGGGGGCGAGATCTTCCGCGGCACGTGGCGTACCGCCGCACCCGGCCCGGTTCGCATGGAGCTGTATCTCGCCGGTGCACCCTACGGGCAGCCGCTCCTGGTACCCTAGTCGGTCGCGCGCGACTGGGAACGCCCGCGGGCAGGGTATAGTTACGTTTGGCTAATCGGCCGTTGCCTATGGACGCCGGTTGGCGGATGGGCCCCAGGGCTCACCGGGCATGGGCTTTCGGGCCCCGCAGTTCGCCGAAGGGGACTAGTGTTCAAGACTTTCAGGGACCTGGCCAAGTATCTCGGGAAGCACCGCACGGCTTTCGCGATAGCCACGGTGATGATCCTCGCCAACGGCTACTTCTCGACCCTCGTACCGATAATCCCGGGCCGCGTCATCGACGGCCTGAGCAGGGGCACCATGACCATGCAGACGCTGCTGCTCCAGGCAGCGCTGCTCGTGGGAGTGGCAGCCATCGCCGGCGTGGCCATGGTCATCACCCGCCGGCTGGTGCTGGGCGCCAGCTGGGACATCCAGTTCGAGGTAAGGCGCGACATCTTCGTGCACTTCACCAAACTGGACGGCGGCTACTTCGACCGCACCCGCGTAGGCGACCTCATGGCTCGCCTCACGGCGGACCTGAACGCGGTGCGGATGATGGTGGGCATCGGCATCTATCAGGTGATCAACATCACCATCGTGTTCGCGTTCACCGCCTACCGCATGTTCCAGCTGAGCCCCAAGCTCACGCTCATCACGCTGGCGGCCGCCCCCATCATCTCCATCTCCTTCTTCCTCATCCTGCGCATCGTGCACCGCCGCTACCAGCGGGTACAGGAGCAGTTCTCCAACGTTTCCGCCATGGCGCAGGAGAACTTCTCGGGCATCCGCGTGGTCAAGGGCTTCGGCATGGAGGACCGGGAGGTCGGCAAGTTCGGCGACCTCAACAACGAGTTCGTGCGTCGCAACCTCCACCTCGTGAGAGTGGAGGGCCCGCTGCATCCACTCATGGAGTTCCTCTTCGGGCTCACCGTCTCGCTGCTGCTGCTGGTGGGCGGCCGCCTGGTGCTGGGCATAGGTGGCGACCTCACCATCGGCGAGTTCTCCAGCTTCGTGTTCCTCTTCGAGGGCATCCAGTGGCCCATGATCGCTCTGGGCTGGATAGGCAGCATCGTGCAGCGCGGCACCACCTCGTGGCGGCGCCTGAAGGAGATCCTCGACAACGTGCCCGAGGTGCAGGACGACGCCAACACGGACTACAGCCTGCGCACGGTGAAAGGCGAGATCGAGTTCCGCAACGTGAGCCTCACCTACAGCGGCCGCAAGGTGCTGGACGACGTGAGCTTCAAGATCGAGGCGGGCGAGTCGCTCGGCATCACCGGGCGTACGGGGGCGGGCAAGACCCTGATCGTCAACCTCATAACGCGCGTCATAGACCCAGACGCCGGCCAGATCCTTATCGACGGTGTGGACCACCGCAGGTACCCGGTGGAGGTGCTGAGGCGCTTCATCGGCCTGGTGCCGCAGGAACCGTTCCTGTTCTCCGTTTCCATAGCCGAGAACATCGCGTACGGCCTGCCGGAGGCGCCAGCCGAGGAGCTGCAGCCGCGCGTGGAGCACGCTGCCAGGCTGGCGCAGCTGCACGACGAGCTGGGCGATTTCGCGCGCGGTTACGGCACCGAGTTGGGCGAGCGCGGCGTCACCCTCTCCGGCGGCCAGCGGCAGCGCACCGCCATCGCCAGAGCCCTCATCCGCGAACCCGCCATCCTCATCTTCGATGACGCCCTCTCGGCTGTGGACACCCAGACGGAGGCGCGCATCCTGGAGGGCCTGGCGGAGGTGCAGGAGGGGCGCACCACCATAGTGGTGGCGCACCGGGTGAGCGCTTTCCAGAACGTGGACCGGATCATGGTGCTGGACGACGGCAAGATCGTGGAGCAGGGCACTCACGACGAGCTGGTGGCGCTGGGCGGCTGGTACGCGGACGTGGACCGCCGGCAGCAGCTCGAGTCCGACCTGGAGGCAGCATGAACCGCCGGCCGCATGACCTGCTGGACACGGACCTGCCCGATTACTCCGTACAGGCCGCCAAGGACGCCTACAAGACGAACAAGAAGGCGCGCCGCCGCGCCATGCTCGCGGAAAGCGTGCGCGACGAGGACGGCGAGGCGTTCGAGAAGGGCTACGACCAGGGCATCATGCTCCGGCTGCTGGGTTACCTGCGGCCATACCGGCTGCAGCTCATCTTCGCGGTAGCTCTGCTGCTCATCTACAGCCTGCTCACGCCGGCCTTCCCCACCCTGCTCTCGTGGGCCATCGACCGCTACATCGTGGCGTCCGCCCCCGCGTACCAGGCGCTCACGGTGGACGAACGCCTGAGCGGCCTCATGTGGCTGGTGGTGGCCTACATGGCGCTCAGGGCCCTTAGCTTCGGGCTTCGTTACGGCTACACCTACCTCGTGGCCTGGATGGGGCAGCGCATCATCTTCGACGTGCGGCGCGCCATCTTCACCAAGATCCAGCGCCTGCACATGGGCTTCTTCGACCGCACGCCCGTTGGCCGGCTCATCACCCGCGTGACGTCGGACGTGGACGCCGTACAGCAGATGATGACGGACGGGGTGGTAGGCCTCATAGCGGACGTGGGGCTCATGGTCGGCCTCCTCGTGTACATGTTCACCATCAACTGGCGCATGGCGCTCATAACCCTCGTGGTCATGCCGCCCCTGTTCCTCACCCTCAACTTCCTGCGGCGCAAGATCCGCACGGCTTACCGCGCCACGCGCCTGCGCACGTCGCGCTCCAACGCCTACCTCGCGGAGAACCTGAGCGGCATGAAGACCGTGCAGCTCTTCAACCGCGAGGCGCGCAACCAGCGCGGTTTCGACGAGATCAACCTGGACCTGCTGGAAGCGAACTTCGAACAGGTGCGGTGGTTCTCGCTCTTCTTCCCCGCGGTGAACATAATCGGTGCGCTGAGCACGGGTCTCATCCTCTGGTACGCCGGCACGCAACTGCTGGGCGAGAGCGTGGCCAACACGGTCACCATCGGTGTGCTGGTGGCGTACATCCAGTTCTCGGGCATGTTCTTCAGGCCGCTGCAGGACCTCTCGGAGAAGTTCAACATCATCCAGGCCGCCATGGCCTCCTCGGAGCGCATCTTCGGGCTGCTCGACACGCCCGAGCACATCAACGACCCCGTGGACCCCACCAGCTTCGAGGGCCGCTTCAGGGGCGAGGTGGAGTTCGAGGACGTGTGGTTCGCGTACGACGACGAGGAGTGGGTGCTGCGCGGGGTGGACTTCAAGATCACGCCGGGTGAGTCCGTCGCCTTCGTGGGCCATACGGGCGCGGGTAAGACCACCATCATCAGCCTCGTGAGTCGCTTCTACGACGTGCAGCGGGGTGCGGTGAAGATCGACGGCGTGGACGTGCGCGATTACGACCAGGTGGAGCTGCGCCGGCACGTTGGCATAGTGCTGCAGGACCCGTTCCTCTTCTCGGGCACGGTGCGGAGCAACATCACGCTGGGCGACGAAAGCATCCCCCAGGCGCAGGTGGAGGAAGCCGCCCGCTTCGTCAACGCACACGGCTTCATATCGCGCTTGCCGGAGGGCTACGACACGCCCGTGCTGGAGCGCGGCGCCGGCTTCTCGACCGGCCAGAAGCAGCTCATCGCCTTCGCGCGGGCGCTGGTGCAGAACCCGGACATCCTGCTGGTGCTGGACGAGGCTACCGCCAACGTGGATACGGAGACGGAGGACCTCATCCAGGACGCGCTGGAGAAGCTCATGCAGGGGCGCACCAGCATCATCATCGCGCACCGCCTGAGCACCATCCAGGACGTGGATCGGATCATGGTGATGCGCAAGGGCAAGCTGATCGAAGAGGGCAACCACTTCGAGCTCCTCAAGAACGACGGCTATTACAGGCGGCTCTACGAGCTTCAGTACCAGGAGCGGCCGGACCACTGATCTGAGGTCCGGCCGCTGCCGAGCTCCTGTACGAGGTTCGGCTTACTCGATGACCACCCGGTAAACGAGCGTCACTTCCTGACCCGGCTCCATGGGCGTGAGCAGGGTCCAGCGGATCATGGTGAACTCGCCCGGTTCGGCCACGCGGCGACCGTCGGTGTCGTCCACCAGCACCGGCGGTTCGGAGAACTCGGTGCCGTCCACGGAGAACTCCGTGAGCAGGCGGTTCTCCGCGCTCGGGGTGGCGGAGTTGCCGATGTAGGCCATGCCGGCATCCACGGGCCCGTAGATCTGCACGCGGCCGGCCGGGAGGGTGGTCTCGCCGCCGTTGGTGGCGATGATGCGGAACTCCACTACCTGACCGGGGATGGCGCTGGTGGCGGCGCTGAAGCGCTCCTCCTTGCTGCCGTCGCTGGCGGTCACTTCGCTGACGATGTAGATCTCGCTGCGGAAGGTGATGGGGTTGGCGGTGCTCTGCGCGAAGGCGGCGGCCAGCAGGGCAAAAAGGGTTAGCAGCACGGCCGCCGCGCCGAAGCGCAGGTATGTGGGTGAACGGAACTCGAAGGCACTCATGTTGTGCTGACGATAGCAGCGGAAGATGACCGCCGTTTGAGGAAGGCCTACACCGTTGCCTAATACGAGGTGGTTGAGGCTACGGCAAGCTGGAGTCGGCGGCGAGTGCGCCGGCGTTGGCGTGAGCGTAAGCCACGTAGTCGGCGGCGGCCTCATGACCTTGCAACGCGGCGGCCTCGAACCAGGCCAGGGCAGCGGCCATGTCCTGCTCTACTCCCACCCCGTGCAGCAGCAGCCGGGCGTACTCGAACTGCCCTGTGGCGTCGCCGGTCACCGCGGCGCTGGCGTACCAGGCTGCTCCAACGCGCGGGTCCAGTTCGACGCCCATGCCGCTCAGGTAGAGCTCGCCCAAGGCCAGCTGCGCTTCGGGCAGGCCCTGGTTGGCGGCGCGGCGGTACCAGTTGGCCGCGCGCGCGTTGCTCCACGGCTGGCCGAGACCGTTCTGCAGCATGAAGCCTAGGAAGTACTGCGCTTGCGGGTTGCCGGCCTCAGCAACCGGTTCCCACAGACCGCGGGCCGCCACGAAGTCGCCTTTGCGGTAAGCCACCAGGCCGGCCTCGTAGGCACCGACCACGGCCACGTCGGCGCCGTCCGCCCGCAGCGCGAGAACGAACTGGAGTAGCACCAGCACGAGCAGTGAGATGGCCAGGGCCCACAGGAGGTAGACCCGGAGCCGCGGCCCTTCGCGCAACTCGCTCTCGTCGGGCGAGAAGAACCCGCCGACGCCCTCGCGGTCGGCGCTCACGGCGCGAGCGGGGTGTCCGGAGCCCGGGTACGGAGCCGACAGCGGTTCGGTGCGGGCAGGCCCGATCGGCGTGGCGCGACGACCGTCGTACCCGGGTGCGTCCTCAGGAGCGAACGCGTACGGGTCGTGAGGGGAAGGCGTCCAGCGTGTGGAGGCCGCGTAGCCGCCCGGCGGGGGGCTCGTGTCGTACTCGACGCGTAGGGTGTGGGAGCTGGGCCCGAGCCTGTCGGCCTCTTCCTCGGGAACGTGAGGCTGCGGTTCGAACGGCGGCTCGACCGGCTCGGGAGGCGGCTCATGCTGCTCCGGTGCCGGCGCCCACTCCCGGGCGGCCGCGGAATCGAAGCCCCACGTGGCGTCCTGGCCCCACGGCACCTCGTCTTGCGCTTTTTCCTCTGGGGCGCTCGCCTCCTGGGCACCAGGCTGGTAAGCGTGCCAGTCGGGCGGCTCGTCGGAGTCCGCCTCTTCGTAACCTGGGTCCTCGTCGGCCGCGTCGTGAGCCACATCGTAGTGGTCCGCTTCGCCGTAGCCCGCTTCGTCGTAGCTGACGTGGCCGTACTCCTGGTAGTCAGGTTCGGGGTAGCTCGGGTCGCGCTCCTCGGAGCCGGTGCTGGGCTCGTGACGCTCGGCCTCCGCCCGCTCGAGCGGTTCGCCGAAGCGTTCCTCGTACTGTGGCGGGTGCGTGCGGGCCGCGGCCACTACCACGCGTACGCCGGCTGCCGCGAAGACCTCCGCTATGGCGTCGGCCTTGTCGGCAAGCACTGGTTTGGTGACGTCCCCCACGCGCCCCTCAAGCAGGGTCACTATGCGCGCCCTTGGAACGTTCAGGCGCTCCGCGATGCGTTGCGCCACCTGTTCCACCTTCTCGGGCGGCACACGGCGGGTTATCTCCACCACATAGCGCTGCTCGTCCATTCGCCTACCTTCCCGAACGTACCTAAACTTTACCCTCTAACGGAGGTCCGCGGCCTCTGCTACCATGTTCGCAGTATGAAACTGATACTTGCCATCGTGCAGGATGCAGATGCGTCCCGCCTGCAGGAAGCGCTCAGCGAGCAGGGCTTCCAGTCCACCAAGCTGGCGTCCACGGGCGGTTTCCTTCGGGAGGGCAACACCACTGTGCTCATCGGCGTCGACGATCACAAGGTCCCCCTGGTGAAAGAGATCATCCACGCCACCTGCCGGGAACGGAACAAGGTGGTCACCGCCGGCTCACCCATCCACGCTCTGGAGGGTGTTTTCGCCAGTCAGCCGATGGAAGTGCCAGTGGGTGGCGCCATCGTGTTCGTCATCGCCACCGAAGAGTTCGTGCGTCTCTAACCCCACCCGCACGCTCTACGGGCGGTGGCCCCTCACTTCTTGGATTCCTTGGGTGTGAGCACCGCTTTCGTGGCCTCGGCCACGGCGGGGCTGGGTGGCTGCTCGTCTCCGCCTATGGCTGCCCTAAGAGCGCGCTGATCGGCGGCCTTGAGGTCTCCGAACCAGATCGTTAGCCCGAGCGCAGCAAGGCCCAGCGCGGTCGCGAGCACGAACAGCACCTTGGCGCCGACAACGGCCCAGAGTGCGCCCGCTAGTATCGGCGCCAGGCTGGGCAGGGCCAGCACCGTGTTGGAGAGCCCGATGTAGAGCGGCCGGTCGCCTGCCGGAGCGATGGCATAGAGCAGGTTGAAGGCCGCGATGCCCACAGCTTGGTTGCCAACGGTGGAGAGCACGAACACAACGGCGAACAGTTGCCAGGAGCCCGCCAGGATGGCCAGCAACGGGGCGAGGAGCACGAACAGGTACCCTGCCTGCAGCACGGCCACGTTGAGGCCGCGGTTGGCGGGCCGCCTGAGGGCGAAGTTGCCCGCTATGGCGGCCAAGGTGGCGACGATGATGTAGGTACCGAGCGCACTCTCGGGTGCCCCCAAGTTCTCGATGGCGTACACGGCGTAGAACGGCTCGGCAAGCAGCGCGGCGAGGCCCAGGAACCGCACCCGCAGGAAGCGTCTTAGGTTCACGTCGATCTTCAGGAGACCCGGGATCTCGCGGATCATGCGCATGAGGGGTCGCCGCACGCCGGGCACGCCGGCGGGCTCCTTCACGAACGAGAAGATGACGTAGGCAGCGCCCGAGAGCAGCGTGCCGAACAGGAAGATCAGCGCGAAGTTGTCGGGGAAGCGCATCTCCGAATCGAGGATGGCACCGAGGACCCAGCCGGCACCGAGGGCCAGCACGCCACCCATCGTGTTGCGAAGCACCCAGAACGAGCCGAGCCGGCTGTGCGGCACGATCTTGGCGGTCACGTCCGCGAACGGCACGCCGGCCACACCGCTGGCCACGGCGTTCACGGAGATAGCCACTAGGAGGATGGCCACTGCGAGGCTCGGGTTGCTGCCACCGAAGAAGTAGGCTGCGGCTGTCATGAGGACGAGGGACCCGATGCGTACCCCGGAGGTGACGTTGTAGGCGGGCAGCTTGTAGGGCAGATGGGTCAGGCGGTTGGCCACCAGCAACTGCGGCAGGAAGTAGCCGCCGATGCGCAGGGCCGGCACCAGCCCGATGATCACGGCCGGGGCGCCTAGCAGGGCCAGGAACGGGGCGATCACCAGACCGGAGTGCAGGAAGGCGTCTCCCCCGGTGATGATGACTCCGTTGTAAACGCCCAGCCAGAAGTTGCGGTCTCTTACGCGCCCGCGCATGAGGTGCATGCTAGCCTCTCCGCGCGCGCGGCGTATGCCCCTCCGGGGCGGCCACGTAGGCGCCCGGAGCGCGCCGGACGTACGCCCTTGGGTGGACCAGAAACCGCCTTTCCTGGCGTTCCCCACCGTTTGACACGGCCTCTTCGGAGCACATACACTACTCGGTGCTTGGGGCCGTGGCGCAGTTGGGAGCGCGCGTGAATCGCACTCACGAGGTCAGGGGTTCGAATCCCCTCGGCTCCACCAAGGAAAGCACGTTAGAGGAGGCGCCCGGTTAGCGGGCGCCTCCTCTCGTCAACGACGCACAAGCCACTGTTCCGAAGGAACGACAACGCCCGGGCCGGTGGCGCGAAGGTGTTGCCGCATGAGCGCGACGCAGGCCTCGCCATATGGATCATTTGGGGGCAACCACCGTGATACCCACTTCTTCGGCGGCCGCCGCGAGACGCGAATCGTAGGTCAACAGGCCCGCGAGCTCGTCCCCCAATGCCATGGCAGAAGCCAGGTGTATGGCGTCCAAGGAGCGGAGGGAGCCCGGGAGCAACATCCCAGCAGCCTCGAACGTGGCCGTGGAGACCTGCATGAGCGTCACAGAATCCAGCACCTCCCGCGCTCGCAGCATCCTGTCCGGGGCCACCCTTCTGACGGACCTTATCAGTTCCGTTCGCGCGAGATCCGCAGCCACCAGTTCTAGATCCACGGTGCGAAGCCAAGCCAACAGGGCTGCGGTCTCAGTCTCGCTGACTACCAGTTTCACCAAGGCAGAAGTATCCAGGTAGTACGTTGCCGTCAATAGCGCTCGTCCTCGCGCGCTTCCAGAAGGTCCTTGGAGAGTTCAGGGCCGGGTTCCGGCGCCTGGAGTTCACTCATCCGGCGCTTCGCCGGCCTGGCACTCCCAGCTTCCACTAGCTGAGTAACCCGCGACGACGGGATCGGGGTGAGCTGCGCAACGGGCCTGCCCCGGTCCGTTATCACCACGACCTTACCTGCAGCGGCTTCCGCCACCACGGCGGACGCGTTCTGCTTCAGGGCGCGGATACCGACCTTAGCCATGTTCTACATTGTAGCACATGGGTGTTTCGCTGCCAGGCTCTGCCGTCAGGCCACCGTGATGCCGTCGTCCAAGTACACGTCCTGGATGAGGTTCAGGAGCTTCACACCGTCCGCCATGGGGCGCTGGAACGCCTTGCGGCCACTGATGAGGCCCGTGCCGCCACCACGCTTGTTGAGCACGGCCGTGCGAACCGCGTCCGCGTAGTCGTTGCTGCCCGAGGCGCCACCCGAGTTGATGAGCCCGATGCGACCCATGTAGGAGTTGGCCACCTGCCAGCGCACGAGTTCGATGGGGTGGTCGTCCGGCATGAGTTCGCTGTACATGCGGGGGTCGGTGCGGCCGAAGCCCACCGCCTTGAAGCCGTGGTTGTTCTCGGGCAGCTTCTGCTTCACGATGTCCGCGTGCAGCGTCACGCCCAGGTGGTTGGCCTGGCCGGTGAGGTCCGCCGACACGTGGTAGTCCACCCCGTCCTTCTTGAAGGCCGGGTTCCGGGTGTAGCACCAGAGCACCGTCACCAGACCCAGGGAGTGGGCCTCCTCGAAGGCCTCGGACACCTCCTGGATCTGCCGGGTGGACTCGTCGGAGCCGAAGTAGACCGTGGCCCCCACCGCCACCGCCCCCATCTCGAAGGCCTGCCGCACGCTCCCGAACATGATCTGGTCGTAGCGGTTGGGATACGACAGGAACTCGTTGTGGTTCAGCTTCACCATGAAGGGGATGCGGTGGGCGTACTTCCGGGCCACGGCCCCCAGCACCCCCAGGGTGGAGGCCACGCAGTTGCACCCCCCCTCGATGGCCAGCTCCACGATCCTCGCCGGATCGAAGTAGATGGGGTTCGGGGCGAAGCTGGCCCCTGCCGAGTGCTCGATCCCCTGGTCGACCGGGAGGATCGAGACGTATCCGGTCCCGGCCAGCCGGCCCGAGTTCAGGATCTGCTG
>CAZVTS010000069.1:0-11731 GCA_964630175.1 uncultured bacterium
CGCGCCAGTTCCGCGCGGAAGTCACCACCCACGTTGACAAGTTCGCGCACGAGCCCGAGCTCGCTGAAGGTACCCGTGACCGCCAGCCAAGTGAAGACCGCCAGGACGGGAGCAACCATTAGCGCGCGGAGGCGCCTGGGAGCCTCGCTTACCGCGCCGAACAGCACCACGTAAGCGGCGATGAGCGTGAGCCACACGCCGCCCTCCAGCGACACGCGTGCGCTCGGTGGCGCGCCGGCCGTGAGGTCGTTGGCAGCTCCAGCAACGAACAGTAGCGCTGCCACGGCCGCCGCGGTCGCCAGCACAGCGAGCAGCCACGGCCGCGCACGCCACGGGGTGAGCGCCACGAGGGCGGCCGCGAGCCACAGCCCCAGGAGGACGCCGGCAACCAACGGGTCTAACCCGAACGCGCTATGCGCTTCCCCAACTACCAGCCGGTTGGCCTTGAAGAGCACCCACCCTGGCCGCCACGCGGCAACCTCCACTAGAGCCAAGGCCCCCACGGCGCTGCCGACCAGCGCCACCAGGTTGCGCGGCGGGAGTTTCACTCGCGGCTAGCGCTTACGGCAGGAAGCCGCGGCTCGTCAGGAACTCCTGCGCCACGGCCGCCGGGTTCTCACCGTTCACCGCAACACGGCCGTTGAGTTCCGCCAGCGTGGCCTCGTCCAGCACGCTGAAGACTGGGTCGAGGATGGCGCCCAACTGCGGGTAGGCCTCCGCCACCGCCGCGCGCACGATGGGCGCAGGCTGGTAGATGGCCACGGCGCCCTCTGGGTCCGTCAGGGCCACGAGGCCCAGGGCTGAAAGCGTGCCATCGGTGCCGTACGCCATGGCGGCGTTCACCCCGTCAGTGCCGCGAGCCGCCGCTGTCTCGGTCTGGGTGGTGTTGCCGCCCGCCAGGATCACCAGTTGGGCGTCCGTCACCTCGAAGCCGTACGTGCGTTCGAAGGCGGGTAGCGCGTCATCCCTATCCACGAACTCCTGACTGGCGGCCAGCTTGAACTGCCCGCCCTCGTTCACGTAGCGCGCTATGTCCGCGATCGTGGCCAAGCCGTGCTCCGCCGCCAACGCCGCAGGTACCGCTATGGACCACGTATTGTTGGCCGGCGACCGGCCGAGCCAGACCACGCCGTTCTGCGCGTCCAGCTCCTTCACGGTCTGGTAGAGGCGTTCGGCGTTAGTGCTGACTCCTTCTGGAAGTTCGGCCTCCGGGAAGAACGTGAGCGCCGTGCCCGTGTACTCGGGGTACAGGTCTATCTCGCCGGCCAGCAGAGCTGCGCGCACCACGGAGGTGGTGCCGAAGCCGGAGCGGTCCTCGACAGAGATGCCGTTCTGCTCGAGCATCAGTCTAATGACCTGGGCCAGCACGGAACCTTCCGTGTCGATCTTCGAACCGATGGTTATGGGTTCCTGGGCCAGTCCGGCGCCGAGCGTCAGCGCGACCAGGAGCGAAAGGATCAGTCTCCTCATGGGGTCTCTCCTTACCCCCCAACTGTGACACGTGGCGCTCGCCGACCGGCTCGTGGATGCACTCGGGCGCCCGCCATGCGACAGTTCTTAGGCTAGGTCACGCCGCCGGAACGTCCATAGTGCGATCCCACTAGCCAGGCACGCCCAGACGGCAAGCACCACGAGGGCCGTGCCCGGCCCGGTGGCTGCCAGCATCGGCGGCACCGTCTGCTGCCCAGCGGGCACCACAGCCGCCGCCAGCGATGAGGTGGCGCCCACCGGCAGATAGCCCTGTAGAGCGGCCAAAGGCGAGAACACGGGAGCCAGCATGCTCACCAGCAGGGACTCCACGGCCAGGATCCACACGAGCACCAAGAGCGCCGCGGCCATGGTGCGCCGCGTAAGCGTGCCAACCCCGAAACCCAGCGACAAGAAGGTCATGGCCACCAACCACACGATCAGGAACGCGACTCCCAAGTCGGTCAAGGGCGGGTACGCCACCGGGTTCGCGGACGCTGCGGCCACCCCTAAGCTGCTGATGAGGCTGGCCAACAACGTGAAGAGCGCAGCGGCCGCGGCCACCACCGTGAGCCCCACCAGGCGCGCGGCCATCAGCACGGAGCGGTTAGAGAAGCGTGCCGCC
Organism: uncultured bacterium; assembly: GCA_964630175.1. Lineage (GTDB taxonomy): Bacteria > Deinococcota > Deinococci > Deinococcales > Trueperaceae > JAAYYF01. Next base: position 2,093 of record CAZVTS010000069.1, read on the forward strand.
ACTGTGCGCATGGTGCCCCCCACGTAGCCCCCTGCGCCGAGGATGGCGCCCAGGATGGCGAACTGCGGGGCGCCGTACATGGGCAGCGAAGCCAGTACGTAATAGCCGGTGCCGCCAGGCAGCATGGCGTTCACGAACATGGCCTGTTGCTCGGGCGTGTACCACTGACCGCCCACGGTAGTGAGATAGCTGACGAGATAAGCGAACAGCACCACGCAAGCCGCCCAGACGCCAAGTGACAACCAGACCGTCCGGCTGGCGCGCAGGTACGAGAGCTCGCCACGGAGCGCGTCCACGAAAGCGGGAGGAGATAGCGGCGCGGCGTCATGACTGGAGCCGGCGCCGGTGGCGCTGGCGGTGGTGGTGGCTCTCATGCTGGGTTCCTCTCAGTGGTGTCGGGGCTTTCTGAGGCTGGCTCTGCCACAAGACCCAGGAACGCGTCCTCCAGGGAGTTCTCCGCTTCGAACAAGGCATTCACCTCGACTCCCGCGCGCACCAGAGCGCTGTTCACCTGGTGTGGTTCCATGCCGGTGCCTAGCAGCACCCGCAGGGTGGCCTCGCCTACACGGCTGGTGCTCAGACCGAGTTCGTGAGCCACGGCTTCGGCGTTGCCAGGTTCGTTCACGCGCAGTTCCACCCAGCGGCCGCCCTGCAGTCGGCGCCTGAGCTCGTGAGTGGCGCCCTCCGTGATCAGTCGCCCCTGCGCCAGCACGCCCACGCGGTCGGCCACCAGTTCCACTTCGCTCAGCAGGTGACTGGATAGCAGCACCGCGCGGCCACCCTCACGCAGCCGCCGCACGATGTCCCTCATGGCCACGATCGATGCTGGGTCCAGGCCGTTGGTAGGTTCGTCCAACACCACCACCTGCGGATCCCCCAGTAGCGCGGCGGCGACGCCCAGGCGCTGCTTCATGCCCAGCGAGTACCTGCCGTACGGGCGGCGCTGGTCTTTGGTGCTGAGCCCGACCAGGTTCAGGGTGCCTTCCGCCGCGGCGCGTGGGACGCCCCAGTAACCACACAGGAGCCTCAGGTTGCGGAGGCCGGACATGGCCAGGTGGAACGCCGGCGCCTCGATGAGTGAACCCACCATTACGCTGCCGGCACCTGCCTTGGCGCCTAGACGGTAGGTACCGGAACTCGGCGTCACCAAGCCAGTAAGCACACGCATGAGAGTGGTCTTCCCTGCCCCGTTGGCACCCACCAGGCCGTACACCTCGCCGGCACACACGTGCAGGCTCACATCGTCGAGCGCCTGAACGTCGCCGTAGCGTTTGGACACGCGACTGGCTTCCACCAGCCACTGTGCGTTGCGGTTCCGGTCGGGTGTTCCGTTAGCAAGCCGGTCGCTCATAAGCTCCTCCGTTCAGGTGCCGGCACCTGCCAGGCTCCTTTGCGGTCTACTTTGTAGCACAAAGTGCCCGCCACTGCAAAGTACCGTGTGGTACAAAGAGGCCTGGTTCTGGCAGCGACCGACGTCGGAGGGGTGTGTCATGAGAAGCGATAGCGAAGACCGCGACCCGGGCGAGATACTGCGCGTCATCGACCAGGAGCGCTTTCACGCCCGAAACGCGCTTACCCCTAACACCAGGCTCCTCTACGCCACATGGGGGGTTGCGTGGGTCGTGGGATTCGTCGCCTTGTACCTGGCCTTCGTCCCCAAGGAACAGCCGTTATTACCGCTCCTTACGGCTGCGGTTGTCGGCGCCGGTGCGCTCGCAGCCGCCATCGCGTTCTCGGCCAGCCACTCGGTACGCAAGGGCGCCGGCTCGCGGGGGCCTTCCGTTCTACAGGGCGCGATCTACGGCAACGCGTTCCCGCTAGCTTTCACGCTCATGGGGTTGCTCGGCTGGCGCCTTATCAGCTCCGGCGTGCCGATCACCGTCATGCTGTCTTATTGGGTGACGGCATCCTGCCTGATCGTCGGCGTGCTCTCCTTCGTTGGCGCCGCGATGTGGAACGACAGGTCGCAACTCGTATCCGGCGCCTGGACGCTCACCGTGGGGTTCATCTCCGTGGCTCTGCCGCCGCCCCACAACCTGCTCGCCGGCCTGCTAGGTGGGCTCGGGTTCCTACTCCTCGCCATGATCCAGACGGTGCGTCCCGGCCTCACGTCTGGTCCCATAACGCGAGCTACTGGTGGATGAACTAGATCCAGTCATCCACGTGCAGGCCCGGTTGCGCATCGTGACCGTGCTGGACACGCTGAGACCGGGCGACTCCCTCTCGTTCCCGCGACTGCAGACCCTCCTCAACGTGACCTCGGGCAACCTAGCCACGCACCTCAGGCGGCTGGAGGAGAGCGAGTACGTGACGGTCGAGAAGGTCCTCGAGGGGCGCAACCCCGTTACGTACATCAGCCTCACGGAGGACGGCCGGCACGCGTTCCGGGTCTACAAGCGCAACCTGCGAAAGCTCTTAGGCGGCGGTGGGTGACCTAACAACACGCGCGTTGTAGGCGGTACCATTCCACATGCGTGCAGTGATGATCGACGCGCCCAACGAGGCGCCTTACTTGAGCAACGTTCCCGACCCAGAGCCGCCGCCGCATGGCGCCATCGTCGAGGTGCGCGCCACCGGCGTGTGCCGCAGCGACTGGCACGCCTGGGTGGGCCACGACCCCACCGTGCGCTTCCCGCACGTGCCGGGCCACGAGTTCGCCGGCGTGGTGCGCGCGGTAGGCGCCCAGGTGCGCGGCTTCGCCGGTGGCGAACGCGTTACAGCGCCGTTCTGCTGTGGCTGCGGCAGCTGCAGCGAGTGCCAGTCGGGGCACCAGAACCTGTGCCTGCACGAGTACCAACCCGGCTTCGATGGCTGGGGCAGCTTCGCCGAGCTGGTGATGGTGCCGTGGGCGGACGTGAACCTGGTGCCGCTACCAGAAGAGCTCGGTTTCGACCTGGCTGCCAGCCTCGGCTGCCGCTTCACCACCGCCTTCGCGGGCCTCACCGCCCAGGCAGCCGTGCAGCCCGGGGAGGACGTGGTGGTGTACGGCTGCGGCGGGGTGGGCCTCTCGGCCGTGGCGGTGGCGGCGCACATGGGAGCGCGGGTTATAGCCGTGGACATCGAGCCGGTGCGCCTGGAGCTTGCCCGCGAACTGGGAGCCGAGAGCGTACTGAACGCGCGCAGCCTGGATCCCGTTGAGGCCACGCGAGAACTGACCCAGGGTGGCGCACACGTTTCGGTGGACGCCCTCGGCAGTGCGGCCACGGCGGCCCAGGGCGTGTTGTCTCTCCGCAAACGGGGTCGGCACCTGCAGCTGGGTCTGGTGCTCGGTGACGACGCCACCCCGAGGATCCCGCTCGAGGCCGCCATCAAGCACGAGCTGAAGATCCTGGGCAGCCACGGCATGCAGGCGCGGCGCTACCCGGAGATGCTCTCGTTCATTGCCAACCGCGGCTTGCCGCTCGAGAAGCTGGTGGGCGAACGCCGGCCGCTGGCAGATGCGGGTGAGGTCTTGGCTTCGATGGGGCGCTTCGCGCCTACCGGGGTGACCATCCTGGAGGTTTGAACCGAAGGGAACGTCCGGCCTGTAGGTCCGTCACACAGCTGGGGATTGAGCTCAGCGGTGTGACGTTTAGGGCGACGAATACGACCCGCCGTATTCACCCAATAACCAGTTTCACAGCCGTGAACAGTAACAGCAGCGCGATGATGCCGTCCAGGATGCGCCACGAGCGGGGTGTGCGGAGCCACCTGGACAAGTAGCGCGCCCCGTACCCAAGGCTAACGAACCAGACGGCGCTGCCGAAAGCTGCGCCGGCTCCGAAGGACCAGCGTGCGTCGCCATGCGTTGCCGCCACCGAGCCGATCAGGAAGGCAGTGTCTAGGTAAACGGAGGGGTTGAGCCACGTCATTGCCAGCGTGGTCAGCACCACGGGGCCCAGGGTCGTGCGCGCACCGTTGGCTGCCCCGCCAGCGGTGGGCTGGAGGCCCTCGCCCCTCGGCTTTATGGCACGCCAGGCAGCGAAGATGGCGTAGGCGACGAGGAACGCAGCGCCCACCCAGCGCGTGGCCTCGGTTAGCCAGGGCGCCCGCTCTAGCACGTAACCAAGGCCAGCCACGCCGGCGGCGATGAGCAGGGCGTCTGAGGCGGTGCAGATGGCCACGACCACGCCAACGTGCTCGCGCCGCAGCCCCTGCCGCAGGACGAAGGCGTTCTGCGCGCCGAGCGCGATGATGATGGAGAGGCTGAGGCCGAAGCCGCTAAGGGCCGCCGTCACCACAGGATTCTATTTGGTTTGGAGAGGGCACCTCACTCAAGCTTATAGCTGCAACAACCGAACGCAAACCTCGTGTTGCAACTCACGCAAATCAACCGCCTTGCTTTGGAACTGGCGCTCGCAAGGTTCACATTATCGATTCCGGCCTCACCGCCAGGCTTCTGCGCATAGGTACGGAGAAGCTAGTTCGGTGCACCCCCCACGGGCGTAGGAACGGCGTCACTACCGGTGCGCCTCAGGCCCTCCGCGACGGTCTGTTTCGCTGGTAGTGGGTCTCGCCGTGTGAAACCACTGCGCTTGACGCTTCGGCCCCCTGGACCTATCCTCTCTATACCCTTAGTTACTAAGGGTATAGAACCTGACTTGCGACGCGCCCGCTCTCCCCTACCGAGGTCCCCATGCGTTTACTGATGAAACCAGCTCGAGTACACCTGGCACCCGGCACCAGCACCCCCGTCACCGTGGCGTGGGGTCCGTCCGCCAACCCCAGCGCCGGTCGTCACCCACTCCGCTCCGCTACGAACTCCCTCTCCCCTACCCGCAAGGTCATCAGCGTGGTCGACGACTGGCGCTACGACGGCCACTGGTGGGAACCCACGGAGTTGCGGCGCCACTACTACCTCCTCGAGCTCGACGGCGGCACGCAACTCGAGCTCTTCCAGGAGGGGGGCGCGTGGTGGGCGGCTCGGGCCAGCGACTGAAGGCCCTGCTGAACGTTCACTCGTACTACAGCCTGGGCGCGGGCACGGCCAGCCCCACCACGCTGGTGCGGCGCGCGGCAGAGCTGGGCTACGACCACCTGGCCCTTACGGACGACCTCAACGTCACAGGCGCCGTGGAGCTCTTCCAGGCCGCCCGGCAGCACGGCGTCCGCGCCCTGATAGGCGCAACCGTGCCGGTGCGGCTGGAGCACGAGGTGTACCCGTTCGTGCTCATAGCCACCTCGCGCGCCGGCTACGCCACCCTCTGCCGCCTCATCAGCCTGGCGCACGCGCGCGAGGAGAAGGACGCGCCGCTACCGGCCCTACTGGCACACTCGCACGACCTGATCCTCCTGACGGGCCCGCGCGAGGGGGCCGTAACGCAGCTCCTGGCGCAGCGCCGCGTGCGCGAGCTGGAGCAGCTGATCCGGCAGCTGCAGGGCGCGTTCCCTGAGAGGCTATACCTGCAGCTGTTCCACGACCGCTACAGGTGGGACGCGCGCCGAGCACGAGTCATCCGCCGCCTAGCGCAGAGCCTGGGCCTGCCGGTGGTGAGCGCCCCGGAGGTGCGTTACGCCCACCCGGACGATTACCGCCTCTACGACGCCCTCACCTGCTCCAGGCTGGGCGTGAGCGTGCAGGAACCACACCCCAGGAGGCCGCAGAACGCCTGCCGGGCCGTTCCGAGCGCCGAGGAGGTGCAGGACCGCCTCCCCTTCCCCGACGCGGCTCTGAACGCCTCCTGGGTGGCCGAGCGGGCCTACTTCGAACTGCTACCGGAGCGGCTGGTGCCGCCCAAGGCGCGGCTGCCGGAGGGGGTGGACCCGGAGAAACACTTAGAGGAGCGCTGCTTCACCGCCCTGCTGCAGCGTTACGAGGGTCCGCTGGCGGCGCAGGCGCGGGAACGGCTGGAGGAGGAACTGGCCACCGTACGAGCGCTCGGCCTGGGCGAGTTCTTCCTGGTGGCAGCGGAAGTAACCGACTACTGCCGGCGCCACGGCATCATGGCGGCAGGGCGCGGCTCCGCGGCGGCCAGCATCATCTGCTACCTCCTGGGGGTCACCAGCGCCGACCCCCTCAAGCACGACCTGCTCTTCGAGCGCTTCCTGCACACGGGCAAGACGAGCATGCCCGACGTGGACATCGACATCTCCTCGGCCCGGCGCGACGAGGTGCTCGCCTGGGTGGAGGAACGCTTCGGCGCGGACACCGAAGCCATGGTGTGCAACAAGATCACCTACCGCCTGCCCCTGGCGGTGCAGGACCTGGGGCGCGCACTGGGCCTGCCGCCGGAGACCCGCAACCGCCTCACCAAGGCGCTGGGGCGCGATTTCCGGGGGTTACGGCCCGGCAGCGCCGCCAAGGCCGAGGTGGCGTTCCGCGAGGTGCTGGGCGACGCACCGGTGGCGGACGCGTTCCTGGGGTTGCTGAGCGGCATGGAACGCAAGCACGTGAGGCACCTGGCTCCGCACGCGGGCGGGGTGGTGCTGTCGCGCGACCCCCTGACGCACTACTCACCGCTGGAGCGTTCCAGCGGCGGCATCAAGCTGTTGCAGCTGGATAAGGACGACGCCGAGGCCATGGGGCTCATCAAGCTCGACCTGCTGGGCCTGCGCATGCTCGCCGCCCTCGAGCGGGCGCGCGAGGAGGTCATGCGCCTAGACGGCGTGTGGCTGGACCTGGCCGACCTGCCCGACGACGAGCGGGTGTGGGACCTGATAAGCGCCGGTGCCACGCTGGGCCTGTTCCAGGTCGAGAGCCCCAGCCAGCAGCACACCAGCCGCGTGATGCGCGCGCGCAACCTGCGCGACCTGTCGCACCAGATAGCCCTCATCCGGCCCGGCCCCATCCAGTCGGGCACCGTGCACCCGTACCTGCGCCGGCGCCAGGGGCTGGAGGAGGTCAGCTACTGGCACCCGAGTTTGGAGCCGTTCCTGAACAAGACGTACGGCGTGCTGCTGTTCCAGGAGGACGTGCTGCGCATAGCGGTGCACTTCGCGGGCATGAGTTGGATCGAGGCGGACCGTTTCCGCAAGAAGGTGTCGGGCTGGACGGAGCTGGACGACATCGAGCCCGAGCGTGAAGCGTTCATCGCTGGCGCGCAGCGTCACGTGGGCGCCAGCCGCGAGCAGGCCACGCAGGTGTTCGACGCGGTGAAGGGTTTCCAGGGCTTCGGCTTCGCCGAGTCGCACGCCTGGGCGTTCGCGCTGCACGCCTACGCCAGCGGCTGGTTACGGGTGCATTACCCGGCCGAGTACTTAGCCGCCATCCTCACCGAGGAGCCCGGCATGTGGTCGCCCTCCACCAAGCGGCAGGAGGCGCGCGCCTGGGGCGTGCCGGTACTGCCGCTCTGTGTCAACGCCAGCGGCGTGCACTACCGCGTGGAGCGCGTGCGCCTGGATGGCGGCGAGCCAGAGAAGGCGGTGCGGCCTCCTCTCTGCGCGGTCCAGGGCGTGAGCCAGGAGATGGCGCGCGAGGTACTGCTGGAGCGCCTGCGTCACGGGCCCTACCTGAGCGTGGATGACGCCTACCAGCGCCTGACCTGGGGCCGCGAGTCGTTCGAACTGCTGGTGCGCGCTGGCGCCTTCGACGCGCTCGCAGGCCGCAGGCACGCGCTCTACCGCGTGGGCGCACTGGCCAACTCCCAGGAGAGCGGGCGACCGGGGCTGTTCACCGCCGTGCCGGACGCGCCTCCCATGCCTGAGCTGACCGTGCAGGAGCGGTACGTGTGGGACTTCCAGACCACCCGCTTCAGCACGCTCGAGATCCACGCCATCGATTTCGTGCGCGACCAGTTGCGCGAGCTGAACTGCGCACCGCTGGCCAGCCTACGGCGCACCGCGCGCAAGACGCAGGTACGCGCTGCCGGTCTGGTGGTGGGCAAGCAGCGCCCGCCGACCGCCAAGGGGTTCGCCTTCTTCGTGCTGGAGGACGGGCCGGTGCGCGCGCAGCTCATCATCCCACCCGACCTGTGGGACACCCACCGTGTGCTACTGCGCGACGCCTCGATCATCGTTGCCGACGCCGTGGTGGAAGACACGGGTTACCAGCTGACCCTGAAGGCGCTCAGCTTGGCGGAGTTGCCGGCGCCCGTACGCGTGCAGGGGTACCACTTCGCCTGAGACCGAAGTCCCTGTCGGGTCGCCGTTCGGCACCGAACGACCCGCCCCGGCAACCGGGAGAGGCGGGGGACTCGCTGGCTCGGAACGGGGAATCCAGGGGACTTCCCGCTGCAACCGGGTGGCGCAGTACCCATGCTTCCCCCTTTAGGGTCCCCAGTACCGCTGGTTCCCCCTCCGCAGGACCCCTAAGGCCCTCAACCATCTCCCCGTTGGGGGCGTAACAGTACCGCGCCTTTCCCACTAACTGGTTCGGGGTTCCCTGCCTTCCCCCTTCGTCAAGGCACACGGCGCCGCCACCTCTCCCCTCCCCTATCGCACGCTACGTACGTGCCCGCCCTCCCTCGGGGCGGTCGACAGTGCGGCTCCCACTCCTCGGCGGCGTGCCGCCAAGAGCACCTTCACCACGTGCCGCCCGCGCGCCTTCCGTGCCTTCGGCCGCCCCCTGCCCACAGACAAGCCCCCCAGTGTGTGAGGGCGCGTAAGAAACCTCACGCAGCGTTAGATACTGCACTCCGGGTCAGACCAAAGCCAGTTCGGCCCGCCATATCGTTATGGCGGGCCGAACCTCTCCCCTGCCGACTCGGGACTCTCAGCAGGACCGTCCTTCGAACTACGCTGCCGCCCTGAGCTCCTCGATCGCAGTCCGCACCTCGAGCGCGTGGCCCGCCGGCGTGACCTTTGGCCAGACCTTGGCGATCTTCCCTTCCGGGTCGATCAGGTAGGTGATGCGCTTCACGCCCATGTGAGTCTTGCCGAACGTGGTCTTCTCGCCCCACGCCCCGTACGCTTCCAGCACCCGCTTATCCGGGTCCAGCAGCAGTGGGAAGTTCAGTTCGTACTTACTGGCGAACTTCAGGTGGCTCGCCTCATCGTCCGCCGAGAGGCCGAACACCTTGCCGCCGACGGCTCCGATCTGAGCCAGGTTGTCCCGGAACTCGCACGCCTCGGTAGTGCAGCCGGGTGTATCGTCCTTCGGGTAGAAATAGAGCGCAACCCAGGAGCCCTTCTGGTCTGCCAGGCTATGGGTGTTTCCCGCCTGATCCTTCAATTCGAAGCCAGGCGCCTCCTGTCCAACTTCTAGCATCTCGCACCTCCTGGCTCCAGAGTATCCCTCGCCATCCCCGCCTGCGGTATGCCCAAACCACCGGCCCCCGGAGCTATGCCGGGGGCCGCGATACCCACACCCTGGTTCCTCGCTCTATTCGCCCAGCAGTTCCTGCAACTCCCTCAGCAGTTCGTTGACCCTCTTGCTGCGCGTAGCATCCAGTGTCGCCAACCGCCGCTTGTTCAAGAGCCGTTTCGTGGCACCAACCAGGCGCTGCGTCTCGTCGGCCACCTCGTCGGCAGGCGCCGCCATAACGTTATTGCCCTTCCGCAACTCCGTGATCCTGCGCCGTATCTGGCTCAGGGTCAGGTGCTCGTTCACGGCCTCCTTCAGGAGCTGCCGACGGTCGTCCTTGTCCCCTACCCTGGCGATGGCTTGCGCCTTGGTGAACTCGATCTCACCCTGACGGATGGCGTCAAGCAACTCGGTCGGGAACTCTAGGATCGGCAGCCGGTTGCTCACGAACGACGAGATCCCGAACCTGCCAACTCGCC
>CAZVTS010000070.1:0-11541 GCA_964630175.1 uncultured bacterium
CGCGTGGTAATCCGTGCCGTCCACCTTGAAGGCGTCGTTACGCGTGTAGCACCAGAGCACCGTGGCCATGCCGAGTTCGTGCGCGTGCGCGAACGCTTCGGCCACCTCGATGATCTCCCTATCCGAATCCTCGGAACCGAAGTAGATGGTGGCGCCCACCGCCACGGCGCCCATGTCGTAAGCCTGCTCGATCGTGCCGAACATGATCTGCGAGTACTTGCTCGGGTACGTGAGCAGCTCGTTGTGGTTGATCTTCACGATGAACGGGATCTTGTGGGCGTACTTGCGCGCAACGGCGCCGAGCACCCCGAAGGTGGAGGCCACCGCGTTGCAGCCGCCCTCCATGGCCAGCTCGACGATCTTCTCCGGGTCGAAGTAGTCGGGGTTCTTGGAGAACGAGGCGCCGCCGGAGTGCTCGATGCCCTGGTCCACGGGCAGTATGGAGAGGTAGCCGGTGTTGGCCAGCCGGCCGTGGCCGTACAGGCTCTGGAGGCTGCGCAGCACGCGGGGGTTGCGGTCGGACTGGGCGAACACGCGGTCCACGAAGTCGGGGCCGGGCACGTGCAGCCGGTCCTTGCTTATGCCTTTGGCCTGGTAACCCAAGAGCGCGTCGGCTTCGGCGCCAAGCAGTTCCATGATCTCGTTGTTCATCCTCGGTTCTCCTCTCGTTCGGGCCGCCAGCGGCCTGGCGGCCTGGGCGGTGGTTCCGTTACGGGTTCCGGTACTTCGAGGTTAGCCCTTGTGGTTCCGTTCGGCAGTGGCAGTCTGGCTGTATACGCCAACGCCGGACCTCATGAGAAGCGCGCCGAGCCGCGTTACTGTGTGGCCGTGAGCCCGGTGAACAGCGAAGTCGAGAAGTCGTCCAAACTAGTCGACCACCCGGAGCAGGTGTACCGGCCGGACCTGTTCCTGTTGCGTCCGGACGTGGTGCACTTGAACCACGGGTCGTACGGAGCGGTGCCGCTGCCGGTATTGGCGGCGCAAAGCGAGGTTTCGGAAGCCATCGAGCGCAGCCCAGAGCAGTTCTACCGGGCCGACCTGGCGCCCGCCATGGACGCCGTTAGGGCGCAAGTGGCGGCGTTCCTCCACACGGACCCTGGCGGGCTGGCTCTGGTGCAGAACGCCACGGAGGCCGTGCAGGTGGTGCTGGAAGCCGTAGGCTTCGCGCCGGGGAACGAGATACTGTTCACGGACCACACCTACTGGTGGGTGCAAACGGCCATAGCCCGCGCCTGCGAGCGGTACGGGGCCGTGGCGCGCCGCGTGCCCCTACCCATCACGGAGGACCGGGCCGAGTTCGAGGCCGACCTGATAGCTGCAATCCAGGCTGGCATCACGCCGCGCACGGCGCTAGTGGTCTTGGACCAGATCACCTCTGCCTCTGCACTGAGGCTGCCGGTGGAGGCCCTCATCGCCTCGCTACCGGAGCACGTGCCAGTGCTGGTAGACGCAGCGCACGCGCCGGGGCTGATAGAGGAGCCAGTTCCCGGTGGCGCGGCCTTCTGGCTCGGCAACCTTCACAAGTGGGCGTTCTCCGCACGCACGGCAGCTGCGCTAGTCGTGGCGCCGCACTGGCGCGAGCGGGTACGACCACTGGTGGCCAGCGCGGGTGCGGCGGACGGTTTCCCGCGCTCGTTCAGTTACCTGGGAACGCAGGATCCTTCCGCGTACCTGGCGCTGCCGGCCGCGCTCACGTTCCCCGAGAGGTACCTGAGCGTTTCGTTCCAACGACTCCGAGAACGCAACACGGCCGTGCTGAACGCCGGACTGGCCTACCTGGCCGACCGGCTCGACGTGGCGCCGGCGAAGCCGAACGGCCTGCCCTTGAACGTCATCGACCTAGGCCACGAAGCGAACGACGGGTCTGCAGCGGCGCTGACCGGCCAACTGCGGGACGAAGGAGTGGAAGTGGCCATCACGGCGGTGAACGGGCGTCTGCATGCGCGCGTTTCCGTGCAGGCCTACGTGGCGCCGGCCGACTTCGAGCGGCTGGGCGACGCCCTGGCCAAGCACGTCTGACTACCCCAGGGCGATATCCAGTATGAGCATCACCAGCACGCCGACCATGGTGCCCATGGTGGCCGTGCGTTCGTTGCCGTTGGCGTGGGTCTCGGGCACGATCTCGTCTAGGATCACGAACAGCATGGCGCCCGCAGCGAAGCCCATGGCGTAAGGCAGCAAGGGCGCCGCCACCGTCACGGCCCAGGCGCCGAACACGGCCAGTGGGATCTCTACCACCCCGGCCCTTATGCCCGTGAAGGCCGCGTACCACATGCTGCCGAGGCCGGCGTTCCGCGCGGCCACCGCCACGGCCAGGCCCTCGGGGATGTTCTGGATGCCGATGGCGAACATCAGCGCCAGCGCGGCCCCCAGCTCGCCGGAGCCTATGCCCACGCCCACGGCGAGGCCCTCGGGCATGTTGTGGATGGTTATGGCGACGATGAAGAGGAACACGCCGGACATGCCGCTGCGCCTGGGTGCGTCGACCCCCGCCTCCTGCGCGGCGTCCGCCCTGCGCCTACCCGTTACGAGGAAGTGAACGTGGGGCACCCAGGCGTCTGCGCGGTCCAGGATGAGCACACCTACCGCTATGCCTATGGCCACGGGGGCCAGGCCGCCGATCTTGATGGCCGGGAGGATGAGGCTGGTGAACGACGCGGAGAGCATGACGCCTGCCGCGAAGCCGAGCGCGCCGTCCAGCGAGCGGCGCGTGGGGTTGCGCCACACGAGCACGAGCATGGCGCCGATCAGGTTCATGAACGTGATGACTAAGCCGGCGACCAATCCCTGCATGAGCGGGTGGTGCCCCGCCACTCTGAGGAAAAGATCGACCATGCCGTCCACGGGCACATGTTAATAGCCTTGGAGCCAGCAACGTAGCGATATCGCTACGCTCCTCCAGGCGCTACTTCTCGAAGGCAGCGGCCGCCAGGTGAAGCAGGTGCCGACGCACATCGTCCGGCCAGTGCAGCGTGAGTTCCCGGAACCTGCCTTCGTTGCCGGCATCAAGCGCGCGGTACGCCTCCTCGTAGTTCGGAAGGTCCCCTGCTAGCACTGTCATGACCCGCCCAGTTACGGCCGCCGCGCGCTTGCCGCCGTCCTCGTTACGCCGCGCCTCGTCTACCAAGCGCCTGAGCGTGGCAGACGCGCCGCTGGACTGCTCCGCCAACCACTCCCAGTGGCGCGGCAGGAGGGTGACCTCGCGCGACACGACGCCGAGCTTGGGGCGCCCCGGGCCGCGGGCGGGCGCGGGTTCCACGTAACGCCTCACCACGTCGTCGGCCGTGCCCCTGAAGTCGTAATCGACCTGCTTGCCGGTGGCGTCGTCGAAGATGAGCACCTGTGCTTCGGAACCGGTGTTAATGAGCGCCTTGGTGGCCCTGAGCATGCTCTCGAGGTCGCCGGTCACCACATGGTCTTGCCCGGCGAACGCTGTATAGGTTCGTTCGGTTGGCATGGCGAAGTTTCTACCCGGGTGATATTAGCGGAGTCAATATACCCGGGAGTAATCGCACGGAGCGGCGTCACCCATCGTCGACCAGAGGAACGTCGGTCCGCACCACGTACCGTGCGCCCGTTGGGTACAGGTGACTCTCGATGAGCTGCAGCTCGGCGGCCTCCCACTCGCCGAACTCCTGCAGCCGCGCCAGCCTCTTAGGCATGGGTTGCGGCCACCGGAACCGCGCCAGGGTGATGTGCGGCCGGAACTTCTTGGAATCCACCTCGAAGCCGGCGCTCCTCAAGTGCCTCACCAACCGCGCTTGCAGCTCTATGAGCTCCGGCACTTGGCCATCCAGGCCCGCCCAGAGTACGCGCACCTTCTCCTCGTCCGGGAACGCGCCGAGGCCCTGCGCCCTCAGGTGGAGAGGCTCTAAGTTGGACTCGGTGGCCGCGTACATGGCGTCCTCGAGTTCGGGCACGCGGCGTTCTGCCACCTCGCCCAGGAAGGCCAGGGTGAGGTGCATGTTCTCGGGTGGAACCCAGCTGACTCCACGGGCGTTGGCCGCAGTGCCAACGCGCTCCAAGTTGGCTTTCACGCTCTCGTCAATGGGCACGGCGATGAACAGGCGGGGCATGCGTTCACCATTACGCAGGGGCAGGCGTTTGGCTAGGGGCGGGGTTACCAGCGCCACCGTTCTCGACATCGAGTCATCTCATAAGTAAATCGTACCGGGGCTGGGGTGGTTGGCTCATAAGTCTTTCGTACTTGGGGTGATGGGTTGTTGGGGTGTAGGTGTGGGGGTCTTGTCTTTGTAGGTGGTCGAGGGTGCGGCGGAGTTCGAGGGGGTTGGTGTCTCGTTGTTGCTTCTCGAGCAGGGCGAGTGTTTGTGACTCGATGGCGTTGAGGTTCCTTAGGCGTTCGAGCGGGGTTCGGGCGGTGTCGTAGCGTTTCTTGACTTTGCTGCCGTTGCGGGTTTTGTCGATGAGTTTGAGGCTGGGCAGGAACAGGTTGGCGTAAGTGTCGAGCTGCTGGTAGATGTCGTTGAGCCAATTGAGGCCGCACTGGTTGTCGATCCTTTCGTAGCCGATGATCTGGCGTACGTACTGCCGGTTCTTCTGCTCCACGTGCGCGTTATCGTTCTTCTGGTAGGGGCGACTGCGGTGGTAGGCGACGCTCGCTTCCTGGCAGTACTTGATGAGCAGCGCGCCGAGGAACTCGCTGCCGTTATCACTGTGGATGGCCCACACGCGGCTGGGCCACTGCCCCAGGAGCTCCTGCAGCGCTGCGAACACCGCCGCTTGGCTCTTGCCCATGATCGCCTGGCGGCGACTCCAGCCGCTGACCACGTCCACGACCGACAGCGTGTAGGCGTGATGGCCTCCACGGCCATCGCTGTGCTCGACTAAGTCGATCTCCAGCGCGCCGGGCTGGTCCTCGTTCCAGGCGTACTTATCGACCGGCACCAGGCTCCTAGCGACACGGTTCGGGTGCGGGCCTGAGGGCACCTGCTTCGGTTTCCTGACGGGCATCTCAGCCAGCCTGCGGGCCAGGGTAGCGCGGCTGATGCTGGCCAGCTCGGTTCGTGCTTCGAGGGTCAGTCGCAGTTCGCCGTGTCTTGCTAACGCCTCGGTGAGCGGCACTAGTTGTGGGTGTAGGCGCTGCGCGCAGCAGTAATCGAGCGCTTCCCAGGCGAGTTCGATGGCGGGCAGGCTATGCCGGTACGCGCGCGGCCGACCCGAGCGCGGGCGGCTCACGCGCGGCGTATGCGGCTCGCTCTGGTTGAGGAGGGTGATGGCGTGCTTACGCGTGTAACCGGCTACCTCCACCATCTCATCGAGGAGTTCGCTGCGTTCACGCCGGTTGGCGCGCTGGTAACGCGCTCGCATGGCCTTGGTGTACTCACGCCTGCTGCTCATGCTGAGACCAACCGGTTTCTCACGCTGCGGCTCCATAGTCGGAAAGAGTAATGAGTCAACGACCCCCTCTGGGGTTCGAAAAGTTCTGAGTCAATGCGGACATTGGACACGGCGGCGTTCGCTCCTGTACACTATCTAGCGCTCGCGCGGTGAGCCGCGCCGAGCACGCCGTGGGTCGTTAGCTCAGTCGGTAGAGCAGCTGACTCTTAATCAGCGGGTCATAGGTTCGAGTCCTATACGACCCACCACGTAAACCCCGTCCTGGACGGGGTTTTTCATTTGACTCGGTGCGCCATTTTAGGCTTTTGGGGCATGGGGGTACCTGTTGGGGTTATCCAAGCCTTCCGTTCCCTCACGACCTTGGTTCTCACGCTCCATAGGGCTGCCGATGTCATGAATCAACTAGCTTCTAGAAACGTCTGCAGCAGGTTGTAGGCGCCTCCTGGGGTGGTCACTGATAGGTCCACCTCAAAAGCGAGCTTCTCGAACGGCGCATTCCATTGTGGCGGAGGCTCGGGCAACACTTCAGGTAGAGAGTGTCGCCCATAGCGCGCAAACGTTGCCTCAATGCTTTCGCTTAGGGTTCTTGAAGCCTTAAGTCCGAGGTCCAGGAGCAGGACCATGTCTACTAGGTCCTTTACCCGGCTCGGATTCTCACGGGGCATCGTGTAGGCGTGCAGCTTCTCGGCGAAATGGTCCTCGAGCGGATAGAGGGAGAACAGGGGCGTGCTAAGGCCAGCAAAGCCCAGGTCGACCTGTGCCGGCACCCAGTCTGGCTCGCGCACCGATACATCTCCTTGACCAACATCCAGAGGAAAACGGTCGAAGCGCCGGCCATCCAGCCTCACCTCCACGCGAAGTTGGTAACCACCGAGAGGCGGCCCAGCCAACTCTGTTGCGCCTGCAAGTACGTCGAACTCGAAGAAGTCACCCAGATCGATGGCGGCGCTTCGCTGTAGCCTCAGCAGCAGATCCGTCATCAACGGAGGAGGCACATTGAGATCCAGGTCACGAGTGGTTCTTGCCCTTCCAGGCAGCCGCAGTTCCAAGGCGTAGCCACCCTTTAGCACCCATCGCTCGTCCCCTTGATGAAAAAGTCGCGCGAGGAACCGTTCGAACACCAGCTGCCTCTGCAATCGGCTCATCGGAACACCATCACGCTGCGCACGATTCCTGAGCTGATCCAGTACAGCCCTCCGGAAAGCAGCAGCAGTTGTGTATTTCATGCGAACCCGATATAAGAGAATCGCTCCTGCACAGGGTGGGGCGCCCCAGCGACAGCGTCCGCCAGAGCTTGTCTTCGCACCACTCCGCTCCTGAGTGCATCATTTACAGCACCCTCTAGGTGCTCGGGGCTTAGTGGGGATGCAGCCACATCCAGGAGTGTCTGCAGTGGAGTAGTAATCCGGTAACCGTCTCGTTGCCTGACTACACCGGCCGGCAGATCCGCGACGTGGAGAATGACGCCTTCAGGCTGCCGCTTACGGAAACCCTTCGGCACCGTAAGGTGGATGCTGCCGGGCAGCACATCGCTAAGGTCGTAGACCTCGAGCGCACTCTCGTGCGATACAACGGCCTGAACCGCGCCGCTGCGATCCCGGCTCCACAGCATGAGACGCACGAACTCCTCCCCGTCCGAATACGGATAAAGAGCCAGTCGATAAATACCCCAACCCTCGCGGAGCCAATTACCGGTCCGCTGGTGATAGTGCTGAGACTCATAGCTGTACCCGGCCTCTAGCGCCTGAGCGGCCGTGAAATAGCCGGACTGGCCCTCAGCGACCTGGTAAAGCTTGGCCTTCGAAGCATCTGCAAACACACGTCAAGATTACAAACACCTTAAAGATATTGCAAGTTGTGTGTGGCGAGCCAAATGGGTCGCCGCACTGACCGGGCCTTGGTAGTTCGAGTGGCTCTAGGGGCTCGCGCCGTCATCTCACATCGAGCAATTGCCGCGCGTAATCCGGGTTGCGGATCAAGTCGTACAGCACGTCGTAAAGGATGCCGCGCTTGCCATCATCGTGCCTAAGTAACTCAAGCGCATGTTCGCGGTGCGAGTTCATGGCCTCTGACACGGCTCTCATCGCTTCTTGCGGCAGATCGCCCTTTAGGGCGTCTGCGCGCTCGTTGTTCCTCACTTGCGCGACCACGCGCTCGTTGCGGCTGAGGGTGTCGGCCACGTGAACGATGAACATCAGTTTGCTGGAGTCATCGAAGTCGGAGGTGAACACCTCGTTTATGCGGCGGATGATCTCAGATAGCCGTTCCTTCTCCCGGTCGCGCGGTTCGCGCTGCCCCCCTGCTCCCTTGGGCTTAAGGCGCGGGTCTTCTGCCCCCATCTCGCCCTTGGTGCCCACCCCGCCCAGCGCTTCGCCCTCAACTATCGCGTAGCGCAGGAGCCGCAGACCGCTCAGGTCGACCTGCCCAAGCGGAACGCTGTCGAGCCGGTTACGCAGCAGCCGCACGAACTGCGTGAACGCCTCCAGTTCGGGATCGTTCAAGTCGATGATCTGTGCGATGAACTGGTAGGTCCGTACGAACTTAGCCAAGCCGTCGCGGAAGAGGTTGAGGGCGTCGCGCTCTTCGGCAACGTGCGAGCGCCGCGCCTCAAGCTGCTGAGCAGCCACCTCACTCCCCTGCCCTTGCGCGCGCGTCAGCTCCCCCTCCAAGGCCACGAGTTCTTCGGTGAGCGCGCGGTACTTGTCGTTGAAGCGGTCGGTGGCGGGCTGCGTGAGGGCGTAGAGCTGCTCGTGCTTCACGTCGCGGCGCACCATCGCCTCAGCGAACCGCTCTATCTCCTCGTTGTCGAGGATGTTCGCCTGGCCAAGGCGCTCCTTCTCGTCGTAGACAACGTCCGGGTTCTGCACCGCCTCCACGCGCGCGTGCCGGTAGAACTGCCGGAACGCCGTGAGGATCGTGTCGGCGTCGTTCGCGAAGTCGACCACGTAGGTGGTGTCTTTACCCGGGCTGGTGCGGTTGAGGCGCGAGAGGGTCTGCACCGCCTCGACCCCGCTGACCTTCTTGTCTAGGTACATGGCGACGAGCTTCTTCTGGTCGAAGCCCGTCTGGAACTTGTTGGCCACGATCATGAAGCGGTACTCGGGCGTGTCGAATGCCGCCGGTAGCTCGCGCCCATGCAGGCCCGGGTTCATGTTCGTCTCGTTGAACTTCCGCTCGGCGGGGTAGTCGCGCTGGCTGTCGCTGACATCCTTACCCAGCACGTCGCCGCTGAACGCCACCAAAGCAGCGATGTCGTTTATGCCGTGCTTCTTGACGTACTCGTCGAAGTAGAGCTTGTACTTAACGGCTGCGGCGCGACTACTGGTAACGATCATCGCCTTCGCCTGACCGGCCAGGAGTGGAGCAACGTTGCGCTGGAAGTGCTTAACGATGAACTCGACCTTCTGCGCTACGTTCGTCGGATGCAGAGCCGCCCAACGCGCCAACCTGCGGCGCGCCTGCCGCGCGTCGACCTTCGCGTCCTCCTCGAGCTCCTCACTCAGCTCGAACGCCGCCCGGTACGTGGTGTAGTTCTGCAGCACGTCGAGGATGAACCCCTCCTCAATTGCCTGCTGCATCGTGTAAGCGTGGAACTCAACTGGCTTGTTCGCGTCCGATACGGCTGCGTGAGGGTCGTTCTCGCCACGACCGAACAGTGTGAGGGTCGAGTGCTTGGGGGTGGCGGTGAAGGCGAAGTAACTCGCGTTCGGCGGTGGCCGCCGCGACGTCTGCCGCGACGTCAGCTTCTCCTTCGTGGAAAGCTTCTCCCACTCTTCTTCCCTCTCGCCCGTGAGGATGAAGCGTAAGTCCGCAGCGGTGCTGCCGCCCGTGCTCGAGTGCGCCTCGTCGATGACGATTGCAAAGCGCTTATCCTTCAGGCTGGCCTCGCTAAGGATCAGGTCCTGCGCGTACGGGAACGTTTGCAGCGTTACCACGATGATGGGGGTGCTACTGAGCATGGCCTGCGCCAACTGGCTGCTCTTGCTGCCGCCCGAATCGGTGATGGTAGCGACCACGCCCCGCTGGTTATCCAGTTGCAGGATGGCGTTCTGAAGCTGCTGGTCGAGCACGCGCCTGTCCGTCACCAGGATGACGGAATCGAAGTACGCCTCTCCAATCTCATCGCGAATGCGGATGAGTTCGTGCGCCAACCAAGTAATCGTCTTCGTCTTGCCACTCCCCGCGCTGTGCGCCACCAGGTAGGGCTTGCCCGGGCCTTCCTCGCGCACGGCGCCCACCATCTTCGTTACCGCGTCCCACTGGTGGTAACGCGGGAAGATCAGCGTTTCGCTCGTGAACGCCTTGCCCTGCGCGTTTTCCTTCTGCTCCACCTCCACGAACACGAACTGCTGGAAGATCCGCAGCCAGTTGTCGCGCTGCAGGACCTCTTCCCAAAAGTAACTCACCGGGTACCCGTGTGGTCTGGGTGCGTTGCCGGCGCCACCGTTGTTGCCCTTGTTGAACGGCAGGAAGAACGTGCCCTCCCCCGCCAGGTTGGTGGTCATGAAGATCTGGCTGTCGCTCATGGCGAAGTGCACCACGGCGCCACGCTTCTGCGTCAGTAACGGCTCCACGCGACCCTTGGCGCTCTTAGGCTTGCGGTCACGCTTGTACTGCCAGATAGCGTCCTCTACGCTCTGCGTGAAGTCCGTCTTGATCTCCACCGTGGCAACCGGCAGGCCGTTGATGAAGAACACCAGGTCTATGGCGTTCTCGTTATCCAGGCTGTAACGCACCTGCGGCACCACACGCAGGATGTTCGCCCCGTACTGCTCGATTGCCTTCTCGTTGCGCCGGTCCTCCGGGCGTGGTGCAGACATGCGCAAGCGGCCGGCGCCAGCGACATCGAAGCCGTGACGCAGCACGCTCACCACGCCGTGCTCGCTGGACTCGAGCGAGCGCACGAGGCGGTCCAGCACCCGTTCCTCGACGCCGCCACCGTTCGAGCGGACGAGCCGGTCCCACTCCTCGGGCTGAGCAGCCCTCAACCAGGCGATGACGTCTTCGGAGTAGAGGGCACGCTTACGGTCGTAGCAGGCCGGATCCCCGACCACCCAACCTGTGCCGGCCAGGCAGGAGACGATGTGCTCCTCGAGCCTGGCTTCGCGATGGGCGGTGGAGAAGCCATGGGGCATCTAGGCCACCTCCGCCACTTGCTCAACCTCGGGCAGCTGCCAGTCGCGGAGGTCAATGTGGCCGGTCACGGCGTCCCTAACAAGCGCAGAACGACGCTCACTCAATTGGGATATGAGTGACCTAGCAGCAGCCTCAACTTGATCGATTTCCCGTAGCTGCACATCGAGATACTGAGCAATGACCCTCTGCTCGTCCAATGGAGGAAACACCAATACAAAGTTGGCAACTGTTTCCATGTTGACGCGTGGTGCAGTGGCTCCAATCTGGTCCTGGATAGCCTGCTGATACACGAAGTCTGCGTTAAGCTGCCACATAAGGAACTGGCTGTCCATATTGTGCGCTCGGAGGAGCATTACTCGCTGACCGAGGCAAAGTTCGACGCCTTCCGGTATTACGGCCGCCAAGCCGAAAGTGCCTTCCCGGGTGTAGATGATGTCTCCCTGTCGTGGAACGAGTCGAGCATTCCGAGCCAAGTACTCGGCTCTATCGACTCGAAGGGCGTTGCGAAGATCGAGTCGTCCGAGCGAGAGGTCGGACGTCCGCACCGCTGGGTACTCGCCGGCTTCTGAATAGCTTGGCGTGGAATGCAGGCAATCCACCGAGAGCGCCTCAAACTTCAATCTGGTTAAACGCCAGGACTCTGGGATGCTACCCACCCAAGTGGTGCCCGTGTCTCTATGCGGTTCGGAAGTGAGACCGCCACGAATGGTGTGGGAGATTGTAGCCGTCCGCTTGGTCGCGAGTTGAGACAGGAGTCGCTCTTGCTCGCGCACGAGCTCGTCGATTCGTGCCGTCTCGTGATCCAAGAACGCGGCAATCGAACGCTGCTCCTCGAGCGGCGGAATCAAGACTTCCACATTTGAGAGCGCTTCTTGCGTCATGCTTGGCAGCGCCGTTCGCGTGGTCAACTGATCAAAAGGCAGTGTAGTTGCCAGATAATAAACGAACTTCGGGAAGCTTCTAGGAGCAATTTCCGAATAGAACATCGTGTCGACGGTCCAGAAGCGCCCGTCGACATACATGGGTTTGTCGATCGTTCCCTTGCGA